>DATHSI010000062.1:0-9644 GCA_035464315.1 Candidatus Sulfomarinibacteraceae bacterium
CCCTACACCGACCCCACTCCCCGACCGTGTTGAGCTCGAGGAGCTGATCACGATACGCCAGGGCTTCAACAACTGCGGCCCGGCCAACATGACCATTGCCCTGAACTACTGGGGCGACAGTACCACACAGGAGCAGGCCGCTGAGTATCTAAAACCGAATGAAGAAGATCGTAATGTCAGCCCCTGGCAGATTAGCGATTACGTCAATGATTTCACCAACCTGCGCTCGACTGTACACAGCGGCGGCAACATGGAAATGGTCAAGCAGTTTATCGCCGCCGGCTACCCGGTGGTCATCGAAAAGGGGTATGAACCGCAATTGGGCGCAGAGGGCTGGTACGGCCATTACCTCACCGTCTATGGTTACGACGACACGGCACAGGAGTTCTACAGCCGCGACACCTATCTGGGCCCGTTTGATGGTAGCCCACGCGTAGACTCGTACGACGAATTCAATAAGTGGTGGCAGCACTTCAACTACACCTTCTACGTCGTGTATCCTCCCCAGGATGAAGACGAGGTCATGGCCATGATTCCCGAGGTGCTCAAGGAGCGCGATGATATGTGGCAATACACGGCCGAGCTGGCCCGCCAGGAAATTGCCATGGATCCTGAGAACGTATTCACTCACTTCAACCTGGGTGTAAGTCTCACACGGCTTGGCGAGCTAACCGGTAACACCGAATATTACCAAGAAGCTGTTGCCGTATTTGACGAGGCGCGCAGTATCGGCCTGCCCCCGCGCACACTCTACTACGAGCACCGCCCCTTTATGGCCTATTGGAAAGCAGGGCGTATCGACGACGTGCTGGAGCTGACGGACGCCATGCTCAACACATCTGGCGGACGCTGGGTCGAGGAGATTCACTGGTACCGGGGCCACGCGCTAGCCACGCAGGGTGATCTGATCGGCGCGCGTGATGCCTACGCCGAGGCGCTTGAGGTCAACCCTAACTTCTATCCCGCACAACAATCTCTGGACTGGGTGAACGGCCTCATCGGTTAAGCAGACGGACGCAAACAGCCTCCTACAAATTGGCAGTCACTACCTTTACAGTATAATAGCGCTTGAGAGTACTGGAGCGCGTAAAATGTGACAGCCCACATAACCCACTACCAACCAATCTTTAGGAGGCTACTATATGTCCGAGCGTGATTTTAAGGTTACTTACGCCACCCTCTCCAGCCCCAGCCCCAAACTCCACGAAATGTTTGACGAGGCTGTGGCCAAAGCCAGAGAGCAGTTCGGCCGGACTTTCCCCATGTACATCGATGGGGAAGAGCGCGAGGCCGACGAAACCTTCCCCAAATATAGCCCCGCGGACCTGGACCTGGAGATGGCCCACTTTCAAAAAGGGACCGAGCAGGATGCCAGAGACGCCGTCGCCGCCGCCAAGGCGGCCTTCCCGTCATGGAGTCGCACGCCATGGCAGGAACGCGTTCGCCTCATGCGCGAAGCCGCAGATCTGATAAGCGATCGCCTTTTCGATATCGCTGCTGTCATGAGCCTGGAAGTTGGCAAGAATCGCCTAGAAGCCCTGGGTGACGTCGAAGAAACCGCCGATCTCATTCGCTATTACTGCCAGCAAATGGAGGAGAACAACGGTTTCGTCGTCGAGATGGACGCAGAAAGCGAGCGGCACCACAATCGTAGCGTTTTACGCCCCTACGGCGTGTGGGCCGTCATTTCTCCCTTCAACTTCCCCTTTGCACTGGCAGGCGGCCCCAGCGGCGGCGCTCTTGTCGCCGGCAACACTGTCGTCTTCAAACCGGCCAGCGACACCGCATACAGCGGTTGGTTGCTGACGCAGTGCTTCCGTGACGCCGGCTTGCCTGACGGCGTCTTCAATTTTGTGACGGGCGGCGGGCGCACGGTGGGCCAGACCATCGTTGACCATCCCGACATCGCCGGAATCACCTTCACCGGAAGCTATGAAGTCGGAATGGACATCTACCGCAAGTTTGCCCAGGGCAAATACCCACGGCCCTGCATCGCCGAGATGGGCGGCAAGAACCCCTCAATTATCAGCGACAAGGCCGACCTGGACAAGGCAGCAACTGGCGTGATGCGTTCTGCCTTCGGGCTCCAGGGCCAGAAATGTTCGGCCAACTCGCGCGTCTACGTGCACGAAGACGTCAAGAGCGAGTTTATGGACAAACTCGTAGACCTTACCAGTAAGATCAAGGTCGGCGATCCCACAAAGAAGGAAAATTGGATGGGGCCCGTCATCAACAAGAGCGCCTACGATGATTTTCGTCGCTTCGTGAAAGACCTGAGCGAGAACGGCGACATCGTCTACGGCGGGCACGTCATCGAAGACGGCAATGGTTATTATGTGGCGCCCACCATCGTCGATAATCTGCCCCACGACCATCCACTGTGGAAGCACGAGATGTTCCTGCCCATCGTCACCGTCCACGAGATTGACGACCTGGACGATGCTATGGAAAAGGCCAACGCTGTTGATTACGGCCTGACCGCCGGCTTCTACAGCAACGACGAAGACGAGATCGACTGGTTCCTGGACAAGATTGAAGCCGGCGTCGTGTATGTCAATCGCGAAGCTGGCGCCACAACCGGCGCCTGGCCCGGCTATCAGCCTTTCGGCGGCTGGAAAGGTAGTGGTTCCACGGGCAAGGCCGGTGGCGGACGCTACTACGTCCAGCAATATATGCACGAACAGAGCCAGACTGTAATCGATTAGGGAACAGAGGGAAGGCGCTTTCTTCCCCGTTTCAATCACATGGATGCCAACAACAAGATAGTAACGATGAAGGAGGCGGTGGACCGCTTCGTGCCAGACGGGAGCACGGTCGCAATCGAAGGGTTCACCGCCTTCATATGTTTTGCAGCGGCGCATGAGATAATCCGCCAGCGTAAGCAGCATCTGACGCTGGCTCGATTGACGCCGGATCTCATTTACGACCAGATCGTCGCTGCAGGCATCGTAGATAAGCTCATCTTCAGCTACCTGGGCAATCCCGGCGTGGGGAGTTTGCACTGCATCCGCCGCGCCGTCGAAAAGGACCTACCCCAGCCCCTGGAACTGGAGGAGTACTCCCATTTTGGCATGGTGGGTCGCTACACAGCAGGGGCCAGCAATCTGCCCTTTTTTCCATTGCGCAGCTATGAGGGCAGCGATTTACCGCCGGCGAATCCCAGAATCCGTTCCGTTGAGAGCCCGTACGGCGATGGACCGATCGCCGTCGTGCCCCCCTTGAACCCCGACGTCGCCTTCATTCACGCCCAGCGCTGCGACAGCGCAGGAAACACACAGCTGTGGGGCTTACTGGGCGTGCAGAAAGAAGCTGCCTTCGCCTCCAACCACGTCGTAGTCGTTGTCGAAGAAGTCGTCGACGAAGACGTCATCCGCCACGATCCGAACCGCACCTTGATTCCGGGTCTCATTGTGGACGCCGTCGTCGTCGAGCCTTACGGCGCTCACCCCAGTTACGTACAGGGTTACTATGATCGCGATAATCGCTTCTACCTAGAGTGGGATAGCATATCCCGGGACCAGCGCGCAACGGAAGCGTGGCTGGATGAATGGGTATACAGCCTTGCCGATCGCGCATCATACCTGGAAAAGTTGGGGGGAGAGCGGGTACGGGAACTGGCGCCCGGCACCATGACCGCCGGGCTGGTCAACTACGGCCGGTACAGTTAGGGAGGCATCAATAATGGCAAGAAGAAAAAGTAAAAGAAACCGGAACCGGCGTTCGACCAACAGACGTGCCGGCGACGACTCAGTTGTAGTGGAAGGTCCTGACATTGTGACCCAGGTTCTCTACGGTTTCCTGGCGCTGTTCTGGCTCTATGCCGGAGTGTCGGCGACGATGGAGACGACGGCCCTCATGGAAAGCGAGCAACAGGAGTTGCCCTGGCTCGTTCCCGCCGCGGTCGCGCTATTTGCCGTGGGCTGGTTCTGGTTCCACTATGTGTACGTAACGTCTGGCAGCGGTCGCCAGAGGCTGGCGCAGGGGCTCCTGATCGCGTTTTTCCTGGTCTTCGTAGGTGGCATGATTCCGGTATTTCTTGGCGACACTGAACTGATACGCAATGGCGCGCGCGCTTACATCAGTTTTGGACTCACCGGCCTGTTCTTGCGCATGTCCACACAGAAGCGGCGCCAGGCAGGGTTCTTTGGCGCGCTCTTTTCGCGAAGCGACGACAAGTAGGAGTGCAATCATGGATTACACGCCATCAGAGTTAATGATTGTCAGCGCCGCCCGCGCCCTACAAGGAAGCAGAGTCGTTTTTGTCGGCGTTGGCGTGCCCAATATTGCCTGCAATCTGGCCCGTCGCAGCCATTCTCCTCAAATGGAGCTGGTATACGAAAGCGGCGTCTTCGGCGCTCGTCCGGCGCGCCTGCCACTATCAATCGGCGACCCCACCCTGGTCAGCGGCGCGACAGCCGTCTGCAGCATGGCCGATCTGTTCATGCTCTACCTGCAGGGCGGTCTTGTCGACGTGGCGCTACTCGGCGGCGCTCAAATCGACCGCCACGGCAATCTCAATACGACTGTAATCGGTGACTACACGAAACCGAAGGTTCGTCTTCCCGGTTCCGGCGGCGCCTGCGAAATTGCCACTAACGCTCGCAAAACGTTCATGATCATGCGCCTGCAACGCCGTGCTTTCGTGGAGAAACTGGACTTCCTCACCAGTCCCGGACATTTGGAAGGTGGAAATGCTCGCCGGCAAAAAGGCTATCCCGGAGATGGCCCCGCCCTGGTTATCACTGATCGGGCCCTTTTCAACTTTGACAACGAACAGGGGGAGATGACCCTGATTGAAGTGGCGCCCGGTGAATCGGTTGACGCTATTCAGCAGGAAATCGGCTGGACCCTGCGTGTATCAGATTCACTACGCGAAATGGAACCGCCCGGCGAAGAAGAGTTGCTGATCATCCGTAGAGACCTCGATCCACAGGGCCTTTATCGCTAGACACCACACCACTCCTATGCGACGGAGAGCGTGGAACTGAGATGACGTACTCCCACCCCCACGGCAACGTATTTTACCGCAAACTGGCGCACGCCCGGCCCATGATCTCGCACGGTCAGGGCGTGTACCTGTATGACAAGCACGGCAGGCGCTACCTCGACGGTTCGGGCGGGCCGCTTGTGGTTACCGTGGGCCACGGTCGCACCGAGATTGTTGCTGCGATGAGCGAACAGGCCCAGGCGGCAGCCTACGCCCACGCCATCATGTTCACCAGTGACGCCGTCGAAACGTTTGCGCGCGAGCTGGCAGAGATCGCTCCCCTGCCGCACCCCCGCTTCTTCTTTCTCAGCAGCGGCTCGGAAGTCGTGGAGGGCGCCCTCAAGCTCGCCCGGCAAATCCAGATGGCGCGGGGAAACAGCAGCCGGCATCTGATCATCTCGCGAACGCATAGCTATCATGGCACAACCCTCGGCGCGTTGGGCGTCAGCGGGCGTCCCGGCCTGCGCGCGCCCTATCTGAGCATGTTGCACGACACCCCACACATTCCGCCTCCTTACCCCTATCGTAACCCGGCCGGTGGGCGCGAACTGGCCCAACACCTGGAAGCGGCCATTCAAGTGTATGGTCCGGAAAATGTCGCAGCCTTCATTGCCGAGCCCATCAGCGGCGCCAGCCTGGGCGCAGTTGTGCCCCCTTCCGACTACTGGCCCTGCCTGCGTGAGATCTGCGACCGCTACGGGGTGCTTCTGATCGTCGATGAAGTACTCAGCGGGATGGGACGTACCGGGCGTTGGTGGGCCATCGACCATTGGGACGTCCGCCCTGACATTCTGGTGACCTCAAAAGGCATCGCCGGAGGATATTTCCCACTGGGCGCCATCGCCGTGTCCCGGACCGACGTGGACCAGGTGCAGAGCGCATTGGGCGACTTTAACCACGGCGGCACCTTCAGCCATCACGCCGTGGGCGCGGCAGCCGGGTTAGCCACGCTGCGCATCATGCAGCGCGAAGGTCTGGTAGAGCGTACGGCGCGTCTGGGGCCACAACTCGGCCGACGGCTACAGGATGCGTTGGGACGGCACCCCAATGTAGGCGATATTCGCGGTCTCGGTTTCTTTTGGGCCCTGGAGCTGGTGCAGGAGCGCCAGAGCAAGCGTCCCTTCGCCGCCAGCGAACAGCGCGCCTGGCGTGTATGGCAGCGCGCCTTTGACCTCGGTCTCATCATTTACTACTCGCAGGGGTGCGCTGACGGGCGCAACGGGGACCTCGTCATGCTCGGTCCGCCACTCATTGCCGGCGAATCCCAGTTGGAAGAAATGACCGCGCTGCTGGCCCAGGCCGTTAACGATGAGTTTGCTGCAAAATAGCGATTACGACAATCCAGGAATCACACAATACTACGGCTGTTCGGCCACCGTAAGCGTCAGCGCCAACTCCTCGCCGTCCCGCAGCACATGAAGCACTACTTCGTCGCCCACCTGGGTCTGTATTTCCAGATACTCAGACAGATCCTCCCATTCCGCAATAGGCTGCTCATTAATGGCTACCACGACGTCGCCCCCGACCAGCAACCGCTGATTGCCGACGATGACTTCCTGTTGTGCCCCACTCACTCCCGCTACATCGGCCGGCCCGCCTCGATATAGCTGCACCACGAGAATCCCTCGCTCAACCGGAAGCTCCAGCGCGCTGGCCAGCCCCGGTGTAATGTCGTAGCCCAGGAAACCCAGCCAGGGATGTGGATAATATCCCTGCTCAATCAGCGCCGGTATGACGCGCTTGACCGTATCCACGGGCACCGCGAAGCCTATGCCCTCAGCCCCCTGTCGAATCGCCGTGTTGACACCTATCAGACGGCCCCGTGAATCGAGCAACGGCCCACCTGAGTTCCCCGGATTGATTGCTGCATCTGTCTGTACCACGTTGTAGATAAAGCTGTCGTCAGCAGTCTGCAGCGGACGGCCCAGAGCGCTGATCACCCCCGCCGTCAGGGTGCGATCAAGGCCAAAGGGATTGCCGATGGCAATTGCTCGCTGCCCAACTCGCAACTCTTCCGAACTCCCCATTTCTACGGGTGTGAGCGCATCGGCAGGCACATCGATGCGCAGCAGCGCCAGGTCATTGGGTGGATCAACGCCAACGACTTCTGCCGGCGCCGTGGACTCGTCCGACAGTTTCACGACGATGCTGTCAGCGCCTTCGATCACGTGGTAGTTCGTTACGATATGACCATCATTATCAAAAACAAAGCCCGAGCCCGTGCCTTCACTGGGCACCGCGCCGAAGAAGAAGTTGAGCGTGGTCACCCGGCTCGTCACGTGAACCACCGCCGGCGCAACGCGCTCATAGATGTTGGCAATCAGCGCTTCCTCCACGTCCAGCGCAGCCAACGCTTCGTCCGACAACGGTGTCGGGGTTCCCGTTGGCTCGAGACGGGGCGGCGGTGCGGGCGGTTCTGCCGCCGGCTCATCCATAACCTGAATCGCCGCCGTCACCGCAGGCGTCGCCGTCGGGCTCGCCGGTCGAAACTGGATGATGG
This sequence comes from Candidatus Sulfomarinibacteraceae bacterium, assembly GCA_035464315.1. GTDB lineage: Bacteria > Chloroflexota > Anaerolineae > Promineifilales > Promineifilaceae > JAAYYY01. The sequence goes on from DATHSI010000062.1 coordinate 7,488, forward strand.
TACAGGCCAGCGCGCCGGCCCCCAGCATTAGCAGGAGCAGGAACCAATAAAATAGCAATCTGTGAGCAGGCATGGCAATCTGCAGAAAGTGGTGGTCGGCTCCAAAAACTACGTGTTCAGGCTACCTTTGGCAACCTCCGAATGGCGCAGCCGCACCACAATTGTCTCCTCATCCCCAGGTTCCAACGACAGATCAAAAGTCATCGAAAGTTCCAGCGCCAGCAAGGCTTCCTCATACTCTATTGAGCGCGCTTCTTTATCCGCCACTAGTGAAATCTGCTCCCGGGCAGGTACGTTGCGAACTGCAGGTTCGTGGACATCCTCCACAAATTGCAGCCCCTTGCGTCCCTCTTCCAGCTGTCGTGAATAATCAGGCGTCAGCTCACACAGAGTGCGCCAGGTGATCCTACGTTTCTCGTCACCTTCATTCACCCAACGATAGGTCACGACGACATCCCCACCGCGCAGTTCGAACTGCTTTTCCAGGCTCAGACGCGTATCAAGCGTGCGCCGGAATAGCGCAACATCGTCCTCAAGTGTCGCCTGGAGCGCTTCGCCGGGCGATGCTTCCTGACCGTCTACGCTGATATAGTCGACGAACGCGCGCCGGCGCGCCGGCAATAGGCGACGCTCTCCCTCCTGGCGCACGTCGGTCGTCAGCAACTCAAAAGGCTCTCGTTCGCCCTCCCAGATCCAGTCCGGCAGGTGTTTGGCCATACGCGTCGGCTTGGCTTCAGCCGCCAGCCGGGCGCCGGACACAATCGGCTGCGGTCGGGCATCTTCGGGAAGCCACAGTTCGTAAGGAACAGTGTGATTGGCGGGCAGAGCGCCGTCGCCTTCGTACGGACCCGGTGTCACAGCCAGCTGGTTTCCTACGTACTGCTTCCCCTTCTCCAGATCGAACCAGTAGAGCAGACGCCCGCCCATAGGCGAGGCCACGATCACGTTCCGGCCATCGCCGAGGATTAACTCCTCTTCGTCATCCCGATTTACGTCCTTTTGCTCAGAGAGCTGCTCTGGCTGCAGAGCCCACTCAGCCGCCTGCATTAAAACCCAGGATGCGTTGGCCCCCTTCCAGCCGGGGTAATCCTCGCCGCCCACTCCGACGCAGCCAAACTCATACTGGTGCGCCAGGTAATTATAGAGGGCTGCATCATACAGGGCTCCGGCTGCAGAGTTCTTCTTACTCTTCTTGGCCACTTTCTCGGAAAGAGACTGAAGCGCCTCGCGAATCTCAGAGAAATATGCGCGGAACTCGGCCAGTTTCGGCGAGCTTTCGTTGAAATCGAACCAATCTTCGTAACCGGGCTCATGATAAGGACGGTCCTCATCCCCCAGAGACCAGTTCATCCAATGTGCTGCGCCCTCTGGAATGGGGCTCAGATTGCCGGCCGAGGCCGGAGCGTTCGTCAGGTGGATCAGCTCCACCTCGGGCAGCGCTTCCAGCAGGCTGAGAACCTGGTCCAGCCGGTGCCACGTCTGGTTGGGCACCACGCCTTCCTGCCAGCCCCAGAAACCCATGGCCTCCGCATCCTCAGCGTATGTCAGACAATGCCCGGCCACATTAGGATGATCCGCACGCCTGAGCAGATACATTTGCAACTGTGAAGGGCGCCCGAACCACACCGCAAAGTTGAACATATGACGCAGTAAATGGTCGTCATACAGAACGGTCAGGATGTGCGCGCCAACCTGGCTGGTGACTACAACCGGCTCGGCGAGGCGCGCCTTGGCCAGGATGTGATCCTCAATAAGCGTGAAGCGGTAGCCGGCATCGGCGATGATCGGCAATAGAGATTGCCGCCACGTCCGTTCCGGATTCCAGAACGTTACCGGGGTTACGCCAAACGTATCGTGCAACACTTTTTGGTGCTGTTCTATCTGCTGCGCGTTGTCCCAATCGTCCGATGCGTAGGGCACGTTCTGAGCGTAGGTCGATCCCAGCAACTCAAACTGCCCGGCTCTCAGGCCTTCCCAGATCAACTGCAAGGGTTCTGGATCAAGCCACTTCAACGCATCAATCAGCGTGCCCGAAATGTGAATATTGACGGGCACGGTGGGGTGCGCGCGCAAGACACGCAACAGACCGCGATAGCAGGTCCGGCTGGCGATCTTGGCAGTCTCGTCCAGGTGCTGATTTAGATGAAAAAGTAGGGG
>DATHSI010000063.1:0-1751 GCA_035464315.1 Candidatus Sulfomarinibacteraceae bacterium
AAAAGGAACAGGGAAAAGATGAACAAGTTTATGAAGGTTGTTGTGCTCGTAGTTTTGGTGTTGATGGTAGGAGTACCTTTCGCGTCGGCGGCCGAATTCGAGACCGCCGATAGCAACACGATCGTGGACATCGCCGTGGCCGACGGGCGCTTCACGACGCTGGTGGCGGCTGTGCAGGCTGCGGGATTGGCCGACGCCCTCTCCAGTGGTTCCTGGACGGTCTTTGCGCCCACCGACGCGGCATTCGCCAAGCTGGGCCTGAACGCGGACAACATTGCCGACTCTTTCGCCAGCGAGGAGCTGAGGGACGTGCTGCTCTACCACGTGCTGACCACGCCGGTGGACGCCTTCACCGCCAGAGCTTCCACGGGTGACATCGTCATGGCCAACGGGCAGAACGCAGGCCTGAAGTACTTTGAAGGGTCGCTGTACGTCAACGACGACAGCCAGGTCATCATCCCCGACATCATGGCCTCCAATGGCGTGATTCACGTCGTGGACACCGTTATCCTGGGCCCCTGGCCTAAATAACGCGAGCGCAGACCACTGACCGCGGGCTAGCGCCAACCGCCCGTGGTCCATGGGCCCAAGAGCGCTGTTGCCGGCTAACACCGGCAGCAGCGCTCTTTTTGTTACCTCGCCAGGAGCGCGTCCCATACTGCCATGCGTCAGCCCGCCTCTGCTCCCTGGAAAGCGCAAGGCATTCCATGCTGTTTCTGCGTCTATGAAGTCTTCCGGAATGGCGCCTGGCATGGTGTACGGAACGGTATCCCCAGGGCAACCGATAGGATTCGCAAACTGCGAGGCATTAAATTGATGGCGCCCGACCGCTCCGCCCGATCTTTGGCCTTGCTAGAGCAGCCTCTTTTGCTATTTGATATACTACAGCCATGATCATCGAGTTCAACGGCGAAATCTGGTTCTGGCGTGGGCCCGCTCCCTGGTACTTTGTGACCGTTCCGGCGGAGCAAAGTCACGATCTGAAAGCGATATCAGAAGCTGTGACTTACGGTTGGGGAATGATTCCGGTAAGCGCTCGGATCGGCAACACACGGTGGACGACTTCCTTGTTTCCCAAAGATGGCCTTTACATTGTGCCCATCAAAGCGAGCGTCCGCAAAACGGAAAACCTGGCGGAAGGCGACTCCGTGACGGTACGACTTGAGGTTTCTTGATAAACGAGATGTTCCCCAATTCCGTGTCGGACACAGCGAGTCTGCTATCCATACCTGTCTGGTTTTCCATCGCCTATTGAAACGATAATCGAAGATTACCGCGTGTCGTCGCGCCGAGGTTTGAGGTATTCGTACCTTTCATAGTGCAACCAGCCTCGGTCCATAAGTGGGCCTGAGATGCACTATTGGCCAGCTTGTGCAGAAGCCGTGGTCATGCTATTGCAGCAACTGTAGTGTGGATGGGGTCGCCGTAGTAGCAACCGGGACAGAGTACTGGGCAGCGACGAGGGCCACGTTGTGGCTGGGAAGTTGGCGGGGAAGGTGATGGTGCCGCTGGCGCGGGAGATGGACACCTCGCGCGGCTGGCCTTCCAGCGGCTGGCGCAACACTTCGATGAGGCTCTTGCCGAACTCCGGCAGCTCGTCCAGAAAGAGCACGCCGCGGTGCGCCAGCGAAATCTCGCCCGGCCGGGGCCAGGCGCCGCCGCCTACCAGACCGGCGTAGCTGATGGTGTGGTGCGGGCTGCGGAAAGGCCGGTGGCGGATGAGGGGCGTGTCCGGCGGCAGTTCGCCGGCC
>DATHSI010000064.1:0-13541 GCA_035464315.1 Candidatus Sulfomarinibacteraceae bacterium
GTAGATTAAGGTAGCGTGACGTAGTTGCCTAGGAAGGCTCGCGTGGCCTCTGTATCCATGCGATAGGTCTTATCCGTTGCCTTACAGGGCGCATCGCCGGTGACGGTAATGGAGGCCACGATGTTCGTCTCCACGCCGTTCAGGTGGATGAAGTGCGGTCCACCGGAATCCCCGTAACATGTGCCGCCGTTGCCGTTGCTGGGCGTCATGGGGAGCGTCAGCCAGGCCTGCGTCAGCGAGAGGAAGCCCTGCTCCGAGCGGTTACGGTCCAGATTGGCCATTATCGCCTGGAATCCGGTGCGATTCGTGTCTCGCACGGTACCATAGCCCACGGCGGTGAAGCGCGTGTCCTTGAGAATATGGTCCGCCTTTAGCTGGTCCAACATGCCTGCAGGCGGCAGCGAGGCCGGCGCAATACCCGGCGCGCTGTCCAGTAGAATTACGGCGACGTCTCCGGGATCAGAAAGGCCCCCTTTGCCCGAAAAGCCATTGAAATTGGGACTGATGACCCATTGGCCGGTAAAGAAGTTGCCGCCGGGGCTGATAGTGGGGTCAAAGGTAACCAGTACCTCCGCGTCGGGAAAGACGTCAAACAGGCCGTCGAGCGGTGCTATACAGTGAGCCGCGGTCAGGAACACGTCGCTGGCGATGAGCGTGCCCGAGCACCACTGGAACAGCCCCTCTTCGGGAATGCGAATGACGATGGAGCCTACGAACGGATGGTCGTTGCCGTCTGGCTCACCGTGGGTGATGGCCAGCGCCGGCAGGGCGGCGACGAGCAACGCCAGGAGGATAAGAGTTGCAATGAGGCTGCGGCGATCGGCAATAATACGTTTCGCACCAGACATTAGATTTTCTCCTTTCAACTCTAGAGGGTGGATAGGCTTGCCTCACAGTTTACGCTGACATCTGGCAATCCATCTTACAGGATTGTGGCTGTTGACAACGAGTTCTGCCTGGTGAGCCGGAACGATTTGACAAAATCGTTCTATATTCGTCGACGCACGATCTCCTCACACGTCTCTTCGGGCGTCTTGTCTATCGTGTAGACGACGAGCTTTGCCAGCCGGGAATTGGATGGGTGGGCGAGCAGCTGTTCGTTTAGCGCGAACACCTCGCGCATCACCTCCGGCGGGAGCGGCTGGCCAAGGTCCTCTCGAATGACCGCTTCCGCCCGCGCGTTAAGAATGGCCAGCGACACTTGAGGGTCTGGTGACGGGAGGAGCAGGATCACATTATCGTAAGGGGCCAGCGCCTGCTCCACGCGCCGGAACAAGGTTTCGTCCTCGTAGACGGTGTGTCCGGCGCCGAAGTCGATGACGCTCCCCTGGTGCTCGTCCAACACCCGTTCCACGGCGTGCGCTTCAAACGGTTTCCAATAGCGGAACAGGCCAGCCTGTCCTTCCCGTTCCACGATGCGCCGGGCTTTGGCTTCGTGATAGCCGATTTCACGGTAGTAATCCCAGCGCACCTCGTCCATCTCGCATCGCGGCATGCCCAACCGCGCCGCCAGCAGACGGGCCACCGTGCTCTTCCCCGCGCCCATGGGGCCTATGAGAATAATCGGTTGCTCCATCATCAGAAGATTATAACTGCATCTGGTCATTTAGGGCCACATCGCAAAAAAAACGGCGGCCCGTGTCGGACCGCCGTTTCATACTGCTGAGAAAGGGGCGAGCGTCCTTCTCTGCTCACCCCTTCCCTGTCTCAACAACTAGGGCAAAGGCGATGGCGCGGGTGTCGGGCCCACGCTCGTGTTCTTCAGAATGACGGGCAGGAGCTGCCGGAACTGGCAATCCTCACTGACCGTAACCTGCTCGTGGCCAATGGCCACGTTGCCCCAGGAGTCGGTGGCTTCCACGCGTACCGTGAAGGTTCCGCAGTACTCGTAGTCATGGCTGGCAGTATTGCTCTCGTAAGGTCCGAAGAAACCGGTGCCGTCGCCGAAGTCCCAACGATAGCTGACCCCGCTGGTACCCTCGATGTTGGATGACACTGTGGCAGAGAAGATGGTGGTCACCGCCTCGTCGGGATAGTCCACGACGCCAAGCTCAACCTCCGGTTCGTCGAAGGCCCAGTTCAAGAAGTGCTGCATCAGCTCTTCGCGGCTGGTGGCGCCCACGCCGTTGTTCACACCCTCCAGGCCGAAGGAAGCGAAGATGGAACGGCCCAGGTACTCCACGCTCTCGAACTCCAGCGTGGGCTGGTTGCGGTGCGCGATGGTCACTGTGCCGTCCTCTTCGGCCAAGGGGCCTGGATAGCGCAGTATCTCCAGGAAAGCATCGGGCTTACCCGGCACCGGATCCGGTGACAGGTCCTGGTTCTCCAGTTCGTCGATGAAGAGCTGGTTGCCCGCGCCGTCGCCGGAGGTTTCGTCCATGTAGATCTGGCCGCGGATTTCGCCGCCTGGGTTATCTGTGCTGTGCACGTTGATGTACAGGTTGCCGGCGAACAAGGCCGCCTCTTCGTCATCGGAGAAGATCGCCTCACCGCCCCAGGAGATGGTATCCTCGACGGGCACCGGCTGTGTGAAGGGGAAGGTGGGATGGATAACCGGCCCATTCGTCCCGACGGTACCGGTGTGCACGTGCGCCGCGGTCAGGGTGATCAGTTCCGTTGTGTTCACAGTGATGTTGTAGGAGAAGATCTGATCGACAACGTTGTAGCTGACGACTGCCTGGCCTTGCGCCGGGGAGTTCACCGGCGGCACTTCATTGGCGCCCTCCAGGGGCACAACGACCTGGTTCGGTCCGCTCAGATCCAGACTGATGCCGTCGAAGGCAGGCGGCGCGTCGGCGAAGGGCACAACCGGCTGGTCGGGCAACTGAAAGCCGGTGATGCTATCCTGCAGTCGCTCGGCGCCTAACACAAAGCCCTGGAAGAAGCTGTCATTGAGCACCCACGTCGCGTCCTGGCCCATAGCGATGATGGCGCCACCCTGGTTGGCATACTCCACCAGCCGGTCCATATCCAGCTGCGTCAGCGGCGTTGCCACGGTGAAGGTACCGTCCGGATAGAAGTTGTCGCCGGTGAAGTAGATCACAGCGTCGTAGGAAGCGAGCACGGCGGGCTCGGGAATCGTGGTCGGGTTATTGAAGTTGGCATCCGCATCAAGGTAGTCGTAGCTGACCCCGAGGTTCTCCAACGTACTGGTGTAATACCAACTGTAGTCCGAGAAACCGACGGTGGTGCTGCCGTCGTTGTCGATCAGCAGGACATCGGCCGTAGCGTCCGGCTCCGGCATAACGCGCGCCCACACGGGGAAGTGCGCCTCGTAGTTGTCGCTTTCCAGGATAACGTAGCCCTGATTCTCACCAAGACCCTGCCCTTCCGTCGTGTCGAACGTCACCTCAATGGTGGCCGAAGCGCCAGGCGCCAGGGTGATGGAGGTGGGGCTAACGCTGAATCCGGGCAGCGTCGTCAGGCTGTCGAAGCCGTCGCCAGTGTAAAGCGTCGACAGGTCATACGTCTCCGTGGTGTCGGCAGCGCTGGTCACCATCACATCCATGGCGTGCGTTGTGCCGGAGATGATGTAGCCAAAGCCCACGTTGACGGGCTGTAAGAAGACGCCGGGATCGGTGACGTTAGCCAGGTCCAGCCGGCCGGCGCCCATGTCCAGCGGCTGCGCCGGGCTGCCGTCCTGGATAAAGATGTCCAGGTACTTGGACGTGGTCATCATCGCCGACTTGACCTGATGGGGCGTCCAGTCGGGGTGCGCCTGCAGGATCACGGCTGCAGCCCCGGCCACGTGCGGTGCGGCCATGGAGGTGCCAGACACCTGGCCGTAGCCCAGGTGTTGGTCCTCGCCGGTCGCCGCCGCATCATAGCCCTGCGCCATGATGTTCACGCCGGGAGCCGCGATGTCCGGCTTCAGTGTGGCGCCGGTGCTCGGGCCCCGGCTGCTGAAGTTGGCAATGACATCCGGTTCGTTGCCGGCCTGGAAGGGGATCAAATCCAGCGTCAGCTCGGCGTCGCTACCGTGATCATCATACCAGTCGATCATAGCCTCACCATTAGTCTGGCCGACAAAGACAGACGGAATGGTGATGTCTTCAGGCCCGCAGTCCGGCGCGTAATCACAGCCGAAGGACATATTGATGATCTCGTCGCCGTCGTTGTTGTAGACGACGACCAGTTCGGCGCCCGCTTCCTGGGCATAGAACACCTTGTTGCCGAAGAAGCAGTCACCGCGGCTGATGAGCGCCGCGCTGCCCTCAAAGGCTCCCTCCGGGAAGGAAGCGCAGCCGGTGACATTGCTCGGATCGACATCTACAGCCGGTATGAACGAATAGGTCAGCGCTTCGCCGACCGGGAATGGACCGAACAGCGACCGGCCAAACGGCATATCCTGCAGATCCTCCGGAACGGGAGTGGGCGCGGTAACGCTGAGGCGGCCGGCGGCGTAAGTACCGCTGGTCGTGCTGGCGGCGACGTTCATGTAATTCTCGGAGGGGTGATCGCCGGTGCCCAGGCCAGGTCCGGCGTTGCCCGCGGACATACTGACGAAGACGCCCGCGCGCACGGCGTTGATCAGCGCGGCGTCGATCGGATCCGCTTCGCCGCCGATGCTGCCGGGGCCGCCGCCCCAGGAGTTGTTGATCACATCCGCGCCGTCGCGAACGGCGTCGTCAATGGCGGCCAGCCCTTCTATGGTGTAGAAGCTCAGGTCGCCGGTGACGCTTTCGTAGAACACCTTGTAACTCATGGCCCAGGCGCCGGGAGCCACGCCGCTGAGCGTTGGTAGATCGGCGCCCAGATAGCTGGCATCGTCGACCACGTTGCCCACCGCAATACTGCCGGTGTGCACGCCGTGGGAGCAGCCGGTGGGGCCGGGCCAGGGCGCGGCGTCACCCGGATCTGGGGGATCCCAGGTGCGGAAGTAGGCGCGCGACACGATGATCTTGCCGTTGGTATTTTGTGTGTATCCCAGAGGATAGCCCTCAGGGTAGGCGAAACTGGAGCCGTCGAACATTGGCGCTTCATGGTGCAGACCACAGTCGATGGAGGCCACCTTCACGCCGGCGCCGGCGTTGGCCCGTCCGCCTACCTCGGGCTCATCCCACAGTGCCGGGGCGTTGATCAGATCCAGGCTGCTGTACAGATCCGGCCAGTAGGCGTAGTCGCGGAAGACGGCCTTGACGCCGGGCAATTGCAGCAGTTCGCGCTGGGCCACCTGCGGATCGGCGTCGCCGGGATCTACAGCTACGCCGTTAAAGACGAGCTGGTAGGAGGCGCGCACTTCCTGCCCTCGTTCGTTCACATAGGTTGCCACGCTGGCCGAGGGCAGAGCCTGGTTCATGGCGTTGACAAAAGCGGTTTGCTCCGCCTGTAACTGAGCGATGTGCGCCTGCGCCGCCGGTGAATCGGCGGCAAACTGGCCACCGGCTCTCGGTGCAGCCACACTAACCACAGGTGGGCTTTCCAGTTGCACAATAAGACGATGGGACGTGACGTCTTCCCGCGGGCCATTGGCTTCCTCTGGCCCGTCTGTGGGATTCTCCACGATATTGACGGGCGCGGCATAGGCTGCCGAGAGGAACACGCCGGCTGTGAGTGCCAGCGCCACTACAACGACCGTCAGAAACAGATGCCACTTACGTTGCCTGACAATGTCAGAGCTCATTTTCTGATCTCCTGTTCCCTCACTTATTTGACTTTGACAGTTTCAATGGTCTGCAGAGTGACTCCACTCAATTTAGAGGATATTGGGGCATAGGCTTCCCTCCTTGTGCAATGACTTTTTCCCAAAGCACGCATCTTGCACGGTCACCGTTTAGGCACCGGCAAGAAAAACACTTCAAGAGTCAGTCCCAGCTCCCCCGCGAAATGAGCGGTGTCATTGCAGGCAGCGATGTGGGACAGCTGCCGTGTGCTTACCTGGACATCCTGTCAGCGGCAGATAAGCACAATAGCTCCAAAAAGGAGCGTAACAAAAAGCGAGGTAAAAAGTCAAGTGAGCGTGGATATAAATTGCGTGGTCAGTTCGCCCTCTCTCGAGCACGCCTGTATCCCCTTTGTAACCACTCCATGCTATGCTAATAATGTGGAAAGCCGTTACCCAAGGCGTAACGGCGCGTTGCAAATGACAATCACGCTGGCAAGGAGAGATGCGATGCAGGATGCGAGGCAATTAGCAGACCGAGTATGTCTGATCACAGGCGGCGCCGCCGGGATTGGGCGCGCCACGGCCCAGAAATTTATCGAGGAAGGCGCCACGGTCGTACTTTGTGACGTCGATGACGAAAGCGGGCGCGCGACGGCCGAGGCGCTGGGCGAAAAGGCGCGCTTCTATCGTGTCAACGTCGCCGACCGCGGCGAGGTTCAGGCGTGGATTGATGACGTGGTCGAAACCTACGGGCAAATAGACGTGCTGGTGAACAACGCCGGCGTCCTGCGCGACAACCAGTTGGTGAAGGTGAAGGACGGGGAGCTCGCCAAGCAGATGCCAGAAGAGGATTTCGACCTGGTAATCAGCGTCAATTTGAAGGGCGTCTTCAATTGCACACAGGCCGTGGCTCCGGTCATGATTCGCCAGGAAAGCGGCGTCATTCTGAACGCCTCCTCCGTCGTGGGCCTGGACGGCAACTTTGGACAGACCAACTACGTGGCTACCAAGGCGGGCGTCATCGGCATGACTAAAGTATGGGCCCGCGAGTTGGGCCGCTACGGCATCCGCGTCAACGCTGTGGCCCCCGGCTTCACGCTCACGGAGATGGTGGCTCGCATGCCCGAGAAGATTCTCGACGGGATGCGCAGCCGCACGCCGCTGGGCCGGATGGGCCAGCCGCGCGATATCGCCAACGCCTACGCTTTCCTGGCCTCCGATGACGCCAGCTTTATCACCGGCGCGGTGCTGCGCGTGGACGGCGGCATCGTCGTCGGCACCTGACGGTTGATCCCAACGAACGTGACACAGAGCACCACGGAGGAGAACCAGCGAGGACCACAGAGAGGATTCCCTGAGATAGCAACAGTTTTCTTCGTCGTTCTCCGTGCTCCCTCTGTGGCCCTCTGTGTAACATTAGTTTTATGGTGAAGGAACTACCATGACCCCACGATACGCCCAGATTTTGAGCACCGGCCGCTACGTGCCACAGAAAGTGCTGACCAACGCTTACTTCGACGAGCTGTTTCCGGAACGGGACATCGACGGTTGGTTACGGAAAAACGTGGGCATCGAACAGCGGCACGTGATGGCCGAAGACGAAACGACCAGCGACATGAGCCGGCGCGCCGCCGAGCAGGCGTTGCAGCGGGCCGGCGTCACGGCGCAGGATCTGGACCTGATCATCGTCGCCACGGACACGCCGGATTACATCAGCCCCGCCACGGCCACAGTGCTACAGGCCAAGCTGGGAGCGCAAAGCGCGGGCACCTTCGACATCAACACGGCGTGCGCCGGATGGGTGACGGCGATGGACACCGCGGCCCGCTACGTGATGACCGACCCAGCGTTGCAGTACGCGCTGGTCGTCGGCGCCTATGGCATGTCCCGTTTTGTAGATTACAGCGACCACAAAACGTGCACGCTGTTCGCCGACGGCGCGGCGGCGACCGTGATTGGCGCCGGAGACGAACCGGGCTTTTTGGCGGGCAAGCTGGTCGCTGCCGGCGAATATTATGACGCGCTGGGCATCTACACCGGCGGAGTAGCGCAGCCGCGCACGCCGTCCGAGGTCAACGAGGGCGTGCCCCGCGTGCAATTTGTGCGCAAATTTCCGGCGACATTCAACTCGGACCAATGGCCGCCTCTGGTGCGGGAAGTTGCACAAAAAGCCGGGTTAGCGGTGGACGACGTCGATTTTTTCCTCTTCACCCAGCTGAACGTGAACACGATCAAAGAGACGATGCGCCTGCTTGCGCAACCGCTGGAGAAAACCCACTGGATCATGGACAAGTGGGGCTACACCGGTTCAGCCTGCATCCCCATGGCCCTGGACGACGCCCTTGAACGGGGCCGCGGACCGCAGCCCGGGGACAACGTACTGTTTGTCGCCAGCGGCGGCGGCATTTCCATGGCTGCCGGCCTCTGGCGCTGGACGGCCAACCGTTAAAGAAATCGGATGTCTTGGAGACATCCGATTTCTCAGGATTACGCATGTACATCGGAGATTATCTCGGACGACGCGCCATCTATTCCCCGCAAAAAGTCGCCATCATCGACGCCGGGAAATCGCCGGCCTGGCGTCTGACCTACGCCGACATAAACGAGCGGGCCAATCGCCTGGCCAACTGGTTGCAGGCGGAAGCAGGGATTGGCTACGGCGACCGCGTGGCCATCCTGGCCCGCGATGGCGTGGAGCACCTGGACGCCTTTTTTGCCTGCAGCAAGCTCGGCGCGATACACACGGCCCTCAACTGGCGCCTGCACTGGCGGGAGCTGGCCAATATCCTGGACAACACGACCCCTTTGGTCCTCATCTATTCTGGCGATTTCCGCGACGCGGTGGAGAACATCCGTAATGACGATGGATCCCGCTCGCCCACGCACCTTCTACACCTCGACGGCGATGGCCTGGCAGGTAGCCGCCACTTCGAAACCACTCTTTCCTCGGCAGCCGCTGCGCCGGTGAGCGAGGAAGCGGTAAACAAGGAAACCGTCGCCGCCCTGATTTTCACCGGCGGCACCACCGGCCTGCCCAAAGCGGCGCAGATCTCGCACCGCATGATCGGTTGGAACACGTTGAACACGGTCATTCACGACCTGCACCACGACGACGTCTACCTTAACGTCTTTCCCATGTTTCACACGGGTGGGCTCTGTGTATACACCCTGCCGCAGGTGGTGATGGGCGGCGCGACGATCCTGGTCAGGGCGTTCGATCCGGATCAGGTGCTATCGCTCATCGAAGCGGAGCAGGTTACCGTGTTTGCCGGGGTGCCGGCCATGTACCAGATGTTGACCCAGGCGGAGAATTGGGAGGAAGCCGATCTCTCCTCCCTGCGCTTCTGCACCAGCGGAGGCGCGCCGCTGCCCGTGCCCCTGATCAGAAAATATACCCAGGAGAAGGGCGTGCGCTTCAAGCAGGGGTTCGGTATGACGGAATTCGGCCCCGGCATCTTTGCTCTGGCCCCGGAAGACGCCATCGATAAGGCGGGCAGCATCGGCCGGCCTAATTTCTACGTCGACGCCCGCGTGGTCGACGACGACAACCGCCCGCTGGGCCCCGGGCAGGTGGGCGAGCTGGTGCTCAAGGGGCCCAGCCTTTGCTCCGGCTACTACGGCGAGCCACAGGCGGCTGAGGAAGCGGTTGACGAGGAAGGCTGGTTCCACACCGGCGATCTGGCCCAATATGACGAGGGTTGGTACTTCTACATCGTCGACCGCAAGAAGGATATGTTTATCTCCGGCGGCGAGAACGTGTACCCGGCGGAAATCGAGAAAGTGCTTTACGAACATCCCGCCGTGCACATGTGCGCCGTCGTCGGCGTGCCGGACGAGCGTTGGGGCGAGGTGGGCCTGGCCTGCGTGGTTTTGAAACCGGACACCACAGCGAGTGAGGAGGAACTGCTGGCGCACATGCGCGACCACCTGGCAGGCTTCAAGGTACCAAAGCGCGTGGCGTTCATGGAGGAGCTACCCATCTCTGGCGCGGGTAAGATCCTGAAGCGAGATCTACGGGAACAGTTCACGTGATCGTAGCCGAGGTTTCGTTTGACTCTAATCCGAGGCCGTAGCCACGATTGCAGCGACGGCATCCAGGACTGCGTCCGGTCTGTCAACCACGACGTTATGTGTGCTGTCAGAGGGCCGGTCATTCATTTTGTCCGCCATTCAAAAGCTGCCGAACCAGCACATTCTGGAACTTCTCCGGCTCCTCGAACAAAACGCCGTGCGCCGACTGCTCGAAAACGATGAAAGCTTTATGCGGCGCCTGGAGATGGTCGAAGTATGCTCGAGCGACTTCCATCGGCACCTGATAGTCGTGGCGTCCGTGGAGAAAGTAGACGGGCAGCTGCACTTCCGGTATCTCGGCAAACAGATTGACCGCGCTGACCTCGCCGTACAGGTGCTCCAGCGAAAACGACTCCCCCCGGAAGTAAAGCAACTTCTCTTTGAGAGTATAAACCCTCGACTTCAACATCACCCAGACCAGGTCGCGGAAGCCGTTGCGGCCGTAGAACGCTCCGCCGCCATAATGGTTCACCCATTTCAGTTTGACGGATAGATCGGCCAGGGAGAGGCGCCCTTCGACCGGAACGCCGGTCGCCTCCAACTGGCGAACGGCTTTAGCATTGTCATCTTGCCGCGCCTGCGCCAAAACCCACTCATAAATCAGGGCTTCTTCGCGCGCCGCATGGGCGGTCTGGGAAATGCTGACCAGAGCGTGGTAATCGTGCGGGTGGCGATAGGCTGTGTGCATGCCCAGCAAGGTTCCCCAGGAGTGGCCCACCAGGTAAATCTTCTCCTGATTAAAGCGCTCCTTGAGCATCTGGGTCAGCGCGTGCGCGTCGGCAATGAACTGTTCCATGGTCATCGATTCGGCCGGAATGTGCGGGGTATATGATTTGCCGGCCCCTCGCTGTTCCCAGGCCACGACGACGAAGTGATCGGCCAGCGACTGGTTGTAGTGAAACAACCAGGCCGTTTCCGGCGTGCCCGGCCCGCCGTGCAGGAAGAGCAGGACGGGCTTGTTAACGTTTCTGCCGCGAATAAATAGCCACTGCTCAACACCGTTCAGTTCAACAGATTCTATCACGGCGATGCTGTCCGGCAGAACGCGGCCGTCTTCGTCTAGGAATGGGGGCATATGAGCGGGTATGGCGAACAGGGCCGCGACGGTCAGGCCGGCGATGAGAGCGCCGGCTGACAGATAACGCCTGAGTTGCTTGTTCTTCATCCCTGGCCCTCGTACACGGTTGAGCGCCGGTGCGTGGGCCAATGGGGCGCGGGCCGTCCGGCGACGATCAGGGCAGTCGCCGCCAACAGATACAAGCCGGCCAACATGGCAAACTGAACGTCCCAGGGGAGGTTCACCAGATCGTTGGCCATATTCCAGGAGAGATGGAGGAGCATGGCGATGAGCAGGCTTCCTCTCGTCCGGTTATATAGCCAGGTCATGACAACGGACAGGGGCACGACGACAATGGCCAGAGAGACGAATAACAACGCCATACGGCCGGGCGCGCCGGGAAAGAGGTCCTGCACCAGGAGGAACCAGTAGGGAAAGTGCCATACCGACCAGATAACGCCCAGGATCAGGCTGGCTCTCAGCGCGCCGTAACGAGCCTGCAACCTGGGCAGGGCAAAGCCGCGCCAGCCTGCTTCCTCTCCAAGAGGCCCGCGAATGGCATGATTGAGTAGTAGGAGCAGGAATGCGCCCAGGGAAAAGTGAGCCAGGAGTCCGCCTGCCTGCCCGGTCAAAAGGACATAGGCCGCGGTCGCCGTGTAAACCAGGATCACGGGTCCCAGGATGGCCGCCAGATACCAGCGCGCCTTCACGCGCCAGACCAGAAATCCGGCCAGAAGGTCGCGCACGGCAGACCGGCCGCCGCGGGCGCCGGCGACGATGATGGCGGCCAGGTTCGGCGCCCAGGCCACCAGAATGCCTCCCAGGATCTCGAGCCAACCGGGGCCCCCCCGGGCGACGAGAAGCATCGGACCCAGGAACAGGACGGGGGAAATCAGAAAAGTCAGGGCAAAAAACGCCAGTAGCGGGCGGCGGCTGAGAATCGTCGCCGGCACAGCGTTGTGGACCATATCAGACATGAACGTCTCCTTGCGTGTTACTCTTTACTCTGGTCACCAATGTAACAACACAAGGTGCGGGCCGTCCCCACCCGGCCGGGTGGTTTTGCCGCAACTTTTCCTGTCAGAGGAGGTTATATTCGCGGGCGCGAGTGGCAGCTTCGACCCGGTTACTGGCCTGCAATTTGCCGTAGATGTTCTTCACGTGCCACTTGACCGTGTTCAGGGACACGACCAGCGCCTCGGCAATTTCAGGGTTGGAGCGACCGGCAGCAATCAATTGCAGAACTTCCAGTTCCCGCTCAGTCAGAGGCTCAACCAGGGCATCGGTAGCTATCACAGGCGAGATTGTCCGGCCGTTTTGCTCGGGCAAGAGGCGCTCGATAAATGACTTGAGGGGGTCCTCGGCGGTCGATTGGTGCAACCGGCGCAGGAGGGTAAAGAGGCTCTGCCCTTCATCCAGAAAGGGGCGCGCGTAATCTTCTCCTGCCGCAAGCTCCAGCGCCCCTTGGAGGCGGGCCAGGCTCTGCGCCTCGCGCCTCTGGGCGGCGTAGGCCAGCGCTTGCAGAAGCCGGATGGTGATCAGCGCCCGGATGCGACCACCACGGCGGGCGCTTTCTTCCAGGGTGGACAGCAAGGCCAGCGCTTCATCCGGCCGTTCTTGGGCCAGCAGTAGCCGGGCATAAGTCACGTACGCCGGCCACTGCCAGGGATGGGGCCTGTCCGACGGGCTGAAACCGCTCTCGTCTCCCCAGCGGGCGACCGCGGTCAGGTCGCCTTGCTGCAGGCGCATGTCTTGTAAGAAGGCGTCGGCCCAGGAAACGTAGTTAGCCGATTGGTGCCCGTGCGCCTGAAGGCGCACGGCGCGGGCCGTTTGCTCGGCGCGCTCTAGATTGCCGGCAGCTCGCTGCACCTCCGCCAGTAATCGCCGGCCAAAGAGCAACGCACCCTGTACACCCAACTGACGCCAGGCGTCCAATCCCTGGCCCAACTGCGAGCGGGCCTGCTCTAATTGGTTGGCATCGTAAGACAGGTAAGCGCGCACCAGGTAAATGGCTCCGGCCGTCGGCGCGCGCTTCGACGATGCCTCGTCATCCGCCTCAAGCGCCTGCCGGCACAGTGCCACGGCTTCCTTTCGCCGGCCGTTTTCGTTCAAAGCAATGGCCAGGTGCACCAGCGCCAGTAGCGCAGCGACCGGCCGCGCCAGTTTGCGGCTGGCGACCACGGCCTGGCGATAAACCTGCACCGCGGTTGCCGTGTCACCCAGCGCTTCGTGCCCTTCTCCCAGAGCGGTCAGGGCCAGAACGTGGAAGGCGTCGTCCTCTTCGGCGACCAGGTCCGCCGCCTCTCGCGCCAGCCCGATTACGACTTGTGCTTCCTGCCGGTGCAGCGCCAGCCACGCCTGCAGGCAGCGTAAACGGCCGTAGGGTAACGAGGGGGGATCCAGAGCAAGAACTGTTTCAGCTAACCCCGCCGCGCGCAGCGCTTCTTCAATTTGACCCGACTGGAAGAGGAGCCACCCCCGGTAAGTGCTCAGCTCACCGTTCGCCGCCACCACTTTCTCTGGCAGCGCAGCCAGCCAGCGGCGGAGCGTCGCGTGTTCGCCGTTCAGGAGTGAGGACCGAGCGGCCCGGGCGATCAGCGTTGCGGCTCGCTCGTCTCCGGCGGCTAATGCGTAATGAATCGCTTCTGGCAGCAACGCCTGCGAAGCGAACCAATCGACTGCTTTACGCTGGAGCGCAGTTTGTTGTTCTCTTGCCAACCCCCGCCGCAGGAATTGGGCAAAGATGGAATGATAACGATACCATTCACGCCGCTCTTCCAGGGACGTAAGAAAGAGATTGTTTTGCTC
>DATHSI010000065.1:0-54783 GCA_035464315.1 Candidatus Sulfomarinibacteraceae bacterium
CGGAGAGAAAAGAATGATTCCTCTTTCCTGGTACCTGATCGTTTCTGCTGCTCTCTTTTGTATTGGCCTCTACGGCGTGCTGGCGCGGAGCAACGCCGTGGCTATTTTGATGGCCGTAGAGCTGATGCTCAATGCTGTTAACATCAATCTCATCGCCTTCTGGCGCTACCGTACGCCCGATCAGCCTATAGGTCTGGCGTGGGCCATCTTCGTCCTGGCTCTTGCTGCGGCCGAGGCGGCTGTGGGATTGGCTCTGATCATTTCTATCTATCGTCAGCGAGACTCAGTCATCGCCGAAGAGCTGGACACGCTGAAATATTAAACGACGACTGAGCACCAAATAGGTTCATTCTATGACGGAAGAAACACTTAGATTGTTGACCTGGCTTATTCCCGCGGGTCCGCTGCTTGCATTTTTCCTGATAACCCTCGTCTTCAACCGCAATAAGACGGCGAGCTGGATTATCTCCTGGTTAGCCATCTTCTCATCGCTGGCCCTGGGGTGGACAGTAGCCTTTACCGTCTTCTTTAATGGTATTGCAGATATCCACGAGCTGGCCGAACATCCCACAGTCATTTCCAGCGCTATTGCCTGGCTGCCCTTTGGCGAATTTCCCAATTGGTTATATATGGGCGTTGCTGTCGATCCTCTGACGGCGGCTATGCTTTTGATGGTGCCCTTTGCTACGGCAATGATTATGGTCTACAGCGTTGGGTATCATCGCTGGGGATTGGAAGTGGAGGGTCGGGCCGTTCTGGGCGCGCCTAGCCACGCGGGCGTCGATCCGCTCTTCTCCCGTTTCTTTGCCTTCATGTCGCTGTTTGGCGGCGCCATGCTGGCCCTGGTCGTAGCCGATAATCTGCTGCTGCTGTTTATGGCCTGGGAGATAATGGGGCTCTGTTCCTATCTGCTTATTGGTTTCTGGTATGCGCGAGAATACGACGATCCCAAGGCCACGCCGCCAAGGCGTGCGGCGATCAAGGCCTTCATGACCACGCGCGTGGCCGACGTCATTATGCTTTTGGGCATCGTCTTTTTCTATCGTACGTTTGGCACGCTCAGTTTCAGCGAAGCTTTTACGGCGGAGAGTCTGGCGGCGGCAGTGCAGGCGGTGGGGTTCACCGGTGTTGGCGCGATGGCTTTGATGCTCTTTGCCGGTACTGTGGGTAAGTCGGCGCAGTGGCCGCTGCACACCTGGTTGCCCGACGCTATGGAAGGTCCCACCCCGGTCAGCGCCGTCATTCACGCCGCGGCGATGGTCTCCGCCGGTGTGTACCTGATCGTGCGCGTCTTCCCCCTGATCACGACCGCGGTCGAGGGGATGCCCTCCGTTGGCCTTGTGATTGGCGGCATCGGCGCTTTTACGGCGTTGATGGCGGCGACGATTGCCGTGGCGCAGAACGACGTTAAGCGCGTGCTAGCTTATTCGACCATTTCGCAGTTGGGTTACATGGTTGCCGCTATTGGCATCGGCGCTTATGTCGCGGCTGCCTTCCATTTGATTGCGCACGCCTTCTTCAAAGCGTTGTTGTTCCTGGGGTCTGGTTCCATCATTCACGGAATGGAACACGGTGCGAATGAGGTTCACGACCACCACACAGATCCGCAGGATATGATGAACATGGGCGGCCTACGGCACAAGATGCCCGTCACTTTCTGGACCTTTGTCATCGGCGGTTTTGCCCTGTCAGGATTTCCTTTTATCACGGCCGGATTCTGGTCCAAAGATGAGATTCTGGCCGAAGCGTTTAACCTGGGCACCCATGGCGACGCCTTTGCCTTCCTCGTCTTTATCGTGCTTGCTATAGCCGCGTTCCTTACCGCGTTCTATACAATGCGGCAGATTTCCCTCACATTCCTGGGCGAGCCGCGCACGCCGCTGGCTGAGCACGCGCACGAAAGCGACAATTTCATGCTGGCGCCTCTGTTGGGTCTGTCCTTCTTTGCCGTCGCCTTTGGTTGGCTGGGTATCCCTGATAATTTCCTGGGCACTGACGGCATTTTCTATAACTATTTCCACCACTTTGTGGGCGCGACCATTGAAGAGACATTGCACGGGCTTAACGAACTGGGTATTGCCGTGCACGAGCTGACGACGATCCCGTTCAGCCCCGTGCCGTTGATAACGTCGCTCGTCGTAGCTCTGGGCGGCCTGGCGCTGGGCTGGTGGGTCTACGGTCGCGAACCATTAGAAGAGGAGCAACCGGATCCGCTGGTACGCCCGTTGGGCCCGCTGTATACGTTCCTGGCCAACAAGTGGTACTGGGATGAGTTGTACGACGTGGCGCTTGTCCAGCCTGTGGAGTGGTTCTCGGCGACCGTCGTTTACCAGTGGATAGACAAGGGGCTCATTGACGGCAGCCTGCATCTGATTGCCCGCACCGTGTATCGCGTGGGCCGCTCTATGAAGCGGTTCGAGGAAATCGTTATCACCGATGGCGTGGACCGCGTCAAAGACGGATTCCTGGAACTATCTCGTGAATTCCGCACCATACAGACGGGTAAGCTGCAAGAGTACATTCTCGTCTCGGCGGGTATCGCGTCGGTTCTGGCTATCCTTATCCTGGCTATTAACTACGGCTGGCTCGGCGTTCTTGGCGGCTGGCTGGGCATCAACTAAGTCTAGACTCACGATCCAGGTTTCGGAGTTTCTATGGAATTCCTGCAGAATAATTTACTGACGCTAATTATCTTCTTCCCGGCCCTTTCGGCGTTGATCATCTTCTTACTACCGGAAGATGAAAAGACGTTAATCCGGCGCCTATCATTTGTCTTCAGTCTGGTTCCGCTGGTGCTGACGTTGATCATGTGGTTCAACTACGATCGCGTCGACGCTGGCATTCAGTTTGAGACGGTGGCGGAGTGGTTCCCGGCAATAGGCGCCAGCTATCATATCGGGATAGATGGGATTAGCCTGGCGCTGATTCTACTGACGACGATATTAACCCCGCTTTCAATTCTCGCCTCCTTCAACGTGGAAGATCGGGTGAGAATGTACATGGTGCTTTTCCTGGCGCTGGAAACGGGCATGATTGGCCTGTTTGCCGCGCTGGACTTGCTCATCTTCTTTATCTTCTGGGAGGTGGGTCTGGTCCCCATGTACTTCCTGATCCGGTTGTGGGGCGGCAAGGATCGGCAGTACGCCTCGTTCAAATTCTTCATCTATACCATGGCCGGCAGTTTGGGTTTGTTGCTTTCCATTCAGTTGATTGGTCTGGCAGCGGGCACATTCGACATGGTGGAGCTGATGACCGTCTGGGTCAATCTGGATAGCGCCACGCTGCCTGTTTCAGGGCTGCCCACGGCGCTGGTCAAGTCGGTGGCCTATATTCTGTTTGTGATAGCCTTTGCCATCAAGGTGCCGGTATGGCCCTTCCACACGTGGCTGCCGGACGCGCACACCGAGGCGCCGACCGCGGGGTCTATGATCCTGGCGGGCGTATTGCTCAAGCTGGGCGCCTACGGTTTTGTGCGCCTGGTTGTCCCTCTGTTTCCGGAGCAGGCTTATCTTACCGCCGGGTTGTTGGCCATCCTGGGCATGTTGAGCATCATTTTTGGCGGTTTTGCGGCGTACGGGCAGTGGGACTTCAAGCGACTGGTGGCTTACTCATCTATTAATCACATGGGCTTTGTGATACTGGGTATCGCCGTCATGGCTTACGTCTACGGCGCGGCCTATGGCGCCGGCCTGACATTTGCAGGGAACGTGGTCGAGGATGCCATTATGGCCACCAACGGCGCTGTATTCCAGATGTTTAATCACGGGCTCTCGGCTGCCGGCATGTTCTTCCTCGTCGGTGTGATCTATGATCGCACGCACACCCGCGATCTGAAGAAGTATGGCGGCATGTGGTCTGCGTTGCCCGCGTTTGGCGCAATCCTCATCTTTACCAGCATGGCTTCTCTGGGCCTGCCGGGTCTGAACGGTTTTGTGAGTGAGTTTATGATTGTGCGCGGCGCCTGGAATGTCTTTACCGTGCAGGTTGCGCTGTCCATGATCGGTCTGATCATGACCGGCGCTTACATCTTAAAGGGCATCGGGCAGACGTTGCATGGACCATTGCTGCCGGAGTGGGCCGATCTGAAGGATATGACCCTGCGCGAACACCTGGTCATCTGGCCGTTGATGGCGCTGATGCTCAGCCTGGGTCTGTGGCCCCAATGGCTGGTGGCCATTATCAATGACACCGTAACGAAGTTATTTAGCTGACGAAGTAGGAAACGTTCATGGAGAATTTTCCGTTTCTTTCGGTCATAGCGCTATCGCCGATTGCGACGGCCATCATCATCCTGTTCCTGTCTGAGGAACGCAAGGAAAACGCAAGGATGTTGGGGCTGGCTGCAATGATCATGGGCCTCATCCTGTCGGCCTACACCTACGTAGCCTATTACCAGAATCTACCATCACCCGACGCTTCCTGGCGCGATACGCTTATGTTCGTCGAAGAGTATAGCTGGGTGCCAGGAGTAGGAATCAACTATATTGTGGGCGTCGATGGCCTCAGCGTTACCCTGGTGTTGCTCACGGCGATTGTGGGCCTGGGCGGCGTGCTGATTTCCTGGGGTATCGAAGATCGCCCACGCGAGTTTTTCGCCTTCTTTATGCTTTTGGTGGCTGGCGTTCACGGCGTTTTCGTCGCCGTTGACGGCTTCTTGCTGTTCTTCTTCTATGAGCTGGCCGTCCTGCCCATGTACATCCTCATTGTCATCTGGGGCTGGGAAAAGACGCGCGAGTACGCGGCGATGAAGCTGACCCTGTATCTGCTGATTGGCAGTTTCATCGCGCTAGTTCCATTCCTGGTTCTGTACTTCAATCTGCCGGAGCTGGGCCAGGAACTGACCTTCGATCTGCGGGTCTGGGCTGAAAGCGATTTCCCGCGCAACCTGCAATTATGGACCTTCCTGCCCATATTCCTGGGATTCGGCGTATTAGCCGGTTTATGGCCGTTCCACAACTGGTCGCCTGACGGCCACGTGGCGGCGCCCACGGCCGTCTCCATGATCCACGCCGGTGTGCTGATGAAGCTGGGCGCTTATGCTGCCATGCGCGTGGGCATCCACCTGCTGCCGGATGGCGCTGTATACTGGCTGCCGTTTGTGATCATCTTCACTGTCGTTAACGTCATTTACGGCGCGCTGATCGCCATGCGCCAGCGCGACATGAAGTACCTGATCGGATATTCCAGCGTCAGCCATATGGGGCTGGTGTCGATGGGCTTTGCCGCGATGAACGTGCTGGGCTTCACCGGCGCCGCCATTCAGATGGTGAGCCACGGAGTGATGACGGCTCTCTTCTTTGCCGTCGTTGGTATGATTTACGATCGCGCCCACACTCGCGACATGGACGACCTCAGCGGCATGGTCAAAGCGCTGCCGGCGACGATGGTGGCGTTTACTATCGGCGGCCTGGTTTCTATGGGGATGCCCGGGCTTTCCGGCTTTGTGGCGGAATTTCCGATTTTCCTCGGCGTGTGGGCCGGCGGCACGCTCAACCTGCAAGAGGTGGCTCTGGGCCTCAATCCGGCGTCGTTCTATCCCATCGTGGCCATCCTCTCCGTGTTTGGCATCATCATCACCGCAGCCTACATTATGCGCGCTATCGGCACCGTTTTCCTGGGCGACTATGATGCGGAGAAGTGGCACGATATGCGACCGCTACTGGGCATCGACATCGTGGCCCTGGTAGGTTTTAGCGTGATACTAATCGTCATCGGCGTGTTCCCCTCGGTGATTGCACCCGTCGTGCAGTCCGGTGTGGAGCCCGTGGTGGCGCGACTGAATGACGTGCAACAGGCCGAGACCGTCTTCCACTCCATGCAGATGGCGGCTATCGATCTCTTTAACTGGCTGGGAGGTGCTTAGTGAATCCCCAGAATCTCATGCCTACGCTACCGGAAATCCTGGCCGTCGTGCCAGAGATTTCACTCGCCGTTCTTATTCTTGCGGTATTGACCTATGATCGGCTGCTACGGCCGGCTGAGAGAAGGCGGGTCGGCCTTCTGACGGCGTGGGGTAGCCTGGCGATCTTGCTACTGACAATCGGTGTGTGGGTCTTTGGCGGCGAGCCAGATGCCGGGCGCAGCGTCGGCGAGTCACTGCTGTGGGGTGGCATGGTGCGCCACGATCTGGTCACGCTGGTTTTCCGCGTGATGTTCCTCATCACCACCATGGTCGTGAGCCTGATTTCCCTTGACGTACCGGCCCTGCAGCGGGGCGAGTACTTTGCCTTGCTCCTGACGGCGACGATTGGATTCAGCCTGATGGCGGCCGGTTCGGATATGATCATGCTGTTTCTGGCCATCGAGACGGCCAGCATCTCCCTCTACGTATTGGCTGGGTTCATCACCGACAGCCAGCGTTCGACAGAAGCAGGTATTAAATACTTCGTATACGGCGCTTTCGCCTCAGCCGTCATGCTGTACGGCCTGAGCCTGATTTACGGCATCATTGGACAGACGAATATCTACGTGATTGGCGCGCTTGTGGCACAGGCGGGCGCCATTCCTCCGGAGGTAAACGGCCTGTTCCTGCTGGCGACGGTGATGATTGTGGCCGGTTTTGGCTTCAAGATTTCCGCTGTTCCCTTCCACTTCTGGACGCCGGACGTCTATGAAGGCGCGCCGACGCCGGTGACGGCTTTTGTTTCCACAGCGTCCAAGGCCGCGGGTTTTGCCGTGTTTATCCGTGTTTTTGCTTCTGGTGCGCTGGGCGCTCCAAACTTCAGCAGCGAGTGGTGGGCCATGTTGGTAGCCATCACCATCGTCACCATGTCTTTGGGGAACATCCTGGCCATCTTCCAGAGCAATCTCAAGCGCATGTTGGCCTATTCAAGCATTGCTCAGGCCGGCTATGCGTTGATTGGACTGGTGGCGCTGACCCCGGACGGTTCCGCGGCGGCGATGTTCTATTTGCTGATGTACGTTGTGACCAACGTGGTTGCCTTTGGCGTGATCGTGCTGGTCAGCCAGGAGACCGGCGGCGACGATATGCGTGACTTCTATGGATTGAGCCGCAGGGCCCCATATCTGGCGTTGGCCATGTTATTGGCGCTGCTGTCGTTGGGTGGTATTCCTCCCACGGCGGGCTTCATCGCCAAATTCTTTGTCTTCAAAGCCGCGGTTGACGCCGGTCTGTGGTGGTTGGCTATGATTGGTGTGCTGAATGCCTTCGTGGGCCTCTATTACTATCTGACGGTGGTCAAGTATATGTATCTGTACCGGTCGGATGAAGAGGACGCTCGCATTCCGGTATCGCGCGCCGCCCGCGTTGCGCTGATCGCCTCTGCGGCCGGCATCATTTACCTGGGCGTGGCAGCAGGACCTGCTTTCGAGTGGACGCGCGAAGCGGGTCTTAGCTTTTTCCCGTTACTCGGTTTTCCCGGGTAATGCCGGTTCCCTTACCGTTGCCACATAACTTGATTGTGATATAATGCGCAAAGTCGCGCCAAAAAGAAGGTATTGTGTCCCAACGTAAACAGTCGAATGATAATGCGGCGGCCTTTGCCAGTCTGATCAGTCAGATTGGTTGCACGACGAGCGTGGCAAGCATCATCATTATTGCCATCGCCTTTGGCGCGGGCCGGCTCCTTGACAACTATCTGGGTACAGGCGGTATTTTCACCGTCTTGTTCCTTGTCGGTAGTTTTCCCGTAACGCTTTACATCATATTGCGTATTGCCCTATCAACGGCGGCTCGCGCCCAGAATCTGATGGCGCCGGGCCAAGACGAGAACGACGATCAAGTGCATGAGGAAGAGACAGATTAATGATTAAGAAACGGTACGTCATACTCGGTTCGATACTCTTGATGATTATCCTGGGATCGGTTGTGGCTGTTACCAAGCCCGTTTTGCCTTTCATTCAGCTTCCGGGTGAAATCTACCCCGGTACTGAAATGCCGATCATCGGAGGCATTACCAACACCTTTGTGGCGACGCTGGTGACTTATGCCATCGTGATTGTAATGGTCCTGGCGCTGCGGGCCCGTTCGCGCACCGCGGACGAGGTACCCACCGGCTATTACAATTTCTTCGAGATGCTCATCGAAGCGACCTATAACTTTGCCAAGAACATCGCTGGCAACAAGGCGCGCGATTTTTTCCCCTATTTCTTTACGTTCTTATTAGTCATCCTGATCGCCAACTGGTTGGAGCTGGTGCCCACTGTTGATAGCGTCGGTATCTGGGAGAACTTACCCCATTTCCAGGCCGTGCAAGAGGTTGATGACCTTGTGGCTGCCGGCGACGTAAGCCCTGAGGCGGCAGAGGCGATGATCCACGACATCGAACATGAACTGGATGAAGAGAACATTGGCGACCTGCGCGTCCCTGCCGATTCGTTTTTCGGTCTCCTGGTGCGCGCTGATGGCAACGTGGAAGGCAACAGTGGACCTTTAGGGTTGAGCGCTGATCCGGAGCTTGCAGACTGGACCATTGTGCCTTTCTTGCGCGCGCCAGCTACCGACCTGAACTTCACGCTGGCTCTGTCGCTGGTGTCCATGTTCATGGTGCAGTTTTACGGTTTCAAGTATCTGGGTGGGTCGTATCTGAAGAAATTCTTCACGCTGCCCATCGATGAAATTGCCAAGAATCCGATTAGAGCGCTGGATCCAGCAGTCGGCATTCTGGAGTTTGTCTCCGAGTTGTCGAAAATTCTATCGTTCTCCTTCCGTCTTCTTGGCAATATCTTTGCCGGTCAGGTCTTGCTGTTTGTTATGGCGTTCCTGTTGCCGGTGGCCAATGTGGCCTTCTTTACCCTCGAGTTGTTCGTGGGTCTGATCCAGGCCATCGTTTTCGCCGTCCTAACGCTGGTCTTTATGGCTGGCGCCACCGAGCATCACGGCGATCACGGCGAAGAACACCATTAATGAATAAGTTCGTGTATTGGAGATTAGAGAGTGGAGATCGGAGATGAAAGTTGTTCCTTGATCTCGAATCCCCAATCTCTAATCTCAAAAAACCTATCAGAACAGAAACATAGTTATTGGAGGTAATTAGGAATGGATGAAGCAACTGCTCTTGTGCTTGTAGATGGTTTTAAAGCATTGGGCGCCGGGCTGGCAATGATGGGTGTGATTGGCGCCGGTGCGGGCATTGGTATCCTCGCGGGTGGTGCGACGCAAGGTATCGCGCGTAATCCCGATGCAGCGGGTACTATCCAGACAAACCTGATTCTGGGTATCGCCTTTTCTGAAGCAACGGCTATTTACGCGCTGGTCGTCGCGCTTATTATTTTGTTTGTTCTGTAACAACGATAAGGCTGATTAAGGAGATAGCGAATGGAAGGCTTAGGCATAAATATAGGCTACCTCCTCATCCAGATCCTGGGGATCATCGTCATTCTTGCCTTCATGAAGGCATTTGCCTACGAGCCGATTCTCCGCGTGCTGGAGGAACGGCAGGCGCGAATTGCGAAGGGCTTGGAGGATGCCCGGCAGGCGGCGATTGCGCGAGACAACGCTGACGCTGAGGCGAAGAAGATTCTGGATGCAGCGCGTGCTGAAGCAGCCAAGTCCCGCCAGCAGGCGGTCGAGCAGGCTGAAGAGACGCGAAAGGGTATCATCAAACAGGCCGAGGCGGAAGCGAAGGAAATCGTTGCTGAGGCGCGAAGTGAAGCGGAAGAGGAAAGAAACCGAATTCTAGCCGAATTGCGTGGTCAGGTGGCTTCAATTGCCATTGCGGCGACCAATAAACTGGTGCAAGAATCACTCGACGCCGACCGTCAGCGGACGCTTATCAATAGCTTCCTCTCGGAACCGCCGGCCGGTGTTTCACAACTGTCTGGCGACCAGGCGGTGGTGACCAGTGCACTGCCCCTGACGGATGAGGAAAAGCAGCGTATCCAGCAGACGTTGGGTATCGATAACGTCGAGTTCAAGGTTGAACCCGGTATACTTGGCGGTCTGATTATCCGCGTGGGTGATCAGGTGGTGGACGACAGCATCGCCCGCCAGATGGGTAATATGCGCGAGTCGCTGGTTTAAGCCCGCGACAACCGTCACGATGCTCCGTGTGCTTTGTTCTGATAGCTGACTCTTGTTAGAAGTGGGAGAAGACGGCAGGCGTTAAGCAGCCGCTATCGAGCATACGGACAGGTGAGGCCAGAGTGTGTATATGCTCTGGCCTCATTTGTGTTTTTAATTACTCGAAGTCGGTATATAGCGCGCCAGGGTCGAGGCCAGGTTTGCCAGAGGCATACTTTGCAGCCAGATTTTTCCCGGTCCGGTCAGCGTTGCCAGGAAGAGGCCTTCGCCGGCAAAGAGGATATTCTTAACCCCTTTGACGCGGTTGATCTCATAGCTGACGCTCGGCTCATACATGGCGATGTGACCGGGATCGACGCGCATGGTTTGGCCAGCCTTCAGATTGTAGCTGCGCACTTCGCCTGCAATTTCCGCCCAGGCTATGCCGGGGCCGGTCAGCTTCTGCAGGATGAACCCCTCACCGCCGAAGAGACCGGTTCCCAGCTTCTTACGAAAGTAGACTTCCAGTTCCACGGAGTTCTCGGCGACCATAAAGGCATCTTTCTGGCAAATGCGGCTCTCGCCGGGGCCCAGTTCAATCGTGATAATGGAGCCGGGAGCTTCCGGGGTGAAGGTGATCAGCGCCCCTGTGCCGCGGCAGGTGTAAGTGGTCAGAAAGAGCGATTCACCAGCCAGCGAACGCGCCAGTCCCTTCATCAGACCACCGCGCGTGTTGGTCTCCATGTCGATGTCGCCCGTCATCCAGGCCATCCCGCCCGATTCGGTGTAAACCGCTTCGCCCTGGCTCAAATACAGGTCCAGCGTTTGTAATGTTGTGCCATGAATCTCGTACTTCATTGCGAAATTCTCCTTCCTGAGTAGTATGATGCTACAGTGTCTGGCCCAGCCCGCACCAGTGCCACAGGCCATCCCGTCAAAAATTGGCTTCTGGCGCAAACCCAATTATAGCGTAAAATTGCCTTTTTCCACGCCGGTAAGGAGTATGGAAAAGTCATTTAAGCTGCCTGACTATCAGGGAAGAAGCATTGCTAATATACCTGCCACCGTCGCCGGATTGTTCGAGGCGCCCTTTGTGGGATTGCCGGCGTTGGCCGACGAGCTATGGGAACCGCTCCTTGCCTCTGGGAATGTGCGCCATATCGTCCTTTTGCTGATTGACGGCATGGGCCTTAATCTGATTCGCGCCGCGGGCGACGACGCGGGCTGGCTACCCGCAGAGGCGACGGTCCGTGGCGAGCTGACCTCCGTTTTCCCTTCCACGACGGTGGCAGCACTCAGCAGCCTGTGGACCGGCGTGGCCCCGGCACAGCATGGGCTTCTGGGGCTCAAGATGTTCTTCTCGCAATTTGCCACCATGGGCCACATGTTACAGTTTTCACCCTCATTTGCACCGTTTCCCGATGCGCTGGTAGAGGCCGGCCTGGATCCGGAAACGTTTCTGCCCGCGCCCGGACTGGCACAGCAACTGGCGAGGGCGGGGGTGAGGACCTATTCGCTAAAGCACTACGGCCTGGTGGAGTCGGCCCTCAGCAAGATGCACAACCGCGGTGTGGCTCGCGGGATCGGCACGGTCACGGCCGCAGATACGATGTGGTGGATACGCCACACACTGGAGACCGATCCCCACGAGCGTAACTGCCTCATCGCTTACTGGGCCGCCGTTGACTCTCTACAGCACGTACACGGCCCGGGTCACCCGGCGGTGATGGCCGAGTTATATTCCGTACTACACCTGGTCCGGCGCGAATTGTTGCACGCTTTGAGCGCTGAGGCGCGCCGGGGCGCTGTGCTTCTGGTAACAGCCGATCATGGCCAGATCCAGACACCGGTTGAGCAGCGCATATTCCTGGAAGACCACCCGCAGTTGCAGGAGTTGTTGCTTATGCAGCCGGCCGGCGAACCGCGCACGGTCTATCTCTATGCGCGACAGGGTTGCAGCGATGACGTTGTTGCCTATTTGCGAGAGTACCTGCCGCAGGCGGCAGTGGCGGCGCCGGCACAACAGGCGCTGGACGAAGGCTGGTTCGGACCCCACCCATATGCGGA
Organism: Candidatus Sulfomarinibacteraceae bacterium; assembly: GCA_035464315.1. Lineage (GTDB taxonomy): Bacteria > Chloroflexota > Anaerolineae > Promineifilales > Promineifilaceae > JAAYYY01. The sequence goes on from DATHSI010000065.1 coordinate 12,029, forward strand.
GCAGACCGCACTGAGAGTGGGGGACGTTGTTGTTACCATGCGTGAAGGCTATGCGCTTACGACACGCGACGAAGCCCGGTTCGTCCAGCAAATGGGCGGCCGGCACGGTGGGCTCTCTCCCCAGGAGATGAGCGTTCCCTGGTATGCGTTCCGCCTCGACGCCTGAGAGGTGTCCGGTGGTTGAAGGCGCCCCTCACGGCGCGAGTTTGCCCTTCTCAAGAGGGTCAGGAAAACGATGAACAGTTCTACGTCACAAGAAACACCCTCATCACAAAGAAAAACCTTGACCGACGTGCTGCGCGAGCGCACGTTCTTTATCGTCGACCCTATCGTCACCTTCCTCGCTCGATATCAGATCTCGCCCAATACGCTCACCGTGCTGGGCACGCTGGGGCACTTTCTGGTCGCCTGGCTCATCGTCCTGGGCCAGATGCGCCCCGCCGGTCTGGCCCTCATGCTCATCGCGCCGCTTGATGGTCTGGACGGCGCGCTCGCCCGAAAACTGGGACGCAAAGCGGGCGGCTTTGGCGCGTTTCTGGATTCCACGCTGGACAGGCTGGCCGAGATTGTGGTGTTTGGCGGCTTTCTGATTTATGCCAGCAATAGCTCGGATCCCCGGATGCTGGCAACGACATATATCGCCATTACAGGCTCCTTGATGGTGAGTTATGCACGGGCGCGAGCGGAGGCCCTGAGCCTATCCTGCCGCATCGGCATTCTAAGCAGGGTTGAGCGTTACTTTGTACTGACGATTACGCTGTTATTGGGCTATCCCATGGTAGGATTGGCAATAATCGCCATCTTTGCCTACATTACGGTTGCGCAGCGCATTTTCCACGTCTGGCAACAGTCAGTAAGAGAGTAATGGGACTATTAGTCAAGAATCGATCACGCCTGACAGAGGTACAGCCATACTGGTACCCAATTACCCTTTTCCTGCTCGTCGCGAGCGCTCTATACGTCTATCATATATTCACCGGTTTCACCCCTGACCGTGTGGCCATCGCCATCGAGGCTTTGCAGTTTAACATCTACTGGTACGGCTTGATCATCACCGGCGGCATTGCCCTGGGTTCCTACGTCGTGGTCCGCCTGGCGCACGAACAGGCGCGCCGGGTGTTGAAGGAAGAGGTGCCGCCCAACATGCGCAGCCGTCCTGTAGACAGGCTGGACTTGCCCGAGGAGATTGTGGAGGTCCTGGCCGACAACGACGTAAAGCGGATGGGAGATTTGCTTCTCTATCTGGGCTTTGGGGCGGACGGATTGCCGCTGAACAGCGAAGGACGGGACGTCGTGCGCCAGACGCTGGCGGTTCAGTCGGGGATAGATGCACGATGGCTGGAAAATCCGCGCTGGGCGCAGTGGAATCCGTACCATGTGTGGAATGGGCTCATCTGGTGTCTGATCTTCGCTGTGATTGGGGCGCGCCTCTATCATGTGTTGACCCCATCGCCAAGCATGGCCGAAGTAGGCATTACCTCCCCGGCAGACTACTTCCGAAATCCACTGCAGCTGATCAACTTGCGCCGAGGCGGCCTGGGCATCTATGGCGGAATCGCCGGGGGCGCACTGGGCCTGCTCATCTACGCCTATCGCACCCGCATTTCCTGGCTGGGCTGGGCCGATCTGGCCGTGGTGGGGGTGGCCTTGGGCCAGTTCGTAGGGCGCTGGGGCAATTTCATTAACCAGGAACTGTACGGTCGCCCAAGTTCAGCGCCGTGGGCCGTGTGGATCGAACCGGCCTATCGTCTGGACGGCTATGAGCAATTCACACGCTTTCACCCTGCGTTTCTCTATGAGTCGCTATGGAATCTGCTGGCCTTCGTGATTCTGTTGACCCTGGTGCGACGTTTTCACGCGCGCTTGTTCAGGGGCGACGTGATGGCTGCCTATCTGATTCTCTATGCCGTGGGCCGCACATTACTGGAGACAGTGCGCCTGGATAGCCGGCAATTGGAACTGGGCGCGGTGCAGCTTCCGGTGGCGACGCTGGTTTCAATTGTCATCGCTTTAGGTATGGCTTCCTGGATCTACGTGCGCCACCAGCGTGCCGGCAATGGGCGCTAAGATGCCTTTACCTGTGGGCAAGCTGCCGCCGTATCTCCTGAAGCGCCTGCTCGCGGCTGCGCCTGTGGCGGACGACGATGTTCTGTTGGGTCCGGGCATCGGCCTGGATTGCGCCGTTGTGCGTCACGGCGACGGTCTCCTCGTATTTAAGAGCGATCCTATCACTTTCGCCAGCGACGAACTGGGCTGGTACCTGGTGCAGGTCAATGCCAACGATGTGGCGACCACGGGGGCCAGGCCGCGCTGGCTGCTGGTGACCATGCTCTTGCCCGAGGGTGACAGCGATGAGGCTCTGGTCGAAACGCTGGCGTCGCAAATTTACCGCGCCTGTCGTGAGCTCACTATCGCTGTTATTGGCGGCCACACCGAGATAACACACGGCCTGTCGCGTCCAATTGCAGTCGGTACGCTTGTGGGAGAGGTTTCTGAGGAGCGTCTGGTGACGCCCCAGGGCGCGACGCCGGGCGACGCTCTGCTCTTGACCAAGGGGGTGCCAATCGAGGGCACGGCGATTCTGGCCCGAGAATTTCCGGAGAGAGTGAGCCAGGTTCTTTCGCCCGAGGAGTTGCGCGTAGCGGCTAACTTTCTTTACGAGCCCGGGATCAGCGTGGTGGCCGACGCCCAGACGGCGCTGGCAGCCGGGCAGGTCACGGCCATGCACGATCCCACAGAAGGCGGTCTGGCGGCTGCGCTGTGGGAGCTGGCTGAGGCCAGCGGTTGCGCCCTTGTCGTAGAGCGCGCCGCAGTTCCCGTGCCTCCACTGTCGCAGAGGATTTGTGAGGAACTAGGGCTAGATCCACTGGCTACGATTGCTTCGGGCGCTTTGTTACTGACGACGCGGGCAACGGATGCACCACGTGTGAACGCAGCGCTGCAAGAAAAGGGCATTGCCTCGGCCATCATTGGCAAAGTGGCGCCCGGGCCGCCGGCCGTTTGCTTTGCGGATGGTGGCCGGCACGAACCCCTGTCGCGGCCGGACCGCGACGAACTGGCGCGCTTCTATGAAGAACAGTAAGTTGTAGGGGAGCGCGAGAACCTATGATTGAGGCGGAACAGTTAACCAAACAATTCGTCGACGCTGAGTTTGCCGTCCGTGATCTTGACCTTCGCGTGTCTCAAGGGGAGTTGCTGGCCCTTCTGGGCCCAAACGGGGCAGGAAAGACGACAACCGTGCGTATGCTGGGCGCCATTTTGCGGCCCACGCAGGGTCGGGCGTGTGTGAATGGGTATGACGTGGTTGCGGAACCGGACCAGGTTCGCCGCTGCATCGGCATGCTTACTGAACAACCCGGCCTCTATCTGCGTATGACGGGGCTAGAGTATCTCATCTTTTTTGGGCGCCTGTACGGCCTAGCCGACGACGTCAGCCGGGAGCGCGCTCTGGGATTGTTTGAACGATTCGCCATGTCCGGCGCAGACGGGCGACGCCTTGGCACCTACTCAAAGGGCATGCGGCAGAAAGTGGGACTCATTCGAGCCATGTTGCATGATCCGGTTGCTTTGCTCCTGGACGAACCGACGTCGGCGATGGATCCACACAGCGCGCGCTTGGTGCGCGACGCCATCAATCAGTTACGACGCGACCAGCGCAGCATCATTCTCTGCACGCACAATCTGGCAGAGGCCGAAAGTCTTGCCGACCGCATTGCTATTATCAGCCAGGGCCGCATCGTGGCCTCCGGAACGCCGGGCGATCTAAAGCGCCAGTTCCTGGGCCCACCTTTACTGGAAATGCGCCTGGACCGCCGCCTGGATGGTGCACTCGACGACGTTGCCAGAGCTCTGTCCGACCTGGTTGATGTGCAGAGGGTGGATGGCGATGTGCTGCGTTATAGGGCTGAGGAACCGGCTGTGGCCAATCCGTTGCTGGTCAAAACGCTGACAGAGCTTGGGTTCGGTGTCATCTCCCTTCATTCGGTGCCGCAGAGCCTGGAAGATGTCTATTTGAGCGTGGTAGGCATAGATGAAGCGGCGGCGCTCGCTACCTCGGCGCAACCAGCCACAGCTTCGCTGCAGGAAGCGGCATAATGGCTGATCGTACGATGCAGGTCGAGCGCCTTGCTTCGGAGCAGGGTTTGCTTCCCTTTAACAGTCACGATGTGCGCATGGCTCTGATCGTGACGCGGCGCGAGGTGCGCGACTCATTCCGCGACTGGCGCATAATCATTCCCATTATTCTGCTCACCCTTTTCTTCCCCTTGCTGATGAATTATACGGCGAACCGCCTGCTACAATTTGTGACCGACTATGGGGCGGAGCTGATTGGCACGCGGCTCATTCCCTTCCTGCTGTTGGTCGTGGGCTTCTTCCCCACATCCTTTTCGCTGGTTATCGCCCTGGAAACGTTTGTGGGAGAAAAGGAACGCAAGAGCCTGGAACCGCTGTTAGCCACACCTCTGACGAACAAGCAGCTTTATCTGGGGAAGATGCTGGCAGCACTCGTACCACCGCTTACTGCCAGCTATCTGGGCATCACTGTCTATCTGATCGGCCTGGCACTGACCGTGGCGTGGTATCCCAGCCTGCAACTCTTTGTTCAGACAATCCTGATTACGACGGTGCAGGGTGTGGTCATGGTAGCAGGCGCTGTCGTGGTCTCCAGCCAGACCACGAGCACACGGGCAGCCAACCTGTTAGCCAGCTTCATCATTGTGCCTATGGCCCTGCTGGTGCAGGTCGAGGCCGTCGTGATGTTCTGGGGCAACTACGCCGGGTTGTGGTGGCTGGTCGCCGGCCTCTCCGTCAGCGCCATCGTGCTGATGCGCATGGGTGTTGCCGTCTTCAATCGGGAGGAGTTGCTGGGGCGGGACATCGACCAGATTCGGATCGGCTGGATGTGGCGTGTTTTCTGGGCGCGCTTCAGCGGGCGAGAGGAAAGTGGGCGTTATCCCAGCCTATGGCGGTGGTACCGGCAGACGCTGGCGCTGGTTCCCCACTTGCGCGAGGCTTTGCTAATGACGTTTATCGGCTTTGCCGGCGCGGTCTTGTTGGGTGTATTGTTGGCGCAACAGTATACCTTTCCGGCTACCGTACAGAGTGCGTTGCAGCAGGCAGACCAACTTGAGAACCTGGCGCGGCTGGAAGGCGTGCTTACCGGCTTGCCCGCAACCATCTTTGTGCATAATGTGCGCGTGATATTATTGGCCATTATTCTGGGCGTCTTCACTTTTGGGGTACTCGGTCTGGCCATCTTCCTCTTGCCCTGGGCCGTGATCGGTTTCATTGCCATGCAGTTGGTCTATGCCGGGGAGAACGCTGTATTATTTGTGCTGGCTACCATTGCGCCGCACGCGACGATAGAGTTGCCGGCGTTGCTCCTGGTGGCGGCAGCTGCCCTACGCTGGCAGACTGCGGTGATCGCGCCACAGCCGGACCAGACCGTGAGCCAGAGCTGGTTGGAGGCTGGCGCGGACTTCGCCCGCATCCTTGTGGGAATAATTGCGCCCCTCCTTTTGCTCGCCGCTGTGGTTGAGGCTTATGTGACCCCGCTGGTGGTCAGGGCGGTCTATGCCGCGTAGGCATTGCCGGGAGGCAATCCTCTAGCGCCAGGGGCGCACGCCCGCCAGCACCTGCGCTCGCGCCCGCACTTCGTGCAGCCTGTCGGCGATCTGTTGTAGAAGTTGTTGCTGGTCGCCGTCTGCCTGCGCGGTCAAGGGGCGTCCCACGACGATGTGATAGCGGGCAAAGGGCAGGGGAAGCAGATAACGGTCCCAGCGCCGCATCTGAAGGGCCTGACGCGTCCACGCTCCCACGGGCAGGATGGTAGCTTCCGCCTTCTGCGCCAGAAAGGCCACGCCCGCCTTCGGCGTGAAGGCCGGGCCGTCGGGGCCGTCTGGCGCCAGAACTGACTGCCGGCCCGATTTCATAGCTTTGATCACGCGGAGCACTGCGCGACCGGCGGCGAAGGGATTGCCCTGCATATCAACGCCCACACTCGCTCCGCCCAGCCGGCGGGCGAACGTGCCCAGCGTGTCGTTCCGCTCGTCGCCCACAGTAATGACCACGAAGTCGCTGGCGTCGAGATATCGCTGGCCAAAGGTGATGAAAGGCATCAGTTGCCCGTGCCAGAAGGACCAGAGAAGGGGACCTGAATCGTCGCCGGCAGTGGTGTAGTTCTCCCAGCCCTCTACGCGGAGGCGCGCGGTTTCCGCCAGTACTCGGCTGTAGAGGTAAAGGCCGCTGCCCTGCAGGTACCGCCACCGTACGCCAAATCCGCTCAGTCTACGACCTCATAATAGTTGGCCGCTGCCTGCGCTGTTACGCGGTGTAGAACGTCCGTCAGCGGCTCTGTGATTTCGGAAAACTCAACGTGGCTCGGCACGGTGATTGGGGTCCCAATCACGACCGCAATGCGGCTGAAGGGATAAGGGACGACGTAGCGGTCCCAGCGACTCAGGCGATGCCCGTGGCGGGTGTAAGCGCCGACCGGGAGGAGCGTGGCGCCTGATTTCTGCGCCAGGTACGCGACGCCCGGCTTTATCTTGTAGGCGGGACCATCGGGTCCATCTGGAGTGATATACGCGTCGCGGCCCTCGCGCAGCAGGCGGAGCATAGCGGCGAGGCGGCGAGCAGTGGCCATGCTGGGGTCGCCTTTCAAATTCATTTGCCAGGGAGTGGCGCCCAGGCGGTGCGCCCAATGGCTCAGCGCTTCCCCGCGCCAGTCGTCGGGCATCATGATCACCAGTGAGCCTGGATCGTAATTCTGCAATACGAAGCCGGCGAGCATCATCGTCATGCCGTGCCAGGCGACCCACACTGTGGGCGTGCTATCGGCGCGGCTGTTTTCGAAATGGTGACGCCCGCTGACGTGATAGCGCGCTGTTCTTCGAGTCACTTGCGACAGAAAATACAGGCCGTTGCCCATCAATCGTGTGCGAAATGAACTCATAGGTTGCGTCCGTGCAAGGTGTGGCTGCCCCACGCCGTTAACTGCTATTCCATCTCGCGGCCTGGCGCATTGCTGGGCTGTCTACTCCTCGATGACGTGATATCCGGCTCGTACCAGCGCCGCGCTCAGATAGCCGCTGTTGAACAGGAACCAGACGTGAAAGAAGGAGAGCTGCAACAGGACGAGCGTTGTTACAAAGTAAACCATGTAGAGGAAGTTGGCCCAGCGTCGCGAAAAGACCCAGACGATTGACGGGTAAGAGATACGACTTACCATCAGCAGGCTGAGAATGATCAGCAACGGAATGAAGAACCCGTTGTGGATGACCTCACTGCTGTTGGCGATGTCTGAGAGCACGGCAAGGGCCAGCGTGGCGCCGCTGGTGGAAATGGTAAGACCGACAGAATCGGTCTGGCCCTCTTTGACCGGCAGCAGATTGAAGCGAGCCAGACGATAGGCGCCGGCAAGGACGTAAATGACCACGGCAGGGCCCAGCAGCGCGAGCGCAATATTTCCTGCGGCGGACAGATGGAAGTAGGCCATCATCGCCGGTGCGACGCCGAGACTGACCAGATCCGTGAGCGAATCGAGCTGCAGGCCAAAGTCGGTGCCGGCATTCAGGCGCCGGGCCAATTCGCCGTCGAGCAAATCCAGGACGTAACTGGCGAGGATCAGGACGCCTGCCAGCATCAGCTCGCCACTGGCAGCAAAGATGATAGAAACGACGCCGCAGGCCAGAGAGGCAAAGGTTACGATATTGGGAATCACGTAGCGGTACTTGCTATTCTGTATCATCAGATCCTCCGCTTCCCAGGTGCGCCACCGGTGTCAGCCCACCCTTTACTTTCGCTCCGATTCCTACCAGGATCTCCGCGGTGGGCGGGAGAAACAGGTCCACCCGGGAACCAAAGCGTATCAGACCAAACCGCTGCCCTGTTTGCACGCACACACCCGGTTGTACGTAATTGACGCAACGACGAGCCATAATTCCCGCAATCTGCTTCACGAGGACCGGGCCCTGTGGCGTTTCGATGGTCATGGCGATGTGTTCGTTTTCGGTGGACGCTTCAGGTCGAAACGCCTGTAAGAAGCGACCCGGCCGGTGCGTCACCTGCGTGACTCGGCCGCTTATCGGTGCGCGCTGCACGTGGACGTCGGTAATGGAAAGAAATGTGCTGATGCGGATCGCTTCGGCGCGCAGATACTCGTCTTCTCGCTCGCGCCGGATGTCCACTATTTCACCATCCCCGGCGCTGACCACCAGGCCCGGTGCGTGAGCCACGTTGCGGTTGGGATCGCGGAAGAAGTAAAGGACGAGGGCCCATATCACGGCGCCAAGGGCGGCGATCGCGCGTGTCAAAAAGCTGGGCCGAGCGCGCCATAATGCGAGCGTCGCGAAAAACAAGGCCGAGACAACCCCTATTGTAGCGCCGCCGCCTTCCGCAAACGGCCAACGCCTATCCTTGCCATAATCCTGCATATTTCAATCAGTCCTGTGGTGGTTGCGACGCGGCATTTTAACACTGGGGTGACAGGTGGGCAACCCACTACAACTATATGAGTAGTTGGCTAATATGGGAAGAGGAGGTTAGTAATAGGTGGATAGACACTCGCCCTCCATCTACCCCTTTGGTACACTAGTACCCATGCTTGGGAAGGGTTCTTATCGCCTGCTGGCAATTATCGTTTCGCTCCTGGTCGTTGCTGTTTCCATCGCCGTTGGCTGGCGCGTCGTGCGTGGCGATGGTCGTCTTCTGTCTCAGGCTACATTCGCCGATGAACGTATCAGCCCCAACGCTGATGGAGAGGATGATATCACCCTCATTCAGTACAGGTTGGCGCGCAACGGAACGGTCTCCATCTACTTTGAAGACGAGGACGGTGAGCGTTACTACTTCCGCCGCGAGGAAGCGCGCAGTGCGGGCCAGTATGAAGTGTACTTCAGCGGCGTCGTTGCCGGCTACCGTCTTCCTGACGAGACATTTGATGGGGAGATTATATCACGCCTATTGCAGGATGGCGTGTATCGATGGGTAATTGAGGCCCGTGATGCACGCGGTGTTCAGGAGCAGGTTGAGGGCCAGATCGCCATTGTCGACGCCGATACCGTCTTGCCCGACATACGGGGTTTTAGCATGGACCGGCATGAGTTCACGCCTAACCGCGACGGTATTGAAGATCGGGTCATTATTAACTTTGATTTGGCCAAGCGCGTGGAACGCCTGCGCGTGGTCCTGGTGATGCCTGATGGGCGCGAGCGACCGATTCCTGAGACGCCGATGGAGGTGCCGCGACGTGAAGGCGGACGGCACACGTTCGAGTATACGGGTGGTGTGGATGAGGGTACCGCGCCTCCTCCCGATGGGACTTATTCCGTGGTTGTTGTGGCCGAAGATGCAGCGGGACAACAGGTGCGGGTTGAGGAGCGGCTGACTATCGCGCTGGGTGGTGTGCCCTATGCCAAGATCGTCTCGCCGGTGACTGGCGATACGCTGCGCTTCGACTCAACCGCTGTGCAGCTCTGCGACACGCTCTATTTCTCGGTTACTGTTGAGAATTACGGCACGACGCCGATCCGCACCGTGGGGCCCTGGTCGAGCACGGTCTACGATTCAACATGGAATTTCAATACGGTCGGATGGCCTACGGAGTCAGGCGCCTGGCGTCTGGGCATCGGCTTCGAAAACGCCTTGAGTGATTATCCGTATCGTTGGGGGCTGGGTAGTCCGGACGACCTTGAGTTGATCGACGGTCACTACTACCTTATGCCTGACCAGCGCGCGGTTATTCGCGGCGGTATCCGGGTTGTGGATCGCTTCGGCGTGCGTAACCCGCAACCGATGTGGGCCGGTCTCATTCACGAAGACGTGCAGATCTCAGAGTTCAACAACAGGGTCGATCCCCATCAAATTTTGGTGGACTTGCCGGATGCGGGAAACCGGCCTGACTGTGAAGAACGCGACATTCCAAAGTGGCCGGATCAGTCAGAATGAGGTTGCCGATCAGATCCGTTCGGGTTGGGGTTTGTGTCGAAAGTTGTCCGCGGCGGCGGAAGTCGTTGCTTAACAGTGTAGAATTACCGCGGCGGGTTGTTTCTTCAGGACCCTCTAATGCCGTCCTAAACTGGCATTTGTTTAATACTGGTATACTCTCCTTTCATGCGGGACGAGTCGGGGATAGCGTGATTACCTGTCTCGACCGGGTTTCTGTATTTGGTATAAGTAGGGCAGGCTTCCTGCCAAGTTGAAAATTGATATGCTCGATTTAGCCGTCATCATTGTTAGCTGGAACGTTCGTGACTATCTGTCCGAATGCCTGTCGTCAGTGTACGCCGAATTGAACCGGTCGCGGCTGCGCGGTCAGATCTGGGTGGTGGACAATGGCTCAACAGATGGCACACTGGCCATTTTGGAGAATCTGTTTCCGGCCACACAGGTCATTGCCAATCAGCACAATGCTGGCTTCGGGGCAGCCAATAACCAGGGAATGATAGCCGCGGGGGAGCGCGCACCACGTTATCTGTTTCTGCTCATCCCGGACACGCTCGTACGCCCCGGCGCGATGCGCCGGATGGTCGATTTTCTAGACGCGCATCCGGAGGCGGGAATGGCCGGCGCGCGCCTCGTATATCGCGATGGGCGCTTTCAACACAGCGCATTCGCCTTTCCCGGTGTGGCTCAACTCGTCTTTGACCTGTGGCCAATCTCATCCCGGCTCTACGATAGCCGCCTTAACGGACGCTATCCGCGTCGCCTGTACCGACCAGATGGGTCACCGTTCCGCGTCGATCATCCGCTGGGCGCGGCGATGATGGTGCGCCGCGACGTTGCTGAAAAGACGCATGGCTTTGACGAATCTTTCCACATGTATTGTGAAGAGATTGACTGGTGCTGGCGCATTCACAACGCCGGCTGGGCCATCTATACGGTGCCTGCGGCGGAGATAGTGCATTACGGGGGCGAGAGCACGCGGCAGGTACCGGCGCGCTCTATTGTCAACCTCTGGCGTAGCCGCGCGCAACTGTATCGCAAGCACCACGACCGGGTGACGCTTGCCATTTCGCGCCGAGTGGCTCGCGTGGGCCTGATGCGCAAGGCTGCCGGCGCGCAGAAGCCAGCGTTGCGCGAGGCGTATGAGAAGGCTGCTGCGCAGTGGGAGCCTGAAGCCCTGCTGCAGCCGCAGCAGGGCGAGGTTGTCGCGAGTTAAGGACGGGAAGCAAGTGCCTGGGACTGTGCCCACAGACGCCGGCAGCGGGCGACGAATGGCCAGTGGTGACCAGGAACTGACGGCCATAATCCTCACGCTTAATGAAGCTGATCACATAACCGATTGTGTCGCCTCACTGGGGTGGGCCGACCGCGTTTTCGTTCTTGATTCGCATAGTGATGATAGCACGGTGGAATTGGCCCGGGCTGCCGGTGCTGATGTGGCCCACTCACGCTTTGAGAATTATGCTCAGCAACGTAATGCGGCCCTGAATGCGGTAGAAACGGACTGGGTGCTCTTTGTCGATGCGGACGAGCGGGGCACCTCAGAGCTTGGCCAGGAAATCCGCCAGGTGATGGCGGAGCGCACCGAGGAGGGCTGGTACGTGCCGCGCCACAACTATATTTTTGGACGCCTGACGCTGGGCGCCGGCTGGTACCCGGATTACCAGCTTCGCCTTTTTCGCCACGGCTGTGTGCGTTACGAGAGACCGGTTCACGAAGTAGCCATTGTCGATGGCGAGGTAGGTTACCTGCAGAACGTGCTGCGCCACTATAACTACCGCGATGAATCCCACTTCCATCAGAAGCAGCGCCGGTACACGGAATATGATGCGCGAATCTTGCAGGAGCAGGGGATTCGGCCCAAATTTTATACGCCGTTCACCCAGCCTCTACGACACTTCTGGTGGCGTTTCGTATCGCTAAAAGGCTATCGCGATGGTCTGCATGGGCTGCGCCTTTCCCTCTACATGGCTTACTATGAGTGGCTGAAGTACCGTAAGCTGGCTTCCCTTACGTGATGACGGGGAGCAGGGATCAGACGATCTGCCGCCGCGGGCCACGACTCTCTTTCAGTCGCCAGCGCAGGTCGTCGGAGGACAACACAGCTTCACGCACGGTCGTTCCCCGTAGCATAAGTAGAACATGACGCCCCTCCTCGTCCTGCCACTGGCGTCCCTGTTCTACGCCCTCCCAGACGTTGTTACGCCTGATGCGCCGAACGCGAACGCTACCATCTTCCTCGACAATACATTCTACACCAATTGATTCCATCTATGAGTGCTCCTTCTTGTTGGTGGTTAGGGTAGGGCGAGCTGGGGCACGACGAAACGGAATAGGGCCCACAAATCCAGCGCTAACAGGGCGATGGCGAAGAGAAAGACGACGGTGCCGGAGAGCGGCACATTATGTGCGCGATCCAGCAACGGCGTCAGCCAGCTTTTTATGCCTAGCGTGACCCCGGCGGCGATGGGAATAAGCGCCGGGAAGAGATAGCGCCCCTGATGTTGCACAAACGTGAAATTGTAACCGATAAAGACGCCGAGACTGAATAGGAAAGTAACGATTAGGATGGCGGCGGGAAGGTGTGAGGCGCTACTCGCGCCGGCGGCAGTGCGCCGCCAACGGTCGGCTGTGGTCAGAGTGGCCCACAGCAGCCCCAGCAGTACGAAGATGGTAAACCCGAATAGCAGAAGATAGATGCGGCTATCCATCACCACCCCCATCCAGCCAAACTGGCCCCAGAAGCTTTGAAAAGTGGTGCGCAGCAGGCGTACAATCGTCTCACCCAGCCCAAACTCGCTCACCCACTCTGCGGTCCGCACCTGGCCTTCAACGGCGCGATCGTGCGCGGCGGTGGCCATTGGATCAAAGCCCGGATAGAGAAACAGGTTGCGCAGCCACCACGGCAATCCAAGGAGGAAGGCGGGCACAAAGGTGAGGGCGCCGGTGCGTAATAGACGCATCTCGTCGCGCCGGTAGAGCCAGAAAATGGCCAGGGCAATAACGGGCGCCATGATGTAAACGGTGGCCTTGGTGAGGAAGCCCAGGCCGAGCACAAGACCGATGAGCAGCCAGCGCCGGGGTGCGATGTCCGGATGTGTGACCTGATTGAGGAGCAGGGCCAGGAGCAGCCCGATAAGCAGCTCAGCCAGGCTGTCGTTATTAACCGCAGCCATCATTGCCACGTGCTGCGGCAGAAAAGCGACGAAGGCTGCCGCAAGCAGCGCGGGCCACTGCCTGCGTGGCCATAGCTGCCGGGCAACGATATAAGTCAGAGCCACGACGCCGGCGCCCAGCACAACATTTGCCAGTCGAAGCGGCAGCAACGCGCCGGAGAAGAGCAGGAAAACGGGCGTCAGCAGCAGATAGTAAAGGGGAGGCTGCCAATCTTCATACGTGAGGGGCTCGATGGAGTAAGCGGGATCGAAACGCGCAGAGACGATTTCACGCCGGTAGGCCTCGTCGTAGTCGTCCGGCTCTATCACCGGTAGGCGGCCGCTGCTCAGTTGGCGCACATAGTTATAGTGGGCCGGCTCGTCGGGCGCCTGCCAGGCAGGCGTATAGACCGCGTAGAGGCTAACTACGAACAGGTAGGCAAGCAGCAGGAGAAGCAGCGGTATGTGCCGGCGCATTTTTTCTTGATGCCACGGGCCACGGCTCGACGCCTGACTATTCTTTAAAATAGGCTACGAGCAAACCGTCGCGGATGGGAACGACCGATCCCAGCCAGCGGTCGCTGTTGACAATGTACCTGGTCGTCTCCCGGATTGCCTGCGTTGATTCCTCCTCGTTACTTTCGTCGAAGACGCGCCCGCTCCAGAGCATGTTGTCGATGATGAGCACGCCTCCGGGGCGCAGTTTTTCCTCGATGACGGTCAACGATACGGGATAGGCGTCCTTATTTATATCGTTGAAAATCAGGTCAAATGGACCGTCTACCTCACGAAGTCTTTGCACTGCTTCGCTAACGTGGTAGCTGACGAGGTTACCGTAGCCCAGGACGGCAAGATGTTTGCGCGCGCGGCGTGAGAGTTCTTCGTCCCATACGACGTGGTGCACTTCTCCGCCGCCGTTTTCCTGGACGGCTCGGGCGAACCAGGCCGTAGAGTAGCCGTATCCCGATCCCAGCTCGAAGATGCGCCGGGCGCCGGCCATTCGCGCCGTCAGATAGCAGTAGTAGCCGGCGGCGGGCCCAATAATCGGGAAGCCGTTTTCCTCGGCGTACGCCTCCATTTCTTGTAACTCATCAGGGCGCTCGGGGACCAGCCCATCCAGATAGCGGCTCAGTTGGTCGTCGCTGTATACCATGTCATGTACTCCTCTATTGACCCAGCCGTGCCAGCTCTTCTGCAGCCAGGCTTTCTTCCAGTTTCTTGAAAAGCGGTTTCGGTTTCTTCAGAGGTTGGCCGGCCGGAACTTCCAGACGCTCCCAGCGGCCCACAGCCGGTTCAGGATCATACGTTAGAGCCACGTGGCTGCTATCTGACTCCTCGTAGGTCCTGACCTTCTGCTCGCCGAACAGCTGCCCTTCATGGCCCAGCATCTCGTGCAGGCGCTGGCTGGTGAAGGGCAACACGGGTGCGAGCAATATCTTCAGTCCGCTGATGGCCTGCAGCGCGGTGTACAACGTCTGGGCGGTGGCCTGGCGATCGCTCTTGGCCGTTTTCCAGGGGCTCATTTCTTCAAGGTACTGGTTGACCTTTGTTGCCAGGCTCATAGCCTCGCCTGTTGCCGCGCGGAACTTGCAGCTGTCGTACAGGTCGCCAACAGAGGCATAGCCTTCATCGATGGCCCGTAAAAGCGCCTGGTCTTGCTCGCGAAGCGCGCCTGGGTCGGGAACGACGCCGTCGAAATAGCGCCGGGTCATGTTCAGCACGCGATTGACAAGATTGCCCCAGTTGGCCACCAGTTCGTTATTATTGCGCTGCACATATCCTTCCCAACTCCAGTCGCTGTCGCGGGTCTCGGGCATGGTGACCGTGAGGTAGTAGCGCATCGGATCGGGATCGTGCCGTTCCATGGCATCCACCATCCACACGCCCCACTTCTGGCTGCCGCTGATTTTGCGCCCTTCCATGTTCATGAACTCGTTCGCCGGCACGTCGTAAGGAAGATTGAGCCGTTTATTGTCATCTTTTTCGTAAAGGCGGCGCACGCCGAGTAATTGCGCGGGCCAGATCACGGCATGGAAGGGAATGTTGTCTTTGCCGATGAAATAGACGGTGCGCGCATCATCGTACCACCATGTTTTCCAGGCGTGCGGCGTGCCCTGATTTTTCGCCCACTCGATGGCCGCCGATAGATAGCCGATGACGGCCTCGAACCAGACGTAGAGCACCTTCTCTTCAAAGCCAGGCACGGGTACGGGAATACCCCAGTCCAGGTCGCGGGTTACTGCGCGGCCTTGCAAGCCTTCATTCAGAATCAGGTTCCGCGCGAAATTGATCACCTGCGGTCGCCAATGGTCCTTGTCCCTCTTGATCCAATCGGCCAGACCGTCTTCGGCCAACTGCGGGAGATCAAGGAAGAAATGTTCCGTCTCGCGCAATTCCAGCGCGCTGTCGTCCAGCTTGCTGCGCGGCTCGAGCAGCTCGGCGGCGCTCTCAAAGAGGGTGTTGCAATTGTCACACTGGTCGCCGCGGGCTCGCGTGTAGCCGCAGTTGGGGCAGGTACCTTCGACGTAGCGATCGGGCAGAAAACGATCCGAGGCCGGCGAATACATCTGCTCAGTTACCTGACGATACAGGTAGCCATGATCCAGCAGTGCCAGGAATATATCTTGTGATACCTGCTTGTGATTCTCGGTGTCCGTGTGTGTGAAGAGATCGTATGTGAGCCCCAGCGTCTGGAATAGTTCCAAGAAGCGCTGGTGGTAATAGTCAAAGATCTCCTGTGGCGACTTGCCTTCCTCGTCTGCCTTGACGGTCACTGGTGTGCCGTGACTGTCGGAGCCCGACACCATGAGAACGTTGTTCCCGCGCAAACGGTGAAAGCGCGCGTATATATCGGCGGGCAGGTAAGAGCCGGTGACGTTGCCCTGGTGGATGTCGGCGCTGGCGTAGGGCCAGGCGACGCAAACCAGAATGTGTTCGGCGTTGTTCATGCTATTCTTCGTAATCCTCTTCCTCCTCTTCTTCGTCTTCAAAATCTTCTTCTTCTTCTTCGGTAATCTCTGTCAGCAGCTCGGCGATTAGCTCAAAATCATCTTCGTCAACCTGAAGAAAGATATCCACTTTCTGCAACTGCGTCTTGTAGTTGGGAACGCTTTCCAGTTCCGCCTGATCGAGCTCTACAGCCTGATCCAGGTTATAGGTATGTTCGTCCAGGTCAATGGGGTAGAAACGCAACTTTCCGGCTTCTTCCTCTGAGTAAAAGAAGCCTTTGGGCACGGTGTCTGACGGCGGTCCCGTTACTGTCGCCACGGCAAAGAAGACATGATCCTCTACCGCATAAAAGAGAATGCGGTCGCCCACGCGCAACTGGGGTCCATCTTTGCCGACCACAATCACACGCTCCCGCCAGCCCGGAACTGATAGATCTTCCTCGGCGATCATGCTGATTGATTTGATGAAGTAGCGCGTATCCTGGTTCCCTCGCCGCTCTCGCGCTCTGCGGCTGGCGGCGCGTGCTTCTTCTTCGCTCTGGATGTTCTCCCAGATGCGCTCCTGAATCACTATGTTCAGCTCGGCCGTCGTGCCATCCTCATAACGCACGGTCATTCTTGGTGGTTCAACGGACAGGACAGTGTACTTACCTTTGCGATTAGCATAGGTATTGTTCACTTCAAACATCTTTTCCATCCCTCGCTGCCAGGGTTAATTCGGCCTGCATGGTACCCGTTTCAGGAGCCGTTGGCAAGGTAAATGGGGAACAGCAATGATCAACATTCAACGCTAAAGCGCAACGGACTTGCCCGAAGGCCGCGGTAACAGGCGTCAGCCTTCTGACGCTGTTCCAGCTTCTGTCTGCGCCGAGGCTTGCTGCCGGGCCAAGTGGCCGAGCAGCATGAGGCAACCCATGAAGATGAGAAGCAGCACAATCTGTAAAACGTGGTAGCCGCCGTCGGTCAGCCAGGCGTTGGCCCGAAAGGTATCCACAAAAAAGCGCCCTGCGCTGTAGATGGCCGTGGCCAACAGAAAGAGCTGGCCCTGGTACTCGCGGCGCGACCGGTACAGATGCCAGCCCAATAGCGCCAGGCCTGCGACCAGCATCTCATATACCTGGACTGGATGGCGTTGGATACCAAAGAGGTCAACACTCCACAGCAGGTCAGCCTCTTTACCGTAACCCGGGCCGGCCAGGAAGTCGGCCAGGCTGACCACAGCCAGCCCCACCAATATGCCCGGGGCGAGGGCGTCCAGCGTGGCTCCGGCCGGCAACTGCCGCGCCCGCGCGTAGAAAAACCCGCCTGCCACACCAGCCAGCAACCCTGCGCTGAAGTTAAAACCCGAGGTGAGCGGCCATATGATGCCCAGAAGGTTCTCGGCGTATGCGCTCCAGTGGGTGGCGACGAAGACGACGCGGGCAGCGATGAATCCGGCAGCCAGCGCCGTGACGCTCACGGTGTAAGTAGCTGCCACGTGCAGGCGCAAAGTGGCCGCTGCTTTTTCTACAACAGACAGCGCGATCCAGATGCCCAGGATATATACCAGACCGGCGGTAGGAAGGACCAGGGGGCCGATGTTAATGGTGGGCAGCATCTTACGAGTCGAGAAGTTGAGAAATCTGGTCGTCGAGGACTGCCTGGTTCACGATGCCAATGTGAATATTCTGTATTGTGCCTGCGCTATCAATGAAGTAAGTGGTGGGCAGGGAGTTGATGCGGTAGCGGCGGCTGACCTCGCTGGTTTCGTCCAGTGGAACCGGATACGTCATCCCCATCTCGGCCACAAATGGCGCTACAATCCCACGTGGCTCGCCGTCGTCAATGCCTATCACCGCCACCTGCCCGTTATACTTGCGGCTGGCGGCCTGGAAAAAAGGGATTTCGGCGCGGCAAGGTGGGCACCACGTGGCCCAGAAATTGAGCACAACGGGCTGCCCACGGTAGTCGGACAGCGTAAAGGATTCGCCGGTCAGCGTCTCCAGGGTGAAATCTGGGGCAAGGTGGCCGACGGCCGGGGCCTCGCTCGCCGATGGAGCCGCCCCGGCTTCGGCTGGTTCCTCTCGCGACTCAATGATCCAGGCCACGCCGAGCAGAAAGGAACCGATAAGTAGTAGCGTCCAGGTAAAGCGTGACTGGGGCATATGGTTTCGTCGCTAGGTGGCGATGGTCTGGGTGAGTGATATGGTGGTCTCGCCCGCGGCATAGCCGGCAGGCTGCCCGGTCAGATCATAAACCATGGCGCCGTCAATCGTCACGGGTACGAGTTCGCCCATGGGCAGTTCGCCGGGCATGAAGACCATGCCGTCGATTTCGGGGGCGTCACGATAGCTACGTCCCACACTGATGCCATCGCCAAACCCTTCTACCAGCACCGGCAAAGTGCGACCGACCTGTTCCTGATTTTTCTCCAGCGAGATTTGTTGCTGGAGAGCCATCAGTTCGTCGCGTCGCGCCTCTTTGATCTCATCTCGCACCTGTTTGGCAACCGTGGCCGACGGCGTCGAAGCCTCGTAAGAGTAGGTAAAAACGCCGACGCGATCAAAACGCAGATCGCGCACAAATTGCTTTAGCGCCTCGAACTCCTCGTCCGTTTCACCCGGATAACCGACGATGAAGGTGGTGCGAATAGCCAGATCTGGCATCGCCTGGCGCAGCTTCTCCACTGTGCGGTAGACCCAGTCGATGTTAGCCGGCCGGCGCATCCGTTTCAGCGTTTCGCGATGGCCGTGCTGTAGGGGAATGTCCAGATATGGAAGAATCTGCTCGTGGCGCGCCATCGTCTCCACCAGTTCGTCGGTGACGTAACCGGGATAGGCATACATGATGCGTATCCAATCCAGATGGGGGGCGGCCTGCACCATCTGCTCCAGGAGTTCGCTCAGGCCGTTCTTCAGGCCCAGATCGTGACCGTAGTCGGTCGTGTCCTGCGCGATGAGAATCGCTTCGCGAATGCCGGCCTCCTGTAGCGCGATAGCTTCCTCAACAATGGCGGCCATGGGCCGGCTGACCAGTGTGCCCTTGATTTCGGGAATGGTGCAAAAGGCGCAGGGGCGCCGGCAACCGTCGGCGATCTTCACGTAAGCGCTGCCGCCCTGCGGCGCCACGCGCAATACGTTGCGTTCATCTGTGCCCACTGTCTGCGCCTCGTCCGGCAAGTGGTACATCGGTTCTGGATGTTTGCGACGCCGTAATTTGCGAATGAAGGGAACAATATCCATCCAGCGGCGGGTGCCGATGACGCCGTCGATTTGTGGTACTTCCTGCACCAGCATTGGGCCGTAACGTTGGGAGAGGCAACCGGCGGCAATGAGCAACTGATCAGGCCGTTTGTCAGCAGCAAGCTGGCGCAAAGCCTCTATGGACTCCTCTTTGGCGGCTTGGATGAAGCCACAGGTGTTGACGATGAGCACCCCAGCTTCATCGGCTTCGGCCGTGCTGCCGAACCCTGCCCGGTCGAGGAGGGCGGCCATACTTTCGGAATCGACGGTGTTCTTGCTGCAGCCCAGGCTGAGTAGATAGAATTGCTTCTTCGTTTTCTGTTTGCTCATAATTTTGGGAGTCAAACGCTCAGAGTGGAAGGGCGGCGCCCCCGACTCTGACCATCATAGCAAAAGCCCGAGCGATTGCTCAGGTATTAATTTCCGGTCGTGGTCGTGGTCCAGGTCTGCTCCGCCACTTCACCGCGCCCGCCGAGCTTACCAATGTCAGTGTCGTTGATATTGATGAAGACGCCGGCGGCGTTACCCGTGCGCACGTGTGCTTCCTGTTCGGCTTCCCACTCAAATGGCCCATCTTCACGGGTCACCTGGTCTTCGAGGACTACCTCTCCGTCAATGGTCACGCGCACCCACGTCCGCTCGGTAATATCGAGACGCAGGTTGATGTGATCCATTGTCGCGGGGAGGATAGCCTGGGTGGGAGCAGGCGGCGCGGCTTCGTCGGTTGCTGCGCCGATTGGATCGTTTCGTCCGCTGGGAATGATGGTCGCGGCAATGCCTTCCGTAGCCTCTGGCGTTGTCGTACCATCAGGGACCGCATCAGCGGCGGGCTCAGCTTCCTGGCTCATGAGAGATTCAATCATCTCGGGCAGGTTATCGCGCCCGTCCCCGTTTCCCGTGATCATTGGCACAAAGCGGCTGGCGGCGAGGCCAATGGTGATCAGGAGCGCGACGATAATGACCAGGCGCACCCGCGATTCATTACCATCAGCATTGCCTTCCAGATCGACGTTGACGGGATTGAAGAAAGGTTGGTCGTTCCTCGCCGTCAATCCATCGCCATTGGCGGTGGAGGACGAAGCCGTGACCTGTGGTCGGGCATTCTCGTTCGCCTCATACCGTTCCAGCAATGGCTCCGGATCGAGATCCAGAAAGCGGGCGTAGTTGCGGAGGAAGCCACGGACGTGCACCGGTGTGGGCAGCAGATGATATTCACCTGACTCCATCGCTTCAAGGTAACGGGCGCTAATTCGCGTCTTTTCCTGTACCTCAGCGAGTGTCAGGCCTTTCATCTCGCGCGCGTCGCGCAAGATAATTCCCAGTTCGTCCATTTCTACTGACAAATGCGTTTACTCGCGATTGTTACCTTTTCAAAAAAAGCCACTGGCAGACCAGTGGCTAAACGAGGCGCGGTCCGCACAGCTGCTGCGGCACTGATACGTGCCCTGTCTAGGCAGCGTCTTCGAGGACCTCTTCACCTTCTGAGGATGGTTCGACGTCGGCTTCTGCTGTCACTGCTTCCTCTTCGGCAACTTCCTCTACTTCGGCTTGCGCCTCGACAGCTTCTTCGGTTTCACTCGTCTGCGCTTCTTCGTCAGCTTCTTCCGTCTCCGCGCCTTCCGGATGGATGTAAATGAGCAACTGAGGGTGGAAGTCACGGTCCAGGTGGATGGTTACGCGATGTTCGCCAAGCTCGCGGAGGGAGTCGCTGTCGAACTTACGGCGATCAATTTCCGTGCCAAGCTCTTCGTTGAGTCGCTCCGCTACGTCCATCATGGTCACCGAGCCGTAGAGACGACCTGTCTCGCCAGCTTTGGCGCGGAAGACCAGATGTGTTTCGTTGATCTTGTCCGTCAGCTCTTCATGCAGGGCGCGTTGCTCGGCTCGCCGCGCTTCAGCCTGGGCGCGCCAGGCTGAAGCCTGCTTCAAAACGCCGGGTGTGGCTAATACGGCGAGGCCGCGAGGCAGCAGGTAATTGCGACCATAGCCGTCAGCAACATCGTGAACCTCCCCGGCGTAACCGAGGTTATCAACGTCTTCTTTAAGTAGTACTTTCATAGATGATCCAATCTCCGTTTGGCAATATTGGCGTGCGCTCCAACGTCACTCTCGTTTGCCGGATAGCTGGCTGCGTGGCAAACAAACATTGCACAATCTTCAATGACTGCAATCGAGGATGGTACCAGAGGCACCCCATTTAGGCAAACGTACGGACCCATAACACCCACCGTTACCCGCTTTCGCTGGGATTTCTAAGGCTGCATACAGAAAGCGATGTTTCAGGAAAGCTGGCTGTCGGCTGCGTATACTTCATCCATAGCCGCCAGTACATCGCTCAACTCGTCCACTTCGTCCGAGATTTCCTGACGCAGCCGCCGCGCGCGACCACTGTCAATGTCCTTGGCGCCCACCAACATGGTCTGGGTGTAGATGGTCCCCATGGCGGTCAAGGTGTTTTCCAGGCGCAAGCGGGCGCGCTGCATGGCGTCCTCCAACTGATCAATCGCTTTCAACTGTCCCTGGAGGCTTTCGATATTGTATTCGATGTCGCGCCGCACGGCAGGCGTGTCGGTATGCTGCAACTGCTCCTGCAACTCGCGCAGCCGGGCGGTAGCGTGCTCTCGGTTGCGCTGGTGCAGGTCGCGCTCGGTCAGGTAGCGGTCGAGCCTTTGTGCCAGACCGTACACCTCTTCTAACCACTCGTCGAGCTGGCTTGCTGTGTCGGCAAGGTGGTCCTTCAGCACGCTGTCGCGGCGTTCGCGAATCGCCGCCGTGATCCGGCTGCGGTAATCGAATGCGCTGCGCACCTGTTCCCGCAGCCAGTCGTTCTGCAGGCGTTCCGGATGGAACTCATCCTGCAACATGTTGGCGACGACGCGACGGTGTGCCTCAGGATCGGTCAGGCTGCTGTAGACCAGCGCCGCTTCTCCAAGCAGACCGCCCAGGAGCCAGCCCCACCACGGTATGAGCTCGACATACTGAGGGGCGAAGAACGCGAGCAGAATGGTTAACGCTAACAGGACAGCGCTTTCCGGGCGGAAAAAGGCGTACTGTAGGATGGCGCGTTGTGCTCGCTGTTCCAGGCTGGTGCGCTTATTGGCAGTCATTGTTCGTTAGCGCCACGGTGGTCAGTGGACGCTGTCTATAGAGCCTCACTCGCTGAGCGTTTCGGTTCCTGCTTCCTCTTCTGCTTCCTCCAGGGAAGGAGCCTCTTCCAGCCCGAGACGGCGCTTGCGCTCCTCGAGCTGCAGATCTATTTCGACTTTGCCTAGAGCTTCGTCCATCTGGTTGTCGAGGCGGTCGGCGTACATTTCACCGTATGCCGTGGCCCGATCCAGGCGACCACGAATCGATTCACCGAGGCGCGCAATGTCGCTGTCGCCGACGCCCATCAGGTCATCCAGACTCTTAATGGCGCGTACCGTGGCTTCTTTCGATTTGGCAAGTTCCAGTAATGCTTCGAGTTCTTTCTGTTCCTGGCGGATGGTGGTCAGTTTGGCCTGTAGTTTCAGTCGCGCGCTGAGCAGGGCGTCGTATTCGCGCTGTTGGCGCACCCATTGCTCGTGATACTGTTCCTGGAGTCGCCGGGTGCTATTCAGCTCGTTTTGGGCGGCCCGGGCCAGTTCCGTCTTGCCCTGCATAAGCAGGGTGTCGATATTTCTATCGAGCTGGTCGGCCTTTTTCTTGTACTCGTTATATCGACGTTCCAGGGTCTTCACCTCGCCGCCCACTGTGGCTGCGGCGTGCTCAAGCTCCGTCAGGTTCTGCTCTGCGTCGCGAATATACTGCTTCAATACCTCTACAGAGTTCGCTTCCAACGCCTTGTCAACCATGGCGTGAAGATTGGCCGAAATCAATGTTTGAGCTTTTTCTAAGAGTGATGCCATCGTTCCTATTTTCTCCTTAACTTTGGACTTTACTGGATTGACTGCGCCGGTTGTGACCGGCGTTATGACTCAGCTGGCGTGCGCGTTCTGTTTGACGCTCTGTGGCCGGTGTACGGGAAAGAGCAACCTGATAGTTATCTGATCGTCTCGGTGTTGCTGCAAGCGGATTTGCCCACCGTGAAGGGCGACGGTGTTCTTAATGACGGTCAGCCCAGGACCTGCTCCTGGCAGATCCAGCATTGTTTCATCCTCGCGTGCAAAGAATTGAGCGATACGCCGTGCCCAGTCGGTGGGAAAGCGTGTGTTGAAAGCCTGTATCTGGAGATCTACGTGTTTCTCCGCCCCGTTGCTCGCCACTCGGATGATTGTGCTATCTTCTGTTTCGCAATTCTCCAAAACAAAGGTCAGCAGACGTTCCAGTGCGTTCAGCAAGCGCTCCCGATCGCAGACGACGGACGGCAAATCGTGGTTCAGATCGTAGCGGAACTCAATTCCTTTCTGTTCTGCGTCAAACTGGACGCCGTATGCGGCTTCGTAGAGCACCATGCTGATATTCTCCACCGGCCTGGCGCGCATATGGAAAGCTGACTCAGCTTCACCGGTCTTGAACTCTGCCATGGCAATAAAGTCTTCCACAAGACGGGTTAATCGGGCGCTGCTGTCCTGAATGCCTTCAAGAGACGCAGCCAGATCCTCGTCTGTTTCGACCTGTTCCAGGTCGGTAGAAAGCTTTTCCGAATAAGTGGTGACCAGGTCAAGAGGGCCTCGGAAGTCCGGTTGCAACATCCCGAGGATACTACGTTTCAGTGCCTCAAAGCTCTGTGTCATCGCGCCCTGGCGCTGGAAATAGCGATCCAACTGTGTGACGGTCAATTGTATCAGCTCGTCAATGTCGTAAGGTTTGGTGATGTACTCCTCTGCACCGCTACGCCGTCCGCGATGAATATCCTCTCGCTCGCCTTTGGCTGTCAGAAAAATGAAGGGAATCTGCAGCCATGCCGCGCTGGAGCGCACGCGCTGTAAGAATTCGTAACCGCCCATCGTGGGCATCATTACGTCTGATATGATCAGATCCGCCTGATATTGGTCCAGAACGGCCAATCCTTCCTCACCATTGGTCGCGGTCAGCACTCTTAGCTGATAGGGCATGTCGGCCATCTTCATTAGCTCGCGCAAGCCCTCGAGCAGATGCCGGTCGTCCTCTACGATGAGTATGGTAGCCTGCCGGGTTGGTTGGGCCGACTTCGTATCGAGATTGATGGCCTGGTCGTAGGGTGGGAGTACGATGCTGAAGCGACTACCGCTGTTCTCTTTGCTCTCTACCTCAATGTGGCCGTGGTGCAACGCTACCAGTCCTTTGGCGATGGCCAGGCCAGATCCTGATCCTTGCTGTTCCAGCCGCTCGCGATTGTACTGAAAAAACAGGTCAAACAGTTGTCTTTGTACATGGGCGGGAAAGCCCACTCCAGTATCCTCTACGGATAAAACGACCTGTTCGTTGTGCATTTCGGCCGACAGTCGCACCCGCTGCGGGCCCTCGCGTCGCCCTGCCGTGAATTTGATGGCATTGTCGATGAGGCGGTCGATTGCATCGGCCAGACTGGCAGGATCGGCGTACACGGGCGCCAGATCCGCCGCAATGTCATACTCTATTGTGACGCCGGCCTGTCTGGCGCGAGCCGCATGGGCCTCCCCTCGCTGACGGAGGAGCGCGCCAACGTCGTTCAGTAGCCTGGCCTGCTGCTTAAACTTCTCGACAGCTCTTCCCGTGCGGATATCCATCACTCGAACGAGGTCCTGTACGAGGTTGGTGAGCCGCACACAACCCACCTGAATGCCGCGAAGGTATTCCTGCAAGTTATTGCTGTCCTCTACGCTCAGCAGGCTGTCGGCCAGCATGTCATAATAGGCAGTGACGTACGTTAGCGGCGTGCGGAATTCGTGATTAAGTAGTTGCAGAATGTTGCGTTTGAGCGCGCCGAGCTTCTGCTGGCGGGCTTGCTGTAGTTGGAAGGTGCGGTCGAGCTGGCTCTTCACCAGTTCCAGCAGTTCGGCGCTGACGAACGGCTTCGTAATGTACAGTTCCGCGCCGCTGCGCCGCCCTTCCATGATGTCCTGCTTCTTGCCCTTCGCCGTCAGAAAGATAAATGGAATATGTACCCAGGAGGGATTCTCACGGACTCGGGCCAGAAACTCAAAGCCGTTCAGGCGCGGCATCATGATGTCGGAGATGATCAGATCAGGGTCATGATCTTCCATCCTGAGCAGCCCCTCCTCCCCATTCGTCGCCTTCAGCACGTTAATCTCATAACCAATATCTGAGATCTGCAGCAAATCGGCCATCCCATCCAGGATGGATGGATCATCTTCAACTAGTAAGATAGTGGCTGTGTTCTTCATTGTAATGTGGTCGCTGCGTGCCAGGCTACGACTAAACACCGTGGAAGGTATACTCATTGAGGCGCGCCCTCTGGCGAGGATCGACGCGCGAACTCCTGATCGCTCTTAATCCGCCGCGCCGGTGGCCCTCCAATAATTGGAGGATGGGGGTAAGAGTATCAACCGGCGGCAGGCGGCGAAAAAACTCTACACCCTGCACACAAATCGCCTGTTATCCGGTTCGGAGGCGGCGCGCAATCACCAGGAGGAAGAGCAAGCCAAGCGCTGCAGCCAACCCCGGTCCCAGACCAATGCCTGTGTCTGGCAGGGTGCCGCCGCCGGTGCCTGTTCCATTATCGGCCGCGCCAGCAATCGGCGTTGGCGTGCTGTCAAAAATGCTCGTGCCGAAGAGGCTTTGCGTCGGCGTCGCCTCTGGCGCCTCTACCACCACCGTCGGCGACGGTTCCGGCGTGTTTGTTGCCGTTGGCGTTTCTGTGGGAGGAACCGGCGTGTTAGTGGGGGTGTTGGTCGGGCGCGCCGCTTCTGTTTCCAGAGCCGCAATCGTTTGCGTAACCATGGCATTTTGCGCCAGCGTCGTGGCGTTGGCCTCGGCGATTGCCGTACTCGTTCCGCTAATATCGGCCTGATCACCGTTGCGGAAAAAGAGGACACCGCCGGTACAAATAATGGCCAGCACTAGAATGCCCAGCAGCGCAGCCAGGAGAATCGCAAACGGCGATGCCTGG
The DNA here is from genome assembly GCA_035464315.1 of Candidatus Sulfomarinibacteraceae bacterium. Taxonomy (GTDB): domain Bacteria; phylum Chloroflexota; class Anaerolineae; order Promineifilales; family Promineifilaceae; genus JAAYYY01. The sequence continues at coordinate 38,310 of DATHSI010000065.1, forward strand.
CCTGCCTCCATGCTATGATGGGTGTGCGAACGTTGTTCAAACATATTTCCCTCCTGTTCGGTCCGTCTTCTTAACGGATCAAATCAAGGTTTGGATAAGGGACGAAGAGCACCTCTTCCTCGTTTATGGCAACAGTGGCGCCGGGCATACGAAAACCCACTTCCGTAGCACGAGCGCGCTCGTAGACAGCTATGACTTCGCCAACTGCACCCGCGTGCGGCGCGCGCAACAGACGAACGCGCTGGCCGACGGCAAGTGGCTGCAACGTATCAGCCGTCTGCTGCACCGCGTCGGACGCGGGCAGGGGGATGACGATCTCCGGTCGAGACCAGGTCCCCGTATCTGCACCAAACAGGGAAGCTTCTCGACCCTCCGATTGCTGTAGCAACCGGAAAATCGGTGGTGCCATAGGTTGTTGGCGGAATCCTTCTGTAACAATAATCGGAAAGCGCAAAGCTGGCAACGTGTGCAGCATTCCCGTGGGAACGCTGCCAACGATGACGCCGCGGACCGAATTACTTTCTGCTTCTTCAAGGACGCCAGGTCTGTCGATGTAGCCAGCCACGAGCACAGCGCCGCGGGCATCGGCGCCGATGTGCTCCTTTCGGAGCGGCGCATCGTTGCGCTCCGATGCGATTTTAATTGTACCGAACCCTTCGCGACCTGAGCCCCAGATGCCCTGAATCAACGATCCCTGTGTCTCGATGATGACGCCCCTGCTACCGAGATAGCCGGCTACGACACCCCTGATCATAGCGCGTAATTCTATCAGATCTGATGTCTGTTGCAGAATAAGCCGTCCGTGGCTGACCTGATAAAGGATACCGTTGACAGGCGAACTGTAAGATTTGCTGCCGAACATTCCTTTTTTCTGCAACAGCGGTTTCTTCTTCTGCACCGCCGCGCCTTCCTCTACCAGCAAGTATTTGGGCACGTCCGCAGGCGACACGTCCAGAATGTCGGCGGCATCGACAATGGTGAACCCGCGCTGGTGCGATGTGCGCGCGACGACCTGTACGGGGTTGACTTCCTGGCCCGGCGTGACCACGACTTCTCCGGCGCGCGGCAGCAAACGCTCGCGCCTGATTTTCATCAAGGGCTTTACCGTTGTCACACTGGAGGTGATCATCATTACTTTTCCCTAACCGCCCATGTCCCATTGCCACTGGCGAAGAATCGACTGGCGTTCGGCTCCCTCATCGGGAAGCTGCAATGGCCGTCCTCTGCAGTCTACCACCAGACCGGCTGCGCCGCCATGAACGGTAATCTTCTTGCTGCGACCTGGACCGAAGCCGACGTCAATTCGGCGCTCTGGCTCCAGCGTCAGTTGAGCCGGAATGCCAGGATCAAGCGGTACATTGATCAACTCTCCGAATTCAGCGTCGATGCGGTACTCGCCTTTGTCGGCGGAATCTACCATGATGCGCAAAACTTTCTTCCCTGGCTGTGCAGGGCCAGAGGGCGCAATGACCCAACCATGTTCCACCAGAACGCCCCCTTCCAAAATCTGGACGACGGCTGAGGGTTCCTGCGTTGCAAGCAAGCCCAACAGGGGAAGCACGCCGTAACGGTCGACGGCGACGGAGAATATGCCAGAGGGTTGCAGAGCGTCTAGAGCCATCAGCATTGCCTGGCCCGGACGTGGCGCGCGTGCCAGCGTTTGTCCGCGCAGAACGAGCAGGCTGAAAGGAGGCGGCTGGGCGCCTGCGCCGCCGGACCAGCCCCACTGTTCTGCCGCGCTGGCGAAGGTGTACCTGATCACCTGCCGCGCCAGCGCCTGTTCCAGGTATAATTCTTCCTCTGTCATGGGCACGGTCTGTGGGTAGAGCGCTTTCTCCTGTATGAAATCGCGCAGCGCCTGCTCGGTCATGGAATATGGAATGTGGGCCAGTAACGTTGGCAGGGGAACGTTGTCCAGTAGATTCACCAGGGAGCGTCCCATGCCGGCGTTGCTGTCAATGAATATCTGCCCTTCTTGTGCGCGCGCTGTGGCCAGGACGACGCTATTACTACCCAGATCAAGTCCCATGATGCGCGATTCGTATAGGGCGGCAAAATATTCGATCATGCGGCCAAATGCGCGCGCTGTGGTTTCCACCGGGAACTGGCTCCAGCCCCTGATCTCTTGGATACCGGGCAGCGATCCCACTTTAAGCTCTTCATAAAGCTTGCCCAATACTTGCATGGCGTCTGCGAGCTGCTCTGATTGCAGGGTAGGCCGCACGTTGCCCGCTACGTGCACGTTTGTCAGGGAGCTCAGTGAGGCGGTCACGCTCTCGCGCAACCGGCTGTTGCCGGCGTAAAGTACCTGTGGCTTTGCAGCGCCATTGAACAGATTGGCGCTCAGTTCCACCTTCTGCAAGAGCTCGCGTAGTTGTGCTGTATCGCCGCCATCCGTTCCACCGGTGAGCAAGATCAAGTCCGGTTCGAGTGTGATCATGGCCTCAATCTGCTCTTGCTCGTCCCGCGTGTCATTGAGGCTGAAGCTATCCACTTCCTGGGCGTAAATCGTGCGCACTGCGCGGCGGGCGCTTGCCAGACTCACATCCTCAAGCAGGCCGGCCGTTACCAGACGTAACGGCGGTGCGGCGCTGACTGTAACGCCAAAGCGATCAACCCCCGCGCCATTTTCCTGCCGCGGTATTATCAAATCACCGTCATCGGTCAGCAGGGGTCGGCCCGTGATCTTCGAGAGCTGGCCGATGGCGACCTGGACGCCGACGGAGACGTCGGCCCACGGCGCAGCGGCGGTGGTTGGCGCGACCGCCTGCGCAACGAGACGATAGCCTGTCTCGGTTATATCGAAGAGAGCTACTGTGGTCGCCGTCGACCCGCAGTCTGCCAGGAGGAAAGAGGGAAAATAGCTGTCGTTGACAATCATGACAGAAATAGTCCCACCGTGGAGGCCAGCTCTGTGATAAAGTGGTTGAGTCGCTCCACAAGAACAACGAGGCTTGTGCCAAAAGCGCCGGCGAACAACGCGCCAAAGGTGATCATTAAGACGCCCTGTCCTATGCCGGCAACCACGCGCTGCCACCCGGGACGCGTAAAGTTACCTTCCCGGTCGGGACGACCGGTGAACTGAAAATAGAGCAGGGCGCAGGCCGTGAGCAGAGCAGTCACCAGCCCCAACACCGGTTGGCCTTCTGGCATAGCCAGGACCTGGGGCACGATTGTGCCTGTAATAACACCTACCAGGGCCACGGCAGCGCCAACTGTAATCAGAACGCCCACGCTGCTGTTGCCGGCCCAGGATAGTGGGCCGATCCATCTAAGCAAGAGTAGCAGTGAGAGAAAGAGGGGAATGCCCCACAGCAGATTGTCCGGAGCCGTCGGTTGTGCCTGCAGGCGCTGGAACAGGGGCAAGAAGATGCTTTGAATAGCAATCACCGCTGCGTAGGCTGCGCTCACGCCCACCAGCAGGTGAACTGCGAGGCGATAAAGCGGATTATCGCCGACCACATAACTATAGATGAACAGAGTCAGCAAAAAGCCCACCAGAACGAGAGATAACTCACCCATTTGTCCGCGTCCGCCTTTGGCCGGCAACAACATAGTAGATGGCGCCGATCAAAATAGTCCCGATTGCCAGCCAGCGGCCCAACATAACGGCCACTGTCTGAGGTGACATAGCTTGGCCGGCCGGCGCCAGGGTTGATGTACCGCTGCTGGCCACGACGGTCAGCTGGTGGCTACTATCATAAGGCGCCGCCACAGGGGCGATGGCCTCTGTGACAAAAGCCAGCATCGAAATATTGCTGGTCGTCTGCACCTGCTCCACCCAGTCAATCAGCTGGCTTCGTTCGCCGCTGAGGAGAATGATCAGCGCTGCATCGCCCAAGGCGGCGCCGTCGTCCTGAGACAGGGGGCGGCCAAACAGCGAATCGCACAGTTGGCCACCCGCCAGACATTGGGCCATGCTGCGCAAACCGGCCGCGCCGCCTGGGATGTAGCCCACGTCCACGCTTTGTAGGTCAGGCGTGTCAGACGCCGCCTGCCGCGCCAGCGTTGCGCCCGCAGCGGTCTGGCTGACGAGTATTGCAGCACTGCCATTGTTGGCCAACATATCGAGCACGCTCCGCGCATCTTCTTCCAGCGCCCCGGCGAGCGCCGGTGTGTATTCAAAGGCTACGATCACCGGTTCGCCGGCGGCTGCATTAATCATGCCCGTGGCTTCCACCGGGGCGCCCACAGGGGCCCACGGCGTCAGTTCCACGATGGTCTCTGGGAAGAAGAGGCCAATGAACAGAGCAACCAGCAGCAGGAGCGCCAGCAGTAGGCGAATGGTTGTTGACTGTGTCGTTATGTGTGTGGGCAGCGTTCGCCTTGAAACCGACTGGCCCTCCGAACGTGCCAGCTGTCGTAGCAGCGCCACCTGTTGCTTGTGCTCCTGAGCCGACAGATCGGGATCAATTCGTTCGGCAGCTCGCGAGTGCGCCATAGCCGGAGCCACTCCGATGACGCCGCGCAATCCGGCCAGTGGTCCTTCACTTTCTTCCGGTTCTGGCGGCGCGGGGGTTTCTTCAGAGTCCTCGCGCAGCGCCTGTGGTTTCAGGGCCTGCAGCCATTCCGGTATATCTGCCTGGCTGAGGCTCTGGCGGTCCTGTTCTGGGGGCGGGAGTGCGTCCAGAAGGTCGGCCCACTCATCGCTGCTTTCTGCTGCGCCGAGACTGAGGAGTTCCTCGTCAGCATCAGAGATTACCAGATCGGCGCCGGGCGGCGGCTTTAGCCACTCCGGAATCTCTTCCAGCGGGGTTGGCTCGGCGTCCGGGCCGTCGGCAAATGGGCTGTCCAGCCACTCTGGCAGTTCATCAGCGGCCAGTTGCGAGGGGACGTTAGAGAGCTCTGCGGGAACGTCGGCCTGGCTGTCGAGTTCGCCTTCGGTCTCGATATCGGCCATAACGTCGCTGAACCAGTCGGGCAGGTCTTCTGTAGGCACCAGGTCGTCTGACGCGTCAGGATCGAGGGAGGCGTCGGCGAACTCCAGCTCGCCAAGCTCGTCGTCTTTCTGCGTCTCAACCGATTCAGGCTGCCGTATCTCGTCTTGCACTATCGGTGCATCGCCTTCAAGGGGTGATGCCGCCTCCAGGTCAAACTCGTCAGAAATACCGGCGAGCCATTCTGGCACTTCTTCGCCGGCTTCCGTGGTGTCTCCCGCTGCTTCCATTGCCTCCTTGGCATCCGGCTCTGGGGCTACATCGGCGAGCTCGTCCTGCGCCTCATCCGCTTCCAGATAAGGCAAGGGACCGCTCTCGCCCGTCGATGGCATCGACTGCAGCCATTCGGGCAAATCGCCGGCAAATTCGTCATCGTCCCCGGCAATCGCTTCTTCATTGTTCGCCAGCTCACCCAGCCAGGAAGGTAATTCGGCGGACGCCTCCTCTTCGTCCAGCTCTTGAGAGACCTTTTCCTCCTCGCTGTCGAATGACTCGACTTCTTCACCCGGTTCGTCCGCTGTTAGAGACACTTCACCCGCCGCTTCGTCCTCGCCAGCCGCCGTTGCCTCCTCATCGGGGTCCGCGGCGTCCAGGCCACCCTCATCGAGCGTAGCGAGCCAGGCCAGGAAATCTTCTTCTGTCATTTCCTCGCGACTTGCTTCGTCGGCCTGTCGCTCCTCTTCTCCGGAAGCTGGCTCAATTGACGGTAGCCAACCGGCGTCGTCTTCGTCGTCCGGGAATGGTTGCTCGATTTCGTCCGAGCTTTCCTCTTCAAGTTCTGCCAGCCAATCGGGTGCGGCTTCTGAATCAGGCGCGGCTGACGCCGGTTCTTCGCCCTCCGCGAGATACTCATCCTCCGGCACTTCCAGCCAATCCGGTGTGTCGACATCCGCCTCCTGACTCTCCACGCGCTCGGGCGTCAGGTCGCCGGGCATGTCCTCTTCGACCGGTGTGGCTTCCGCCTGCCATTCCTCTGCTTCATCGCTGAGCGAGGCCGAGTCCTCCAGGCGGGTGTCCGCCAGCCACTGCTGAAAGCCCTCTTCATCGAGCGATTGGAGCGGTGGCGCTTCCTCTGGCGCTTCTGCTTCTTCTGTGGCGCTTTGTTGGACCTCTTCGCCGGTCAGCCACCGGGCAAAATCATCCGCACCATCATCAGGCGCGACCAGATCCATTTGCATTTGCGCTTCTTCGTCTACGCCGTTCTCGAATTCCTGGGGCCAATCACTGTGGGGATCAGCCTCCTCACTCGCAGGCTCTTCCTGTGCTGAAGCTGCCGCCGGTGGTTCTGATTCTGCGTCGGCGCTCTCGTCTTCCTCTATGGCGCTCAACCAGCTTTGCAGTTCGCCGGCAACGTCGTCCGTCTGTCTTTCCTCCCTGGGATGCTCCCCAGGCTCCGCGCCGCCAGGCGACTCATCTTCTTCATCAGCTACAAAGGGTAGCGGGCCGGTGCCGGGCGAGCTCAGTCCTTCCAACCAGTCCGGCAATGCCTCATCCGCCTCGGGCGCCTCCTCAGTTGCATCGGATTTTTCACCGGCGCTTCCCTCACCGAACAGTTCGTTGGTATCTTTTTCGCTGTTGAAGATGGCGTCGCCTGCCTCGTCCTCCAGCAACCAGGTTGGCAAATCATCGCTGGGGGCGTGGCTTCCACTCAGATCCTCCAGGGTGGGCGCTTCCGAATCTTCCTGTTCGTCCGATGGCTCAGCCGCTTTCAGCCAGTCTGGCGTATCCTCATCGTGTTCGTGGGCATCCTGATCTACGTCGCCGGTTTTTAACCATCCTGGAATGTCGCCGGACACATCCAGGTCGCCCGTCTGGCCTGGCGGGCGGGTAGGCAGCGAGAACGGTTTGCTTCGGCTATCGGGTGTGTCTTTCTCGTCCGTTTCCTCATCAGAGGGGTCTAACAGAGCATCTTCGGCGAGCAGCGTACCACAGTGATCGCAGTAGAGGAGCTCAATGGGATTAGCCTTTTCGCAGCTCGGGCAAATTTGCGAGGTGCCGCTGCGCAGAGAAGCGCCACACTTATTGCAGTATTTGCTCTGCGTGGGGTTGCGCGCGCCGCAGCTTCGACAGACGAATTCACTCATGAGCTATAGGGACGCTCCAGACCGGACAGCAGACGAAGGCTGAGGGTAATAATACCTAAGGCTACGCCCAGCAGTATACCGCGCATGCCCGCTGTTACCAGCACGGAATCGGCAAGCGTGCGGATTGGGGAGAGAATTGCTGCCAGGGCCTCCGGCAGCGGCCCTTGCGTGAGCAGAAAAAAGATCACCGAGAACAGAAAGAGGATAGACCAAACACTGCGACGGTGCTGCAACATACGGGCGCCTGCAAATAGGAGAAAGAAAGCCACGAGCGAAGCCAGGGCCGCTTCAAGCGGCGCCTGAATCTGGTTGAAGGCGAAATTCAGACCATTCTCGGTCAACGCCAAGGCATCTGTGATGGCCAATGCGAAGACTGCCAGCATGGCGAGCACCAGAATCAGACTATAGCCATTGCCGTCCACTGCCCGTCGCAGATGGATCGCCAGAAGGTTCAGCACACCAAGCACGAGAGCCACGGCAGCCAGAAATCCTGCCCAGCTCAGCAAGAGGTCTGCCAGCGATGGAAGTACCAGAAGGCCGACAAGGGTCGCGAACCCAAAAATGAGGGCCAGCGTCACCGGCAATCCGCGCTTCAGAAGATTCATCGTTCGTTACGGCACTCTTTGTAGAATCTCTTAATTGACTCGCGTTCAGACTAGTGAAAGCAGCAACTGCAGTAGGGCAATGATCACGATGATGGCTGCTAGGAGCCAACGCAACATGTCCTGAGCTCGCACGCTTGCTACCTGTAGCGGCGCTTCTTCCAGATACGCTCCGGCGGCAAACAGCTCTTCGCCCCATAATGCCTCCCCGCTTCCGGCTGTCGCCAGGGCCATGGCCAGCGGATCATCTGTTGCTGTCACCTGTTCCAACCCGGCCCGTTGGGCTGCTTCGTTGATGATAATGATTTCTTCACCGAAGCGGCCAGCAGCCATCAAGCTACCGTTTTCTGCCTCGTCCAACATGGCCGAAACGCCGGCAGCGTAGCTGAAGGGAAAGCTATCATCGGCAATGAACTCCACACTACTCGGTGGAAAGGCCCCATCACGTCCTGCTTCCTCATAAACCCGGCGCAAGGTATCCTCTGCGGCGGGGAGGAGCGTGCCCGTGCCCACCGTCACGCGCGGCGACAGGGTGCTCTTGGCTCCCGACGCTCCCAGCTCATCCAGAATCTTTAGGGCGGCCACGCTGCTGGGGCCGGAGACCGTGTGCAGGGGGCCGCGACCAAGAGTCAGATGTGGGCGACGCCCGCCTTCGATAGCAAGTCCGAGCTGTTGACGCAGTGCGCGGTACCCTGGCAAAGGCCGCAAGACGAAAGCATCTCCTGCCCGTAGGCGGCGATAGGCCAGCAACATCAGCGCTGCTGCCAGCAGTGCGATCGTAATAACCAGTAGCTGACTTTCACTCATATAATCATTTTGTCTGCAGGTATTCGATCAGGCTGTCCACCGCCTCTGCTTCTTCCAAGAGCCGCGCCAGCCGGCTGATCTGATTTCGCGACCACAGCAGACAAAGTGCGGGTTGGGTCAGCCACAACAGTTGGCCACCGAGAAAGGCAAGTGGACGTCCAGCCTCAAGCGCCACCAGGGCCAGGGAACCCAGGCCACGCTTAGAAATGCTTTTCGCAACCGTGCGTAGAAAAACATCATCCGACGACTGGGGAGGAACCATGGCACTTAACATCGACTTGACGTAACGTTATTCGAGGCAAAGTATAGCACGTTTAGATAGGGGTGTAAAGGTAAGCGAGACGGCGTGCATATGTGTATTTCGTACTATACAGAAGGCTGCCGGCGGTGGTCGTTTGGGCGTCGTCGTGCTAAAGTGACAACGTGTTCCCGATAAGATCTTCAACCAGGAGCGTAGGAAAATGCGAACGCTGGAAAATGCTCTTTCTGACCACGATTTAATCACTCTGCGCGTGATCGGAGAGTGGTGGGAGCTAGATCTGACCGGAGCAGATAAGGAGGCGTGTGTCGAGGCGCTGGGCGAACGGCTGCGCCAATTGGATATCGAGCTTGAGCTAAACTATCTGCCCTCAGAGGAGGCCTCTGTTTTGCACGCCCTGGTCCGTGAAGGAGGCCGCATGCCTGTGGCTGCCTTCAGCCGCCACCACGGGGAAGTGCGCCAGATGGGACCCGGCCGGCTGGAGCGTGAGGAGCCGTGGTTGGAACCTGCCAGTCCCGCCGAGGCGTTGTGGTACCGGGGGTTTCTCTTTCGCGGTTTTGACAACGCCGGCGACAATGGTGAATTGGTGGAGTTTTACTACCTTCCCAAAGAGTTCTACGATCAATTCCCAGAGCCGGAGCGGTCGCCTGCTCCAGAGGTTGAAAGCGCCTCAACGCTGAACGCGGCGCAACCGCCGGTGGCATACGAGGAGGCAACAGGGCACGCGGTCGATGACCTGACGACGCTCCTCGCTTTTGCGCAGCGTGATGGCCTGCAGCGCGAGCGGCTTTCGGCCTTGCGTGCTTTCCTGTATGCGGGCGAAGAGGCGCGTTGCGACCTGCTTCTGACGCTGGCGGAAGAAATGGAGCTGTTGCGGGTGCACGATGGCAGTTTGCGCCCCGCGCGGGCGGCGGTTGGTTGGCTGAAACAGGATCGAGACTCCCAGTTACGCTCGCTGGCCGAAGCATGGAGCGGCAGTTCGTGGAATGATCTGTGTCACACGCCAGGGCTGCGCTGCGAGGGCAGTGGTTGGAGCAACGAACCGGTGCCGCCGCGCACGACGCTGTTGGAAGCGTTGCCCCGCGACCATTCCTGGTATGAGATTTCTGAGCTGGTGGCACAGATTAAAGAGACGTCGCCCGACTTTCAGCGGCCCGAAGGCAATTATGATACCTGGTATATCCGTGATGTGGAACAGGACGTCTATCTGCGCGGTTTCGAGAATTGGGACCTTGTTGAGGGACGATTACTACATTTTCTGATCAGCGGACCGATGGCCTGGCTGGGTCTGGCGGACGTGGGGGATCAGCGTTTCCGCCTGACGGAAGCAGCTCTACAGTGGTTGGATAGCGCGCCCGTCCAGGGAGTGGACGTGAAGGTACCGCTGGTGGTCCAGCCCGACGCGTCGTTGTTGGTGCCGTTCAACGCCAGTCGTCACCAGCGGTTCCAGGCGGCGCGCGTGGCCGAGCCACAGCCGCTGGACCCTTCTCAGCCCTACCAATATCGGCTGACGCCCGACAGCCTGTCCCGGGCGCAAGACGCAGGCATCCGTCCTGGGAGGGTGTTGGAGTTCCTGGAGCAGGCCAGTGGTCGCCCAATTCCGGCGAGTGTGCGCCGGGCCGTGGAGCGCTGGTCTGAGCGAGGTCTGGAGGGTCGTCTGCAGCGTGGGGTGATTCTGCGCGTTCGCGACGCGTCCATCCTGGACACGCTACAGTCCAATCCGAAGACGCGCCCGTACATTGGCGAACGACTGGGCGACCTGGCAGCCATCGTGCGCGGGCAGCAGTGGCAGGAATTACAGCAGATTACGGCGCAGCTGGGTCTACTCCTGGATGTAACCGACGAGTAAGGGAACTGGGGTGTGGGAGGCGCTCACTCTACGTGCGCCAGCACGCGTTGTACCTGGGGCGCTTCCAGGAAAGTGTTGCGCACGGCCTCATTTTCGATGGGGTAGGCTATCTGGTGAATAATGTCTGCGGCTATCTGCAGGTGTACCTGCGCCAGCCCTGGGTTCGGCGCGATATCGGCTAAGGCGGCGTGGAGTTGCCAGAGGAGGAATTGCCGGCCGGTATCATGAGCAAGGAATACAGCCTCTTGCCAGCGTTGCTCTGCTGCCTCCAGATTGCCGTCGAGTTTGTGGCATAGGCCTAGTGCGTGCAGAGCATCGGCCTGGTAGACGCGATAATTGCGCGATTCAGCAATCCGCTTCAGTTCTTCAGCGTATTTCCACGCCATCCGCCTATTCTCGCGCCGGATCTCGGCCAGAGCTAGCGTGTACAGGGATTGTAGCTTGACGTCACGCTGCTTTGTTTCGTCACTTATCTCCAGCGCCCGCTGCAAATAGCGAATACCTTCTTTCACCTGGCCCAGGTTGTAGAGATCATAGCCGAGGTTGCGACAGGTATCGGCTTCTACCGAGCGGAAAGCGGTGCTCTCGGCCAGGGCCAGAGCTTCGCGGTGATATTCTAGCGCATCTTCCATATTGAAGAGCACCTGATGGCACTCGCCCAGATTGCTAAGATTGATGGCCGTTTCCCGCTCGCCGATCTCGCGGGACAACTCTAGGCTCTTCTGGAAGGCGTGAATGGCGCGGTCGATTTGTCCGGCCTGGGCGTGGATGATGCCCAGACGGTTCCAGGCTCTCATTTCCCCTTCGGAATCTTCGATCTGCTGGAATAGCCCCAACGACTTGCGGATGTTGGAAAGGCCTTCTTCTGTGCGCCCCAGACGGTGCAGGGTTAGAGAGGAACCAACCAGGGCTTTGGCCCTGCCAAATGTATAATTGAAGGCCTCTGCCAGATTTAGCGCTTCGTCGTAAGCATCCAGCGCTTCGCGGTGTCGGCCCATGTCCGTGTGCAGATCGCCAATGAGCACGAGCGCTTCCACGGCGTGTTTATTGGAACCTGCTTCCAGATAGTAACTTTCATACCCCGCCAGGGCCTCTTCCCGCTCTCCCATGAGCTCCAGCAGACGGCTGCGCTCGCGAATCGCCGTCAGGCGCAGCTCCTTATACTCGGGCTCCTCCTTCGTCTCCGAGAGCACGGAGTCGTAACAGGCAAGAGCTGTCTCGTGATCCTTATCCTGGCTGGCAGTTTGGGCCTGCTGTAGAAGTTGTTGGAGCTCGGATTGGTTCATTGCTGCGATGTGCCCTTAGCCGTTTGATCGTGACGCAGTCCAGTTTATCCTTTTTTGGCAAATACGCCAAAGCTGAGATACGGTATAATAAGCTTGTGGAGGGTTGCCACACTCAATCAACTGTGAAGGTCGCCGCCGACGCCAATTAATAGGAGGCTTTGCAATGAACTTATTTCGCCGTGTCGTTCGCCTGGTGCTGCTTGGATCTACTCTCGTTGCCGGTCTGGTGCTGGGGGTTGCTGCTTATATGGCCCGGCAGATGATACGGCCTTCCCGTCGTGATCTGTGGGCCTCGCCCGCCGACGCCGGTTTGCCCTATGAGGAAGTGGAGTTCCCGGCGCGAGACGGATTGCGTCTTTCCGGCTGGTTCATACCCGCCGCAGATAGCGCTGGCGGCCCTCGGCCCACCATTGTGGTGGTGCACGGCTGGCTTTGGAATCGGCTTGGGCAGGCCGCGGATTCCTTTCTGGCTAACGTGAGCGGGGCGCTTCCCGTGGACCTATTGCGCCTGACCCATGCTTTGCATGAGGCGGGATTCAACGTGCTCAGCTTTGACTCGCGAAATCATGGGCGTAGCGCGCAGGGTGGGCCGGTCACCTTTGGATTGCAGGAGTCAAATGATCTGTTGGGGGCGCTGGAGTATCTCGGCGACCGGGGCGACGTCGATGAAACTCGCATCGGCGCTGTTGGTTTCTCCATGGGCGCCAACACCCTCCTTTTCGCCTTACCCCATACCGAGCGCATCCGTGCGGCGGTAGCAATACAGCCCACCAGCCCCCAGCTTTTTGGGGAGCGCTACGCGTCAGATTTACTGGGTCCTTTAGGGAAGCCCGTCCTGAGCCTGGCCGAATTGCTCTATCAGGGGGCGAGCCACATGTCGCTAAGCGGTATCGAGCCGCTTATGGTTGTTGCTGGTGCGGGGGACGTGCCTGTCCTTTACGTGCAGAGCAGCGGCGACCGCTGGGGAAGCGTTAGCAACGTGGCACAGCTTGCAGCAAGGACACCCGGCGCCGTTGATCCGCTTTTCCTGGATACTCAGCACCGTCATGGCGGCTACCGTTACGCGGTGCAGCACCCGGAGCTACTGACCGATTTCTTTTCACAGCATCTCGGGTAAACAAGGCCATCGGCGCTGCGCAGGGGCCTGCTTCTGTGAGGCCGCCAACCGTAACTTTTCCGCTCTCGTTGCGACTGTTAGGTTGAGTGCAGTATACTGGGGTGCGATGAGATGCCAATCATTCCCCAACAGGTAATTCTTCGCTGCCGACAACAACGCCTGACAACTGCATAGTAAGTGTAAGCTGATGCAAAAGGAGTGTGCGTATGGCCACACAGAATCGGCAGGCAGTCGCAACTCTGAATCGCCTGGCACGCCTGTGCATTGCCAGCGAGAAGGGATTCAACGTTGCGGCGGAGAACGTGAAGAACCGCGGCTTGATGGTGATGTTCAAGACTTACGCGCAGGAGCGATCTCAGTATGCTAGCCAGTTGCAGGCAGCAGTAGAAGCGCTTGGAGGTGAGCCGGCGCATGGGGGTGGGCCGCTGGCAGCCGTGCACCGCGGCTGGATCAACATTAAGGCGGCGATGACGATTGGACAGCCGGCGACGGAAGCTGTGGTGTTGTCTGAAGTGGTGCGTGGTGAGAGCGTGGCATTGCGCACGTATGCGGACGCTTTGCAACGCACGCTTCCCAACGACCTGCATTCCGATATTGCGGCGCAGCACGAGCGCATTCAGGAAGTGCATGGGCGCGTGCAGGAATTACAGGGCCGTGAAGGACGTCAGCTGGTGGTACGCCTTTTTGACGATGAGGAGAGCGCGGGGGAGGCGATCTCTGATCTGGCGGATGCCGGCTTTGACCCCCAGCGGATAGAAAAAGTACCCCTCAACGAGATCCACACTGTGTACGAGGGCCAGCATGTGGCCAATACCACGGTGGAAAGCGCCCTCGCCGGCGCCCTGGTTGGCGCTGCTATCGGCGTGCTCCTGGGCCTTGTCGCAAGCGTCAGCGCCATCGTGGCGCCCGGAACAGCGCTTTTTGGCCTGAGTGTGCTGGAAATTTTCGTGTGGACGATAGTGTTTGGGGCAGTCGCTGGTCTCTTCTTCGGAGCCTTGATTGGAGCCATTATCGGCCTCGGCGTTTCTCAGGAAGATGAGTATCGCTACGCCAGCAGCGTGGAACGGGGCACAATCCTGCTCATGCTACGTACGGATACGGCGCGAGCCGTGGAGGCCAGTAATATTATGAAAGGGGTCAACGCCCGGCGCTGGCGACTGGCGACGTAAAGGGCAACCCGCGCTCCGGAAATGGCGTCCAGAAACAAAAAGGGCGCACCCTGTGGCGCGCCCTCTGCAATCGGTCTCAACAGCAGTGTCTACGCTGTTTCTGCTTCGCGCTTTGACTCCTCGACGATCTGTTCCTGGATGTGCCCTGGAACGCGTCCATAGCGCAGGAATTTCATGCTATAAACGCCGCGACCCTGAGTCATCGAGCGCAGATCGGCCGAGTAAGTTTGCATCTCGGCCAACGGAACTTCGGCGCGCACGATGGCCTTCGTCCCTTCCTGCTCCATACCCAGCACGCGGGCGCGACGGGAGTTAAGATCACCCATGATGTCGCCCATGTTTTCGTTGGGCACCGTGACGACCGCTTCGTAGATTGGTTCCAGAAGAATGGGGCCGGCGCCCATCGCTGCGCGCCTGAAACATTCGCGCCCTGCAATCTGGAAGGCGATTTCCTTGGAGTCTACGGGATGCTCCTTGCCGTCATAGACGATGGCTTTGATCCCGGTCATAGGGTAGCCGGCCAGCACGCCTGCGTCCAGCGCCTGGCGACAGCCTTTCTCCACGGCCGGAATGAAAGGCTGTGAGATGGCCCCGCCGAACACCTCGGAGTCGAACTCAAACGTTTTATCGTCGTTCATGGACTCCACACGCAGATAGACGCGCGCATACTGCCCGGCGCCGCCGGTCTGTTTCTTGTGTGTATATTCTGCGTTATTGGTACGTGTGATTGTTTCCCGGTAAGGGATTTTGGGGATGCTGGTCGTCAGATTCAGGCCGAACTTGGAGCGAGCCTTCTTCACGGCGATGTCCAGGTGAGCGTTGCCCATGCCGGACATGATAACCTCGCGCGTCGCCGGTTCGTTGTGCCAGCGTAGCGTGGGATCCTCAGCCGCCAGCCGGTTCAGCGTGGTGCTCAGCTTGGCCACGTCTGACTGCGCCACGGGGTGCACGGCGATAGACATGATCGGCTCTGGTTGGGTAATAGGGGGAATGGTCAGTGCGCGCCCCTGCTCGCACAATGTGTCGTTGGTCGCAGCATCACCGAGTTTTACTACCGCGCCAATGTCACCGGCATGCAGGCGCTCGACGGATATCTGTTCCTTACCGCGTAGAAGCACGATGGTGCCCACGCGCACTTCCTCTTCGCGATTGGCGTTCCACACTCGCGTATCCGAGGAGAGGGCGCCGCCATAGACGCGCAGATAGCTCATCTTGCCATAGGGATCTTCGCGCGTTTTGAAAACGAAGGCTGTGAGCGGCGACTCATCGCTGACCTCGAACGTTTCCTCTTCGCCAGAGGCGTTGACAGCCGTAAAAGCGTTCTGCTCGTCGGGCGCAGGCATAAGCTGCGACACGTAGTCCAGAAGCGGTTCGACCGCCAGCCCCGGCTCCGGCGCGCTAAAGAGCACAGGAACGGCCGATCCGCTACGCATCGCGCCCTTCAGCCCGTGCACGATTTCCTCGTTGGTGAGGGGTTCGTCGTCGAAATACTTCATCAGCAGTTCATCGTCACCTTCAGCCGCTGCCTCTACCAATTCAAAGCGGGCCTCTTCGGCAGCATCAACCAGATCTTCAGGGATGTCACTGGCCTTGCCGTCGCTGCCTAGGTACGCCTTCATGCTGATCAGGTCCACCACACCTTTGAAGTCCTGGCCTTCGCCAATTGGCAACTGGAGCCGAACCAGGTTGCCCGGCAGATAGTTCTGTAGGCTTTCGGTGACGCGTTGCACGCGCACGTTTTCGCGATCCATCTTGTTGACGACGACCATGCGTGGCAGGTTTCGCTCCTCAGCATACTGCCACACCAGTTCCGTGCCGACTTCTACACCAGCTACGGCTTCGACCAGGATCAAGACGCCTTCGGCTACCTTCAGCGCACTAAACACTTCGCCGACGAAATCGGCGTAGCCCGGCGTATCCAGGAAGTTTAACTTCTTGCCCTTCCACTCCACGGGAGCGATAGCAGTGACGATTGAGCTATTACGGGCTATTTCCTCTTCTTCAAAGTCCATCACTGCGGTGCCCTGTTGCACGCTGCCCATGCGGGTGATCACATCTGTGTTGAAAAGAAAACGCTCAACCATGGTGGTTTTGCCCGCTCCGCTGTGCGAGACGAGGGCAATATTACGTATATCTCTCGTTGTGTATTCTTTCATTACGGAACAACCTCTTGATATGGGGGAAGGTTACGATCCAATTGCGATGTGCTACCTCTCTAAAAACAACCTGATTCTAGAGGAAAGGTAGGCGCTTGTCAAAGCCGAGCGCGTTGCTTTTTTGCCCGGTCTTCCGCACCTAAATCGATGCACTCTTCATGCAACTCAGACCGTCAAATGTACGTAACGTTAGGTGGAAACCATTACG
>DATHSI010000066.1:0-4638 GCA_035464315.1 Candidatus Sulfomarinibacteraceae bacterium
CCTGCTCTTCATCATCGCCGTGGGTCTGATTATGGCCTGGAAGGTGGCCGGCTACATCGGCCTGGACTACTTCCTGCTGCCCGCGCTGGGCACCCCCTGGCGCGCCCGCCGCGAAGGCGCCGAGAAACAGCAACTCCCCGGCGGCCTGGTCCCCGAACCCACCCCTGGAGACTGAGAACGACAGTAAGAAAGAGATAACAAACAGAACAATAGACAGAGGGCGACGTTGTGATGTCGCCCTCTTTTCTTTAGGGGAATACAATGCAGCAAAGTAATGTTATTGGTACGAATGCCAGACCTCTGAACTCCAATAAGATAAAAGTAATAGGGGCCGTACTTTCTCTTGTCCTGCTGGGATTCGTCATTCTGCTATACTTGGACGTATACTCGCCATATACAATTCCCGGCGTTGTACATTATCAGGCGCTCTCCCGAACGCACGATAATACTGTCTCCATAACTAATGGAGATTTACCGCCACCGGGCGGCGCTCACTTTGACCGGTGGCAGAATTGCGGCATATATACAGAACCAATCGAAACAGGATACGCCATCCACTCCATGGAGCACGGTGCTGTGTGGATCACATACCAGCCGGATTTGCCGGAGGATGATATCGTCTATTTGCAGACGCTTGTGCGCGGCGAAGATTATCTCCTTCTAAGCCCTTATCCCGGCCTGCGCAGTCCCGTCGTGCTCACAGCATGGGGTGTGCAACTGGAACTGGATTCCATGCGAGATGATAGGGTGACTCGCTTCATCGCCCATTACCGGCAAGGGCCGACAGCGCCCGAATTGGGTGCGTCATGCACCGGCGGGGTGGGTCAGCCGCATCCCTGACAGGAAGGTAAACCACCAGCAATTTGATTGTCAATGATCTCAGCCATTCGCGATTTCTTTGAACTAAACTTTCAGCTCGTCCTCTTCGCCTATGGACAGGTCTTCTTTGTTCTGGGGCTGGCGGTTGCATTGCAGTCCCGTCGCCACAGCCGCCTGGAGCTGGCCCGAAGCCTGCGCTGGCTGGCCGTCTTTGGTCTCACACACGGGTTCCACGAGTGGGGTTTGTTGCTGGTTCCCATCCAGGCTACGTATCTGAGCCAGGACGCAGTCGCCTTCCTAATTATTGTGCGCACGGCGCTCCTGGGCATCTCCTTCGCGGCGCTTTTCCAATTTGCAGCCGATTTGGTGCGTGATCGCTGGTCATGGCTTGTGTGGGTCCCAATCGCTATTACCATCATTTGGATCTTGATCATCGTCTTTGACGGTTTGGTGACGCGGCCTGGTATTGGGCCGTGGCAGCAAACGGCGTCCGTCTGGGCCCGTTATCTGATTGCCCTCCCCGCGAGCCTCCTGGCTGCCTGGGGATTACGATACCAGGCTGAGCGGCAGATTCGACCACTTCAACTGGATTACATTTACAATATGCTGCGGGTGGCTGGCTTGGGACTGGTAGCCTACGCGCTGTTCAGCGGCTTCATCGTGCCCTACGCTGATTTTTTTCCCGCCAATTTTGTTAACCAGACTGCCCTTGTTGACCTCGTTGGCGTCCCTGTTCCTGTGTTTCGTTCTCTGATCGGCCTCGTGCTGGCTGTTACGGTGATCCGCGCGCTTGAGGTATTCGACGTGGAAGTGGACCGGCTCATCGAACGTATGGAAGTCAAGCAAAGTCTGGCATCCGAACGAGAGCGTATTGGTCGCGAGTTACACGATGGAGCAATTCAGCGAGTGTATACGGCGGGGTTGATCATTGAGTCAGCGCGCGGCAAAGTAGAGGAAGAGAGTATCGTTGCTCAACGCCTCGACCGCGCTATGACCGCCCTGAATGAGGCTATTGCCAGCCTGCGCGCCTACATGACCGATTTGCGCACCGAACCGTCCCCGCTGTCATTGGCCGACGGGCTGCGCAGCCAGACGAACGATCCCCGCTTGAATACGCTCCTCGATATTAACCTCGAATTGAACCTGTCTGAGTCGCGAAGCCTGAACCCGGCCGGCACAACTCATGTGCTGGCAATTGTGGGTGAGGCGTTGGCCAATGCTGCCCGGCACAGCCAGGCCCGTCACGTGACAGTGCGTGCTGAGGACGCAAACGGCGGTTTTTCCGTTGAGATTGTCGACGATGGCAAGGGATTTACAACCACGAAGCAGGCAACCGGTTATGGCCTGCGCAACATGCGCGACCGGGCCCGGCTCCTAGGCGGCGAACTACAGATCGAGTCCGAGCCGGGCCGTGGAACCCGCATCAAACTCATCGCTCCCTGGGAGGAAATGTGAAGGATAGGGTACGTTTAATACTGGTTGACGATCACGAGGTAGTGCGTCTGGGTTTAATGACCCTCCTCGAAGACCTCCACTGGGTTGAAGTTGTCGCCGAAGCCGGCAATGCGGACGAGGCTGTCGCCGCCGTAGACAGATACTCGCCTGACGTCGTGGTCATGGACATTCGCATGCCCGGGGAAACAGGCATTGACGCCTGTCGCGAAATCACGCGTCGTTATCCCGACACCAAAGTCATCATGCTCACGTCTTACGCCGACGACGATCTGATCTTCAAGGCATTGCAGGCCGGCGCCAGTGGCTATGTGCTCAAGCAGGTTGGCAACCGGCCCCTTATCGACGCTCTGGAAGCGGTGCGCCGCGGCGAGGCGCTGCTGGATCCCTCTGTGACCAGCCGCGTGATCGAACGGGTGCGGCAACACGAGATGGACAAAGTCGCCGCTGCTTTTAAGGATCTCACGGCTCGTGAAATGGAAGTCCTGGCCGAAGTAGCCAAAGGAAAATCAAACAACGAGATTGCCGCGGAGCTTTCGCTGGCTGAGAAAACGGTGCGCAACCACGTCAGCGCCATTCTTTCCAAATTGAACCTCAATAATCGGATTGAAGCGGCTACGTTCGCCGTGCGTCACAATATCGAACAGCACGTACCCGGACAAGAATAAGACTTCGCGCCCGCTCAACCCTCGTCGGGCGTTTCGGCCGGCATACTTTGATTGTCGCAGGACGCCTGGAGCATTTGCAGATCGTCTTCCAGCAAAATCTCAATCAATTCCACAACGCCCGCACCGGCTCCACCGCTCGTGACGTAATCAGCACGCTTCTTCAGGGATGGCAAGGCATCTTGGACGGCAACACCAAGGTCACAATATTCCAGCAGCGATTGGTCGTTCTCGGCATCGCCAATAGCCACGATGCGTTGAGGCGATAGACCAAGTCGTTTCAACGCCGCAGCCAGCCCGCTGCGCTTGTCGACCCCGGCAGGCAAGACCATCACCGCGCCCTTATTGAGGATGACGTTCCGTTTCAGCCCCAATTTCTGTAGCCCTGCCAACACCGTTTGCCGGTATGGCTCGCGAGTAGCGACGATGACGGCGCCCACAGCCAGGGGGGATGCGCCTTGCTCTTCTAAAAACTGGATTAATTCCGGCGCAGGTGGTTCATGGAGCGCGTGCGTCTGCTCCGTCTGGGGATCGTAGAGGACGGCCCCATTCTCGGCAACGACCAGGTCGAACAACCCGATTTCGGGAAATACGTCAAGAAGCGAATCAACGCGCCGCCCGGTGATCAGTAGCAGCTTACGACCTGACTGGCGCAAGCGTTCCAATGCCTGAACCGTGTCAGGTGACACCTTGCCGTGCGGCGCCAGCGTCCCATCATAATCTGTAGCGAGGGCAATATACCGCATCTGATCAGATGTACCTTTTCAATACGCGGAAATCTTCTTCGAGTGTTCGGCGCCGGTTGCGGCTGTATAGCGCTACAGCAGGATGGAACAGGGGCACGAGTGTAATCGCCCTATCGTCTATCTGTGTAGCAATTGGCCTGCCGTGCAGGTCACTGATCTTCTCTGCCTGCAAGGGCAGCTCGAATTGATCGAGCATGAATTCCATGGCAAAGCGACCTAATGTTGCGATCACTTTCGGTTCAATAATCTCGATCTGGCGCTGCAAGAACGGCGTGTACAGCTCAATTTCCTGCACGCGAGGATCGCGATTGTCGGGCGGACGGTCCTTGATCACGTTCGTGATGTACACCCTGTCCCGGTCCAGGTCAATCATTTCCAACAGCTCATTCAGGACCTGACCCGAACGGCCGACAAAGGGACGCCCGCTCTTTGCTTCCTGTTCTCCTGGCGCCTCGCCGATGAACATGATGTCGGCATCTGGATCGCCTTCGCCTAATACAACGTGATAATCATTCTCCTTACGATACTCATATAGGGGAGACGCTTCCAGTGTGTTTAGCTCTTGCGCGATTTGCTCAAGATTTGCTCTTTTGTCTTGCATTCTCATGCCTCTTTCTTGGCGGCCCTGTGGCCGTGGTTAACTGTCAACCTTCCGCCCGCCTGTCTATCAGGCGCTCTCGCGCCGGTTCCACGCTACGCGCGTGTTGCCTGATGTCAATCCAGGGATCTTCTTTTTGTCCCAGCCGGCGGAAGATATTTTTTATGTGATAACGGCGAGAATGCAAGTTTTTGGCCGAAAGTTCATCCCAATCGAGAGGCGTGGCTACCGGCGCACCGGGCCTGGCGCGCAGCGCATAGGGCGCCACGCTGTTCTGGGCGTAAGAATTGCGCAGGTAATCCAGAAAGAGGCGTCCGCCTCGCTTGTTCTTGCGAATCTCAACTGTATAGCGCTCAGG
>DATHSI010000067.1:0-14275 GCA_035464315.1 Candidatus Sulfomarinibacteraceae bacterium
GCCAGTCCGGCTGGCAGTAGTAAGGCCCGATCTGCAGAAGGCCGGCTTCGAACAGCGCGCCGACCCTGCCGGCGTATTCCGGCGCCACCTGCAACAGGTCTTCGATAACCAGCGTCTGTCCGTCAAAGAGGTAGCGGTACTCCTCATTTTCAGCGACCAGCTGTTCGATTTTGTCTATCAGGTGCGGGATCCACTGGCTGGTATACGCTGACGTCAGGAACCATTCACGGTCCCAATGCGTGTGGTTAATAATGTGTACTGTGGTCGGCTGAGCCATGAGCCTGGGAAGAGGACGCCGCACGGCGCCCTCGTCTATGCCTTCTCGTCCTGGGGATACAACACCTTGCCGCTATCGCGGTCAATCCAGCGTATCTTGTCCGCCGGGAAGCGCAGCCACACGTTGCTCCCGGGTTCGACCTGAAACGTGGGGTGCGTGGCCACTTTGATCAAATCTTGGCCCACGCGCACCGTGAGCAGGTTCTGCGATCCCAAGGGCTCCACAACCTGGACCTGGACTTTCACGGCGTCATCCGCGGCTGACTTCAGCGTCTCCATATTCTCGGCGCGAATGCCGATCAGCATTGGCTCGTCGTCGTACGGCTTCAGGATTGGCTGCATCTCTGCAGACGGGGCCACGGTAAAATCGCCGATCTGCAACACGACTCGGCCGTTCTGATTGCGCATCACGCCGCTCATAAAATTCATTGGTGGATTGCCGATAAACCCGGCCACAAACTCGTTGGCCGGTTTGTCGTACACTGTGGAAGGGTGATCCACCTGCTGGATCCTGCCATCCTTCATCACCGCAATACGGTCGCCCATACTTAGGGCCTCGATCTGATCGTGCGTGACGTAGATGGTCGTCACCTCCAGCTCGTTGAGCAACTGCTTCAATTCCGCGCGCATCTCCAGCCGCAGCAGGGCATCCAGGTTGCTCAGCGGCTCGTCCATCAGCAGCACCTGGGCCTGCATGGCGATGGCCCGCGCCACAGCCACGCGCTGCCGCTGCCCGCCGCTCATCTTGCTGGGGAAGCGGTCGAGCAGTTGGTCGATGTGTAACATTTCCGCCGATTCGTGCACGCGACGGTCAATCTCAGTTTTGTCCACCTTGCGCATTTTCATGCCGAAAGCGATGTTGTCGTAGACCGTCATGTGCGGAAAGATGGCGTAACTCTGAAAGACCATAGAAATGTTGCGCTCGCGCGGCGGCAGGTAGGTCATATCGCGACCACCGATGGTGATGCGCCCCTCGTCCGGCATCCCCAGCCCGGCGATGGTCCGCAGCAACGTCGTCTTGCCACAGCCGCTGGGCCCCAGAAGCACCACGAACTCCTTATCGGCCACCGTCAGCGTGGCGTCGTCCACCGCGACGAAATTTCCGAAGCGCTTGGTGACGTTCTCGATCTTAATTTCTGCCATATGCAAGTCTCAACTCAAAAATACGCCTCTGCTGCGCCGGCCGTCTCACTTGGTGACCTGGCCCCACATATTGAACAGATAGCGGCGAATGAAAAAGATGAAGATAACGGAAGGAATGAGCATAAAGAACCCGCCGGCGAACTGGTAAGCCTGTGACGAAGAGCCCAACGCGGCCAACACCTGGGCCGGCAGGGTGCGGTTGCGCACGGTCAGGACGCTGGCGGCAAAGACCTCATTCCAGGAGAGGACAAAGGTGAAGATAGCCGAAGCCGCGATGCCCGGCAAAACCAGCGGCAACGTCACTCGCCGGAATGCCTGCAGCGGCGTGCAGCCGAAGACCATCGCCGCCTCCTCCAGCTCATAGGGAATGGAGGCGAACACGCTGCCGATAATCAGCACCGTCGTCGGGAGCGCCAGCGCCGTGTGCATCAGGGCCAGGCTATACACGCTATCGTAGACGCCGGCGTTGATGAAGACCACAGCCAGGGGAATGGCCAGAATCACGATGGGAAAGGCGCGCACGGCGAGGATCGATAAGCGGAACAGGTCGCGCCCGCGGAAAAAGTAGCGTGAAATAGCATACCCGGCCGGGGCGGCAATGGCCGTAGAGAGGAGCAGCGTGATGGCAGCCACGATGAGGCTGTTGATCACGCCGGGAATAATGCCTTCCGAGCGCATGAAGAAGGACAGGGTGTCCAGCGAAAAGGGAATAAAGGGCAGGATGCCCTTGGGATATACGCGCACCTGGGCCCGAGTGGTCAGGGCCATGGAAGCGATAAAGAGAATGGGCAACAGGATCCACAGCGCAATGAGGATACCCACCACATAGGTGGCGGCGCGGTTCAACAGTTGGCGCCGCTTCATACGCCGGTGGATGGCCCGTACTTCTGGCGAGGCCTGTGCGGGCGCCGAAACAGCTCCTGACGACTGTTCGCCCGTGATCATACTCATGCCGCTATCTCCTCCTGGGTACGAACGAGCCGCAGATAGAAGAAGGCGCTGATCATCGAGAGCAACAGGATCAAGCCCGCGTACGCCGCGGCAACGTTCGGATTGCGAAACTCGTTGTACTGTCGGTACGTTTCGTTGGCCAGCACCGTCACAATATCCCCGCCGCTGAGGGCGATGACCACCGCAAACACCTGCAGGGCCAGAATGGTGCGCAGGATGAGAGCCACCTGCAGGCTGGGGCGCAGCAGCGGCAGGATGATGTGGCGGAGGCGCTGCCACAGGGTAGCGCCAAACAGTTCGGCTGCCTCCAGCACCTCCTGGGAAATGGCCTGCAGCCCGGAGACGACGATGACCATCACCAGCGACGTCGCGCGCCACACTTCCGCGAGCACGATGGCCAGGATGATCCAGTGCCGCGTGTCGGCCGAGAGATAGGTTTGCGGCCCGCCGATCAGACCCAGCCCCTGCAAGATGGAATTGAGATAGCCATTCTGGGTGAAGATGGCAAACCAGACGATGCCCACTGCCAGATCGGAAATGCCCAGCGGAATGGCAAAGATGTACAGGAAGAGGCTGTTACCCCGCAGCCGGGCCTGAATCACCAGAGCCATGATGATCGCCAGCACAAATTGCGCCGGTATGATCAGCACCATGAGCAACAGGGTCGTGCGCAAAGCGGACATAAAGAAGCGGTCGTTGCGCATTCTGTTGATGTACTCCATGGTCAACTCGCCCGCATTGCCGCGATCCACGCGCCCCCGCTCGCCGTCGCTTAAAATCTGAATGTAACGCGAGGGCGCCCAGCCCTGCAGCACTTCATCATCCCCTTCGTAGCGCACCAGATACCACACTTCCAGCGTGGCTGTCTCCACGATGGATACTTCCAGGCGCTCCTCCACGCTGCCCGCAACATCGCTGCGCTCGTTGGGCTCCGCGTACAGCGTCGTCAACGGATCGGCGTCGGCTCCCAGGCGCGGGCGCACGGTGCCTACCAGCGGCGTGCCGTCCTCCGCTTCCTCCCGCACGCGAATGCGGCTCTCACTCGTCCAGCCCATCACAGGCTGGCCATCCGCGCCTTCACCGCTGACCTGGAACCACACTTCTGTCAGCAGGTTCGCCTGTCCCAACTCCTCCTCCGGCAGCAAATTCCCCTGCCGGTCTAAGATAGCCACGGCGCTGCCCTGCGCCAGACGGTCCCCGATGGCGCTGTCGCGCTGCGGCTCTTCCCACAACGTCAGCACCTGGTTCTCGGCCCACACCGCCAGCCCCAGGGCACGGAACATGGGCCAGGCGAAGAAGATGGCCAGATAGACCAGCGTCGGCAGAATTAAGAGGTACGGCGTCCAATTCCGTTTATTCATGAGCCCCTCTTCCCGATGGAGCGGCGGCGGCCCTTTGCCACCCGGGCGCCGGCCGCCGCCGCCCTACACTGCGTCTAAGGCACTACTCTATCTGGCAGGGACCATCGCTGGGCGGATCAGGAGCCCAGCAGGGAGCGCCGGTCGCGTCCAACAGCGCCTGCATTTGTGCTGCTTCTTCTTCCAGCACTGTTTCGATGTCTTCGTTATCGAGCACAACACGGTCGAACGCATTGCGGAACAACTGGTCCAACTCGCCGCCGCGCTCGCCCAGACCTACGGGCAGCAGCGCGGGCAATGCGTCAGGAGCGTTGGCCTGGTTGGTCACCGCCTCCAGCTCAATCGCCACCCCTTCCGGCAGCTCGCTGGTGTCCACCTCACCCACGACGGGGAAGAAGCCCAGTTGCTGCAGGATCTCGGCCTGTGTCTCCGGCCGCGTGAGGTAGTCAATCAACTCGGCGCCGCCCTCCGGGTTCGGGGCGCTGTTAGGAATACCCAGCCCCACGATGACGGGCATGAAGCCGCGTCCGGCCGGGCCCGAAGGCGCCGGGAAAGCCACGAACGTCTCAGGCTCTTCGTTGAAGGCATTTAGCAGACGCGCCGTGTGGTCAAAAGCTACCCAGACTTCGCCTGCCAGCAGCGGTTCCTGCATGAAGTCGTAGCTAATCGACTGCGGGTGGATTGTCGGCCACAGGCTGTCTCGAGCCCAGGCCAGCATCTCCGCGGCCTCATCACTCCGGAACTGGCTCACCATGCCGCCCGTAAACGAGGGCCACAGGTACCCTTCCAGGAAACGATGGAACAGACCCGCGTGCGGCAGACCGCAGCGCGGTTGTCCCGTCTCATCCAACAACGCCTGGCACCACTCGGCGAACTGTTCCCAGGTCATCGTGTCCAGCTCTACGCCGTCCGGTAGGTACTCCAGGGCATCCTGGTGCGCGGCCATGATGTACGTGGCCTGCAACCAGGGCACATAGTACAGGTAATCGTCCGTGCCCAGCAACCCCGTGCTCAGGAATGCCTCGGCAAAGTCGCGGTCCGCCGACAGGTCCTCGGCCATGTCGATCATGTTCATCAGCGCGTCTTCGCGTTGCAGCGGCGGGAAGGTGCCGTGCAGAGCGCCGATCACGTCAACCTCGCCCTGGCCCGTCTGCTCACCGGCAAGCACGACGTCCAGCAGCGGCCCTTCGGTCGTTGCGTTCACGTCAAAGCCACCTTCTTGCAGGATGGCCCGGAACACTTCTCGTTCCTCAATCGGCTCAAACTGCGTGGAGAAGAAGACCACGTCGCCGGCTGCGGCCGGCTCTTCCGCCGGCTCCTCGGTGGGTTCTTCCATCGGTTCTTCGGTGGGCTCCTCCACCGGCTCCTCGGTGGGTTCTTCCATCGGTTCTTCGGTGGGCTCTTCCACCGGCTCCTCAATGGGCTCCTCCACCGGTTCTTCCACTGGCGCCTCTGTAGGGGCGGCCTCGCCGCAAGCCACCAGAACCATACTCGCGATCACTAACAGGGTAAGAAACTTCATCACTCTCGACATGTCTCTCTCCTTTTTCTAGCCGGAGAAGCATTGCTTCCCCTTTTACCAACCTGTGTACTGAGAACCAGAATACACCTCCCTGGCGCGGCCCTGGCGAGCGCCTCTCGCCGGGACGCGGCCCTTTACGTCAATCCAGGAAATGAGTGCGGGGCGAGCCGCTGGAAGCGCGCTCGATGAGCGTCGGTGTCAGCAATACATGGTAATTGGCGGGGCGCCGGCCGTTGAGTAGGTCGATGAGCATCTCGCAAATGGTGCGCGCGATGCGGTAGATAGGCTGGTGGATGGTGGTCAGCGGAGGATTGGTGTGCGCCGCGGGCGGAATGTCGTCGAAGCCGCCAATCGCAAAATCGCCGGGAATCTCGTACCCTTGCTGTTGCAGATAGCTCATAGCGCCAATGGCCATGAGGTCGTTGCCGGCGATGATGGCCGTGGGCTGCGATTCCAGCGCGAGCAAACGCCTGGCTGCCTCCGCTCCACTGCGCTGAGTCATGTCGCCTGTCACTATCCACTGTTCATTCACCACTAAATCGTTGTCGGTCATGGCCCGATGAAACCCCTGAATGCGCAGGCAGCCGAACATCAGGTCAACCGGCGGGGCGATCAGGCCAATATCGCGGTGGCCAAGCGCGGCGAAATGGTCCACCATCATGCGCATGCCGGCCTCGCTGTCCTCGTCTACATAGGGAAAATCGCCGTTACAATCCGTGCGCCCAAAAGCCACAAATGGAAAACCGTTCTCGCAGAGAAGCTGAACGCGACTGTCCTTCACCCGAGTGCGCACGACGAGCAAGCCGTCAACCCAGCCGCCGCGCACCGCCTGCTCGTACGCCTTCCGCTCGCGCTCACTCTCCGGCGGGTGCGTTGAGACCAAAAGATCGTAATGGTGATCGGCCGCCGTGTTGCCCAGACCGGCGATGAATTCGCTGAAGAAGGGATCGGAGAAGCGCGCCCCGTAGGTGGGGATGATGAACCCCAGCGTGTCGGTGCGCTGTTTTTGCAGGCGTCGGGCTGTCAGATTGGGGGAATATCCGAGACGGCTCGCCGCCTCTTCCACGCGACTGCGCGTCTCATCAGCCACATCGTCGTAACCGGCCAACGCGCGAGAAACCGTGGTGATAGAAACACCCACGTCTCGCGCAATATCCTTGAGCGTAACGGGCATGGCCGTCCTCCTGAGCGGTCATGTACTACGAAGCCAGAGAAGGGTCGGCAATCATCCAAAACGTTTTCGAATATCTACATCCTAATCCAAAACGTTTTGGATGTCAATGATTCGTTGAATTCTGGCAAAAGACTACAATAATCACACGGTTCTATCAGGAGTCCCCCAGGCAGGTGAAGATGAACGACATCATAGAGAACGCCGATTGGTTCCACTGGCAGCGCAAAGCGCAGGCCCTGCTGTCGTCAAACCGCATCGAAACGGGTGAGCATCGCTACACGCGCCCGGCGCCCACCACCTACGAACAGCAGTGGTTGTGGGATTCCGCCTTCCATGCCATCGTCTACCGCTGGTTCGACGGCGACATGGCCCGCGACGAACTGCTCAGCGCAGCCTCCCACCAGTTGTCCTCTGGCCCCGACGCAGGGATGATTCCCCATATGACCTACTGGGAAGGCGGCGGCCGGAAGCTTTGGGGCGTCGAGGCCCATAGCATGATCACGCAACCGCCGCTTTTGGCCACCGCTGCGCGGCTGGTCTACGAACGAACCGGCGAGCGACGCCTGTTAGAAGACCTCTACCCGCGCCTGCAACGATATCACGACTGGTTCGAGCGGCGGCGGGATCCCGACGACGATCACCTGGTGAGCCTCATTCACCCCTGGGAATCAGGCTGGGACGCCGCGCCACGCTGGGACAGCCTGCTGGGGCTAGAACCATTTACCCACGACCGCGGCAAAGAGGCGCGGGAGGCCCTGGCTGCCCGGCTGCGCGAGCACGACTATGACGCCGAAGCCCTGGCAGAAGCGGGTCACTTTAGCGTGGAACCCATCGACTTCAACGCCATTCGCGCCGCCGACCTGGAAGCGCTGGCTTTCATCGCCGCCGAGCTGGGAGAGACGGCGGCCGCCGAGCGCTGGCAGGTTACCATGCACGCCGTGCGGCGCGCCGTCAGCGAGAAGATGTTCGGCGCACAGGCTGACGACATGGCAGGCGACCTGGCCGGCGCTGACGAAACATTTGTCGGCCTGGAAAGCGCTGCCCCTTTTATCGCCCTTTTCGGCGGTTGCGCCACACTCGTACAGGCGCGGCGCCTAGTGTACCGCCTGCAGGAACCGGGCTTCTGGCGTACCTTCCCCGTGCCCACCACCCTGGCTACCTCACCCGCCTACACGCCCGACATTTACTGGCGGGGTAACGTGTGGCTGCCCGTAAACTGGCTCATCTACATGGGCCTGCGGCGCTACAGGTACAACCATCTCGCTCGCCAGCTCGCCGCGCGCAGCCTGCGCCTCGTGGCCGAAAACGACTTCTGGGAATATTTCAACCCGGACACAGGCAAAGGGCGCGGCGCCGCCCACCAGAGCTGGTCGGCCATCGTCCTGGACATGCTGGGACAGGAACAGAGCGCAGAGCGCGCTTAACCGCTGTCGCCAGCGCCGTTCCCGTCGCCTCGGGAGAGTAACTCAACCGTGCCCTGCCCGCCGTCCACGCGCACGCGGTCGCCTTCCTTCAGATGCATCGTGGCGTCGCCGGCGCCGACGACGGCGGGAATGCTCAGTTCGCGGGCCACGATGGCGGCGTGGGAAAGCGGCGCGCCCACATCGGTGACAATGGCCGCAGCCCGTGGGAAGAGGGGCGTCCAGCCGATATTTGTGGTGACCGTCACCAGAACCTCTCCGGCCTGCAGCCGGTGGCCCTCTTCAACCCTGTCCAGGCGGCGCACGCGTCCTTCGACGACGCCTGCCGCGCCGGCAAACCCTTTCACCACGGCCTCGCTTTCACCGCGCGCTGCCTGCGTTCCAGAGGCGTCGTAGACGTCGTAGCGACGCGCCGGATTCCTGGCCCACTGCTGCGGATCGAAGCGTCCTCTGATCAGGGCCGGATAGGGCGGCAATGCCGACAGACGCCGGTGCGCGGCGCGGCGCGCCGGCACCCGGGCCAACGCCTCCTTCCTCCCCTCCAGCAGGGTCAGAAGCTCGTCCAGAGACAGGAAAAAAAGGTCGTCGCCCACGTCTGTCAGCCGGCCGGCGCGCAGAGCAAAGGCGCGGATGAGCCACACGATGCGCACGATTTCAGAACGCACGGCTTCGCGTCCGCGCGCGGCGTCCGCTGCGCGTTCCAGCCGCTCGCGCATCGAGGCGGCCTGGCGCGGATACCACTGCTCGAACCGCTGCCAGGCTGCCTCCTTCTGCGCCTCCTGCTGGGCCAGCAGCGCGGCGACGTCAATGCCGCCGTTGTCTCCCTGCAATGCGGCCCGCTGTTGCTCGATCCAGCCAGGGTCCTCGGCGGGACGCGGTATGGAGAGTTCAAACTCATGCGAGCCGCGGTGCCCGTACCGTTTGGCGTACGCTTCCAGGCTCATTTCGCCCTGCGCCACGCGCCACATGCCGATCACCGGCCCCAGGCTGGCCAATTCGTCCCGGTCCCGGCTGAGTCCGGACATCAAGGCATTGGCATCTGCCTCGCCTACCTTCTCCATCAGTTCATGCCGTAACTTACGCGCGGCATTCTCATAGCGGCTGGTGCCTGCCTGCAACATGCCCAGACCCCACCGGAACAACGGTTCCAGATCCTCTTGCCACAGCGCGATCAGCTCATCCGTCGTAGTCGCCTGCTCGATCCTGGGTCGCAGCGCCGCAAACGCCTGTGGCGCTTCCTCCAGGAATTGAGGCAGTTGGCGGCGGAGCCGGCGCACGCGCAGAAAGGCCCGCGGCGCGAAGCGCGCAAATTGTGCCAGGATCTGCCAGCGCGAAAAGGGAATGATGGGAATCTCCAGGTCCTCCGGCAGGTTGCCGAAAAACTCCTCACTCTCATAGGCCAGCCGCTCGCGCCCCATGCCCATGGCCTGCAGCAATGACGCGAAAAGGCTGATGTTGAGGTAGAAGCGCCCGCCGATGTTGCCAAATAGCGGGTGGTCACCCGGAACGGGCCAGGGAAAACTCTCCTCCGCGTACATCTGCAACATCGACCAGGTCAGTGGCGTCATGACGTCAGGCACCGCTTCGCCGAAGTTAGAGTTGGTCCACAGGTAATCGCCTTTGAGGCTGTCATTCCATACAGGCCCGGCTGCCTCATTGGCCGGCAGGGTGGTGATCGGTCGCGCCTGCAGAATGTACACGCGCCCATTGCTGACGGCCCACTCAATATCCTGCGGCGCTCCCAGCTCTGCTTCAAGCTGCAGCGCCAGCCTGTAAAGCTCGCCGGCATGTGGGCCCAGCGCCGGCGGCCCATCATAGGTGCCCTGCGCACGTTGCAGCGCAAACGCCTCGCCATGGACCTCGCCCGCCACAAGGCGGTCACCCAGACCGCGCACATAATGGCCCTTCATCTCGCCCTGGCTACCACTGAGCGGATCAACCGTAAAAAGTACGCCGGCTAACGCAGGCTGCACCATCGTCTGCACCACGACGTCCAGCTCGTGCTGCCGGGCCCCGCTGCCCTGCGCACTGGCGTAAACCTGCACACGCTCAGTGCGGCGCGAGCCGTAAACCGTGTGCAGGGCCTCGTAAACCTGCTCATCCGTGTGCAAACCCAACACCGTTTCATACTCGCCGGCGAAAGACGCCTGAGCCGAGTCTTCGCCTCTCGCTGAGGAACGCACGGCAAAGGCCTCTGCGCCAGCCTGCTGCCGCAATCGCGCCAGCTCGCGCCGCGCCCGGGACCAGGCAGTCGCAGAAAGCGCCTCGCCGTTGAAGGCCCCGGCAGGAATACTGAAGCCGTCGGGAACCGGATAACCGGCCTGGTACAGCCGGGCCAGCGTCTGGCCCTTACCGCCCGCTCTCCCGTTTGCTGTGAACTCTTTGAACGACTGAATCATGATATCTTCCATGTATCTAATTTTTCTTTTAGGTTTATCTAAAATATTATAAAGCGTTTGGAACCGATGTCAAGGGGCAAGTGCCGAAATTACTCGGTAAAAGGTGAGATCAGAAAGCGTCGGAAAGAATTATGAGTAACATCCTACTCTCATTGACATCCCGCCCCACCCCACCTAGAATACCGTCCGCATTATTTGGTTTTTTTGGGAAATGAATGGAACTGACGAAACGTCAAGAAGAATTTGTGCGCTCGCTGCTGGATCTGTATGGCGAGCTGCAAGAGCCATTCCATTATTCAGAACTGGCCGACCGTCTGGGCGTCAGCCGCTTCACGGCCTACGACATGCTGCGCGTGCTGGAAGAGAAAGGGATCGTTACCTCCCAATATCAGCTAGACGAAGAGCGCAGCGGGCCCGGTCGTTCCACCGTCGTCTACCAACCCACCCCGCGGGCGCGGCGCATCTTGGCTGATGTCTTTGAGAGCAGCACCGGCGAAGGCTGGGAGACGATAAGAGAGAAGTTGCTGGAGCACATGCAACGCGGCGAGCTGGGCGATGTGGGTCTGGTGCGTGAAATGCTGGCGCGAACGCCGCCTGACGAACCCGACACATTGCGGTATTGCATTGAAGTAATGACCGTCGTGGCCCTCAATCTGCGCCGGCAACCCGACGGCCCGAGGCTTTGTGGCCTGGCACACCGCCTGTTGGCGCACAAAACGCAGCAGTCGCCGCGCACCGGGCTCAGCCTGCTGGGCGGCTTTGCACTCGGCGCGTTGGCGCTCGACGCCTATGCAAGCGAGACCTACGCGAGCGAGAGCAACGAGGCCTGGGAACAAGAGTGGCTGGAACACATCTGGCATTATCAAGGGCTGATCCTGGATATGGAACCGGCGACCTGCCAACGTCTCGCCGGTCGCCTGCGCGACGTCTTTACCCCCTTCAACGATAGTTAGCGTCTTATGAGACTGAGTGGTTTGTTGGGGCACAGGAGCCTCTGCGTCCAATGATTCGAACACGCTGGCAGAAAGTCATCATCGACCTCTGGCGCAACCGCACGCGTACCCTGGTCGTGGCGTTGGCCATTGCCGTGGGCGTCTACGCCGTGGGCGGTGTGTTGAACACGCGCGAGCTCCTGGTGCGCGAGTTCGAGCGGGACCAGGCGGGCGCCCGTGTGTCGGATGCCACCATCACCACCACCCCCTTCACCGGCGACTTCGCCCGGCGCATTACGCGCATCCCCGGCGTGGCGGCGGCGGAAGGACGCCACACGACCCAGGGTCGCCTGTACCGCACGGCGACCGAGTGGGAAGATATCACTATCATCTCTGTGCCCGATTTCCACGACATGCAAGTTGACGCAGTGACCCCGTTGCAGGGGCAGTTTCCGCCGGTAGACCGCGAAATTCTCATGGAACGGCTGGCGTTGGACTATATGGGCGCCGCCGTGGGCGACGAGATGGTGTTGGAAATGAGCAACGGCGCAAAGAAAGCGTTGACGATTTCCGGCACGGTACACGATCCACAGCAGTTCAGCCCGGACCTGTTTGGCAGTCCCATCGGGTACGTGACGCCGGACACCATGCACTATCTCGGCGCGGGGCGCCAATTTAGCGAGCTGCGCATTCGCGTCGAGGGGGATGGTGACGACCGGCCCTACGTGCGCTCCATCACCAACCAGATAGAAGACCAGGTAGAGAGCAGCGGGCGCGTCGTGCTGAGCACCACCTTCCCCCTGCGCTTCATTCGCCCCATCATCGACACATTGGTCATGATCATCTCTACCTTTGGGGCTACCATTCTCCTTCTTTCCGGCTTCCTGGTAATCAACGCCATTTCCGCGCTGATCACCCAGCAGATACAGCAGATTGGCGTCATGAAGCTGGTGGGAGCGCGCCGCCGCCAGATCATCGTCCTCTACCTGGTCACGGTGCTGGTCTACGGCATCATTGCCGTGGTAGTAGGTCTGCCGCTGTCCATCTGGTCCGCGCGCTTCTTCATGTCCTGGCAGATCGAGCTCATGCTCAACATTGTGCCCGACAGCTACGATCTGCCGGCGCCGCTGCTGGCGTCGCAGGTCCTGATCGGCCTGCTCCTGCCCGTGCTCGCGGGGTTAATTCCCGTGTGGAAAGGCACCCGGGTCACCACGTTCCAGGCCCTGAACGACATCGGCGTCAAGACCGACAGCCAGGGGCATGGCCTGCTGGAACCGCTGCTGGCGCAACTGCAAAAGGTAGGCGTCCTGAAACGCGACCTGGTGCTGGCGGTGCGCAACACGCTGCGGCACAAAGCGCGGCTGGCACAGACGCTCTTCGTGCTCACGTTTGGCACGGCCCTCTTCATCGCCGTACTCACCGTGCGCAGCTCCGTCAACCAGACCATCGACGACTTCTTACGCTTCTACCGCTATGACGTCTCCGTCGGCTTTTCCCAGCCGCAACGCACCGCCCGGCTGCAACAAATCGCCCTTGGTCTACCAGACGTCGTGCGCGCAGAATACTGGACCATTGGCGGCGGCGCCCGCGTGCTGCCCGACGGCAGCCAGAGCAACTTCTTCCGCCTTTATGCCGTTCCGCCCGACACTGAAATGATGGAGCCACAGGTGGACGAGGGTCGCTGGCTGCAGCCGGGTGACACCTACGCCATCGTGCTCAACTCCGACGTCATAGACGACGAACCGGATCTGAGCGTAGGGGATGAGATGCGGCTCACCATCGGCGGTCGCGAGAGCACGTGGCGTATTGTGGGCGTGGTGCCCACGGTGGCCCAGGGGCCCGCGGTGTACGTGCCGTATGAGACACACGGCTACATCACACGCACGCCGGGGCAGGCCACACACATCCAGGTCATCACCAACGAACACGACGCCGCCTCTCAGGCGCGAGTGGAACAGGCGTTGTTTGCCGCGTATGAGGCCCAGGGCATTGACGTGAACAGTACGCACACCAGCCGCTGGATCGAGACGCAAAACGGCAAGCGCTTCAACCTCGTCGTCCTCTTCCTGATCATCATGGCCCTGTTGCTGGCTGCCGTCGGTGGCCTGGGTCTGACGACGACGATGAGCATCAACATTCTGGAACGCATCCGCGAGATCGGTATCTTGCGCGCCATTGGCGCCTCCAACTTCGCCCTGCGGCGCATTGTGCTGGCAGAAGGGTTATTCATCGGCATCTTGAGCTGGACGTTGGGCGTGTTGCTCTCCATACCGGTGGGCGTGCTCATGAGCGAACAGGTAGGCATCGCTCTGCTGGGCGTCCCCCTGACGTTCCAATATTCGATGCCGGCGGCCATCTCCTGGTTCTTTGCCTTGCTGATCATCGCCGCCGCCGCCAGCCTGGGTCCCGCGCGCAACGCAGTGCGCCTCACCGTGCGCGAGGTGCTGGCCTACGAATGAATCACCTATCTATGAGAGTGAACAATGCTTGACTGGTTACTACCGACAAAAGTAAACGGGCAGACTCATCCCCGGCAAATGATCTCAGACACCGTGATCGAAGTGCGCAATCTGCACAAAGCGTACAAGACGGCCGCCGGCGACTTTCCGGCGCTGAGAGGCATCGACCTCACCGTCAACAAGGGCGAGTTCGTAGCCGTCGTGGGCAAATCCGGCGCAGGTAAATCGACCCTGATCAACATGCTCGCCGGCATCGACGCCGTCACTGCCGGCACGGTACACGTTGCCGGTCACGATGTGCACCAGATGGGCGAAGATGAGCGCGCTGCCTGGCGCGGCCAGAACGTGGGCGTCATTTTCCAGTTCTTCCAACTACTGCCCACGCTCACCTGTGTCCAGAACGTCATGCTGCCCATGGACTTTGCCAACGTCTACGGCTCGCCGGCCGAACAGCGCGAGCGGGCGCTGTATCTCCTGGACCAGGTGGCCATCGCCGACCACGCCGACAAACTGCCCAGCGCCGTGTCCGGCGGGCAGCGGCAACGGGTAGCGATCGCCCGCGCCCTGGCCAACGATCCCGACTTTTTGGCCGCCGACGAGCCCACAGGCAACCTGGACTCGAGCACGGCCCGCGACGTCT
>DATHSI010000068.1:0-10134 GCA_035464315.1 Candidatus Sulfomarinibacteraceae bacterium
TATTATGGCGAGCCGGGAATTCCCAAGCGCTGGAGACAACAACTGGCTATGGGCGACGCCATCAGCGCACTTGCCGACGAACTCTATGCACACGCTGGCGAGCCCGGCGCCTGACGCGCCGTGCAAACAGAGCGTAACAGTGAAAAAGTATACACAGGAAATCATTCATGACGGAGAAAAAGACGACGATACTCGATCTGAAAAAGAAGAAGGCCGATGGCACGCCAATTACAGTGCTGACGGCTTACGATTACCCTTCGGCCCTTGCCGTCGACCGCGCCGGCGTAGACATTATCCTCGTCGGTGACTCCCTGGGAATGGTGGTCCTTGGCCTGGACAGCACCGTGCCGGTCACCATGGAGGAGATGCTACACCATTGTCGCGCCGTGGCGCGTGGTGCAAGCCGCGCGTTCCTGGTGGGCGACATGCCCTTTCTTTCCTACCAGGCCGACATCTCGGAGGCCATTCGCAACGCCGGACGCTTCCTGAAGGAAGCGGGCATGGAAAGTGTGAAGTTGGAGGGGGGTCGTGAAGCAACGACAGTCATACGCGCCATCGTAGACGCCGGCATTCCCGTAATGGGCCACATCGGCCTCACGCCGCAATCGATCTCAAAGTTAGGCGGCTACCGCGTGCAGGGCAAGCAGGCTAAAGACGCCCGGCGTCTCCTGGACGACGCCCTGGCGCTAGAGCAGGCCGGTTGTTACTCTATCGTCCTGGAAGCGGTGCCCGCGCCGGTGGCGGAAGTGATCAGCCGCCGTTTGAGCATTCCGACCATCGGCATCGGCGCCGGCGCCGGCTGCGACGGGCAGGTTCTCGTGTATCACGACGTGCTGGGCCAGTATGACCGCTTCACACCGAAATTCGTGAAGAAGTATGCCAACCTGAATCAGACGATCGGCGACGCCCTGCAAACGTTCGCCAACGAAGTACGTAACCGGGAATTTCCGGGGCCTGAACATTGCTACGGAATTGATGACGCCGAGTTGCAGGCGTTTCTGCGCGATGTGCAGAGTGAACAGGCATAAGGGCGCCAGGCGCCAGGACTGACATGTCCTGTAGGAGCGGGTCATTGGGGCAGAGATGAGAATTGGAATTGTAGGCATCGGCGCCCTGGGCTGCCTCTTCGCCGCTCGTCTGCATATGCTGGCGGAGGTAGTCATGTTTGGTCACTGGCAAGAACAAATCCAGACGCTGCGCAACGAGGGCCTCACCTACGTCGATCCCGATGGGAAGCGCCGTCAGATCGCCGTCCAGGTCACCGATCAGCCGGCGTCGGCCGACCCGGTGTCAGTTGCGCTGATTCTCGTGAAGAGTTACCAGACCCAGAGTGCGGCTGAAATTGCGTCCCATATCCTGGAGAGCAACGGCATCGCCCTGACGCTGCAAAATGGCCTGGGCAACGTGGAAACGATCGCGGCTGCCGTAGGCTCGGAGCGCGCCGTGCCGGGCGCCACCACCGAGGGGGCGACGCTGGAGCAACCGGGCGTGGTACGCCATGCCGGCGCGGGCACAACCTATCTGGGAAATCCACAGGCGGTCAACCAGGAACTCGTCAAAGCCACAGCCACGCTCTTTAACCGCGCCGGCTTTCAGACCGCGGTGAGCGAAAGCGTGGACACGGTATTGTGGCACAAATTAATCATCAATGCCGCAATTAATCCTCTAACCGCCATTCTGGACGTACCCAACGGATTTCTGGCAGAGGACAGCGCCGCCCGGCGGCTCATGACCGCTGCGGCGCAAGAGGCAGCACAGGTGGCGCAGGCCCAGGGTATTGCCATAGGCAACGACGACCCGGGAGGCATGGCGCTGGACGTGGCGCGGCGCACGGCACAGAACAGCTCTTCGATGCGCCAGGACATGCGCGGCGGACGGCCCACAGAAATCGAGGCCATCAGCGGCAGCGTTGTTCGTCTGGGCCGGACCTGT
The DNA here is from genome assembly GCA_035464315.1 of Candidatus Sulfomarinibacteraceae bacterium. Taxonomy (GTDB): domain Bacteria; phylum Chloroflexota; class Anaerolineae; order Promineifilales; family Promineifilaceae; genus JAAYYY01. Next base: position 1,933 of record DATHSI010000068.1, read on the forward strand.
AACATGAGCACTCCCTTCACCCAGATGCTGCTGCAGATGGTCAGGCTTCGCCAGGAGGGGGCAACCCACCAAGAGCTGCTTAAGATCTTAGGACAAGAAGAAACAATACCGCAATTCTCCCTTCTGCGGCAGGTGTTGCAAGAGGTATCAGATGGAAGTTTGTAGAAGCATTGATGAAGTGCGCGCGGTGCGCTGGGCCGACTCCAGGCAAACGTGGGGCCTCGTTCCCACGATGGGTTATCTCCACGAAGGTCACCTGTCACTCGTGCGGCGGGCGAGGGCCGAGAACGATTGCGTGGCGGTCACCATCTACGTCAATCCCACACAGTTCGCGCCAGAGGAAGACCTTGAGCAATATCCTCGCGATCTGGAGCGGGACCTGCAGCTTCTGCAGGACGAAGGCGTTGACCTGGTCTTTACGCCGACCGACGATGTCATGTATCCGCACGGTTTTCAGACGACGGTTGTGGTTTCCGAGGTTACGAAACTGCTAGAAGGGGTTTCACGCCCCTCCCACTTCCAGGGCGTGACGACCATCGTAGCCAAGCTGTTCAACGTGGTACAACCCACGCGCGCCTACTTTGGGCAAAAGGACGCCCAGCAGACAGTTGTCGTGCGCCGCATGGTGCAGGATCTCAACTTCAATCTGGAAATTGTGGTCTGTCCCATCGTTCGCGAGGCTGACGGACTGGCAATGAGCTCCCGTAATGCGCGACTGAAACCAGAAGAACGGGAGGCCGCTACAGTTCTCCACCGCGCCCTGTGCGCGGCGCGAGAGGCTATCGAACGTGGTCAGAGAGACGGCGATGCGCTGCGCAGTCTGATGCGAAACGTTGTCCAGGACGAACCACTGGCCTGCCTGGACTACGTCAGCGTGGCCCATCCCCACACGTTACAGGAACTTGACACCGTCGCCAATCAGGCGCTGCTGTCTATGGCCGTCTTCGTCGGTGAAGTGCGGCTCATCGACAACATGCCGCTGGATGCGCCAGAGACACCGCAGCAGTAACGAGTATGCCAGTCCACGTCGAACATTCCACCGCCGACAGACCCTGGCTTGACGATTCGTTCCCTGCTGCTACACTTTGCTCAGGAGTTATCATGATCCATAACTGGAGCAATTTATGAGCGAGCGTGACGACGAGAGCAGCGCACGGTCCAGGGCAAAGCGCGGCGATAAGAAAATAGGGCTTCTCATCGGTCGCGAATGGAGTTGGCCGTCTGCCTTTATAACCGAAGTCAATAAACGCGAAGCCGGTGTAACAGCCGAATTCGTCAAGCTTGGCGGCACCTTCGTGGATCGCAAGCCGGACTATGACGTCATAATTGATCGCATGTCACATGAAATACCCTATTATCGGGTATTTCTAAAGTTTGCGGCCCTTTCTGGCACGTATGTTATTAACAACCCGTTTACCTGGGCCGCAGACGACAAGTTTTTTGGAGAGGCGCTGGCTCGCCACCTGGGATTTAAGACGCCGCGAACGGTAGTCCTACCCAACAAGCGTGTGGAAACGCAGGTGGTTCCTGAGAGTTTCCGCAACCTGGAGTATCCAATGAACTGGCAGGGCATCATCGACTACGTTGGTGTTCCGGCCATCCTTAAGGATGCGCATACTGGCGGGCGCCGCATCAGTCATCGCGTATTCGACGTAGACGATCTGATTCAGAAATATGACGAGAGCGATACACTGACGATGCTTCTCCAGCAAATTATTGACTCGGATGAACACGTGCACTGCTTCGTCATTGGTCAACAATACTGTCGCGCCCTGCGCTATGCCGTTACGGAAAGGGCCTATCTTCCCGATCACGGCTCCTTGAGCCAGGAGCTGGTCGAACAGATCCAAGAAGGCGCGTTGCGCCTGTCGCGCGCCTACGGCTATGACATGAACATGGTTGAATACGTCGTGAAAGACGGTGAACCTTTCGTCATCAACACGACGAATCCGGCGCCGGACATGGATATAAACTTGCTGAAGCCAGCCCACTTTTCCTGGTGCGTCAGCAAGATGGCGGACTTCGCCATCCCCATGGCGCTCAGTCCACAGCCCCAGTATGCGGGCTGGCAGACGGTCGAAAGCAGTGCGTAGCTGAACCCAACGCGAAGCGGGCGTGGTAGCGGTAACTGTCACGGGAACCCTGTCTCTGATGGCACGATTATCAATCGCAGCATGGTTAACAACAACCCCCATTCCCACTATTTCCGCACCTTCTAACCCAATTATGATAGAAAGGATCAAAGGACTATGACACGCCTACGTGAAAAGATGCCGGAGAAAATCAACCGGCTGCCAGAACTTGCATACAATTTGTGGTGGAGCTGGAATCCTTACGCCCGAGGGCTGTTTAAGCGCCTCGACTACACGCTGTGGCGAAGCACGCAGCACAATCCGGTGCAAATGCTCCAGGAGATTAGGCGGGAGCGACTTCAGGCCGCCGCAGAAGATTCAGCTTTTTGCCGTCACTATAATAAGGTGATGATGGAACTGGACCGCGAGATAGAGAACGGCCATCTCTGGTTTCCCGATACTTATCCAGAGTTGGCCAGGCGCCCGGTCGCTTACTTCTCGGCCGAGTTTGGATTGCACAACTCCCTGCCCATATACTCTGGTGGTCTCGGTATTCTATCCGGCGATCACGCCAAAGAGGCCAGTGACCTGGGCATTCCTCTGGTAGGCGTCGGTTTTATGTATCCCCAGGGTTACTTCCGCCAGCGCATTCCGTCACATGGCTGGCAAGAAGCGATCTACGAACAGCTGGACATGAATCAGGCGCCGATCCGTCCCGTCACCGACGAGCATGGCAACGATGTCAAAGTCCAGGTCGAATTGGGCGACCGTCCAGTCTTTGCCCGCATCTGGAACGTAAATGTGGGCCGCGTCAATCTGTACCTCATGGATACAGATGTCGATGAAAATGACCCCTGGGACCGAGAATTGTCGGCGCGCCTCTACTCAGGCGATGGCGAGGTCCGAATTCGGCAGGAGATCATGCTGGGCATCGGCGGGGTACGCGCCCTGCGCACTCTGGATGTCCGTCCGGAGGTTTGGCACATGAACGAAGGCCACTCGGCCTTTCTTGTGTTAGAGCTGATGCGCGAGAAGGTAGCGCAAGGCATGTCGCTGCAAGAGGCGCTTGAGGAGGTGAAGGCTCACACTGTCTTTACCACCCACACCCCGGTTCCGGCCGGTCACGACGCCTTCCCCTTCCACATGGTCGAACAGTATTTTAGCGGCACGTGGGAAGAACTGGGGCTTACTCGCGATGAGTTCCTGTCCCTCGGGCGCCACGAGGAATCGTGGGGTACAGCGTTTAACATGACCGTGCTCGCCTTACGCACTTCCGGCCAAGTGAACGGCGTGAGTAAGTTGCACGGGCAAGTCTCGCGCCAAATGTGGCAAAGCGTGTGGCCCGACCGGCCGGTCGCAGAGGTACCAATTAGCCACATTACCAACGGCGTCCACCTGCCGACGTGGTTGCCAAGTGAAACACACTCCCTCTTTAACAAATATTTAGGGCCGGAATGGGTCACACGTCAGGACGATCCGAGCGTCTGGGAGCGATTGACAGACATTCCGGACTCAGAGCTCTGGGACCTGCACGTGACGCTCAAGCAGAAGCTGATCGGTTTCCTCCGCGAGCGCGTGCGTCGGCGCTGGGTGACAGGTAGCGACGATCCAACGCAGGTCTTAACCAGCGGCACGCTTCTGGACCCCAATGCACTGACAATCGGTTTTGCCCGGCGCTTTGCCACATACAAGCGGGCTAACTTGATTTTCAAGGACATCGATCGCCTGAACCAAATACTGCTCAACACCCATCGCCCGGTGCAACTGGTCTTTGCCGGGAAGGCGCACCCCGCCGACGACCCCGGCAAGATGCTGATCCAGAGCATTTACACCCACGCCAAGCATAACGAAATGGGCGGGCGCGTGGCCTTCATCGAAGACTACGACATGCATATGGCCCGCTACATGGTACAGGGCGTGGATCTGTGGCTGAATAACCCTCTGCGTCCGCGTGAAGCCAGCGGTACCAGCGGTATGAAGGCCGCCATCAACGGCATCCCCAACCTCAGCGTTCTGGATGGCTGGTGGGCAGAAGGGTACAACGGGGCCAACGGCTGGGCCATCGGCGATGGAACCGTCCGCGATAATCGCGAGGAACAGGATTGGGCCGACGCGAACGCTATCTACGAGGTGCTGGAACAGGAGATTGTACCACTCTTCTACGATCGCGATCGCGACAATATTCCACGGGGGTGGGTGGAGATCATGCGTGAGTCGATCCGTTCCTGTGGCCCTGCTTTCAGCACAGCGCGCATGGTGAAGCAGTACACAGTTGACATGTACGTGAACGCTATGGGTGGCGTCAAAGTACCGCAGTGAGTTCTGAGCGGCGGCAGATGAGAAAGTGGTTGCTGCGAGTCGGCTACGCCCTCGCTGCCATCGTCTGGTTATTGGTCATGACCCTGCCCGTACTGGCTGTAGTCCTGTCCATGCAACGAGAGATAGCGATAGGCGACGCTTCTCGACGTCAGTTGCGGATTTTCCTGATACAAGAACGCGAATCAGAGGGGATCTCCGTGCAATGGACGCGTGCGGTGAGCGCCGGTGAGCACTGTACGCAATCCAACGTCTACTATCTCATGTGGAAAGGTGCGGGAGACAATGCCACATTTTGCCAATGCTACGACGCCACTGGCGCTGTCACCAGCAGTATGCAGCAGGCCTGCCCCCCGCCATGACCAGGGTAGACGGCGGGCCACTCTACTAATAAAGCTCAAATAAACCTTGCGTATACTTCCAGGTTGAGTGTGGTGCGCAATAGCATCTATGTATGATACAATGATTTTATGACGATGGAGACAATGCCGCCTGGGCAGTATGCCCGTTCACTGGAGATTCCACAGCCAACCGCCGAGCAGTCGGCAAGGTTGGCGCGGCGCAAGCGATTCAACAGGCTTTTCGTTTACCTGCCGCTGGGGTTCGTTGCAATGCTCTGGTTGGGTCTCATACTCGGGCTCCTGTGGCTGACTGTTGCTGGTTCCTGGTTTGCTATGGACACCAATCAGGAATACTATCGCGCTCTTGTCTCAGGGGTTGCCGACGCCTTCACAATTCTGATGCTGACGCCTCTACTGGTGCTCTGCGCCCTGCCCACGGTACTCGCATCGGGATTGGCGGTGTATCGCAGGCAAAGAAGGGCCGAGAGGGAACCACGCCCCGAATCCCTTCCACTCATGTGGCGAATAGAGAATTTGGTTTCGTCGGTGCGCGGTCGTGTGGACGAGTTCACACCGAAACTGGCCCGGCCCATCGTCAATGCTCATGGTGCGGTCGCATTTATCCGCACATTCTATCGCCAGTTAAAGGAGATTATTTCGCAGGAGATAAGCAAGTATGTCAACAACGGATAAGTGGAAGACCAAGACGCTGCTTGTTGGTACAGCGGTTGGAGCCCTGATTGGATTGGGGACAGCTTACTTGCTGTGGCGCACGGCCGAAGAGAGTGGCAGCGGCCCACCGCAAATATCCACCGGTGATGCCATTAAATCGGCCATCGGAGTCGTGGGCTTGATGCGGGGCATCGCGGCACTCGGCGATCGTGGCTAGGTCAGCGGCCGGCACACGACGGCTGCATCTGGCCCATAAGCGGCGCTCATCGTCGAACGATAGTTCAGAAACACACCCACCCTTTTAGCGATAAGCTTACGGAAACGCAAAGCCTGGAGTCGCTGGCGGCCTGGTCGGCGACTCCAATTCTGTTGTAGTCCTGTGGCCGGGTCGAGTTAACCCAATAATCTATTCCAATTGTTAAGCAACATGCCACGCGACCGATGCACTGTTATTGAAGACGACCAGGGTCGCGAATCATCGATTCCACACATAGGCGACAGACAATGTCACGGATAATTGTAGTAGACGACGATCAGGGAACTACCAGCCTCGTAAAGATGCTGTTAGAGATGGAAGGTTACTCTGTCGCTACTTTTAACAGCGTTCAATCGGTGCTTGAAGAGGCTGGTAACGGTGTTTCCGCATTTATTATTGACTGTTATCTGGGCAAGAAGGCCAGCGGCATTGACCTTCTCCGCTCGGTGCGCGTGCACCATAACAGAGCGGTCAAAGAAGCGCCTGTAATCATGGTATCGGGGGATGGACGGGTGGAAAGCGAGGCAAGAGCAGCCGGGGCCGATCACTTTATGCTCAAACCCTACTCGCCAAATGATTTAAGTAGAGAAGTCAAAGCGCTAATCGAAGGTCGCGCCAGCCGGCGCCAGGAACAGGAGTAGAAATCACCATTTAAGGAGAGGAGATTTGATACGAAGGAGTTTTTACTGTGAGTAAATCTGGCAGACGTAAGGCCAGGTCAGGCAACCGCCAGTGGCGGCGAATGGATTTACATTTGCATACGCCAGGATCCAGCGATTATCAGGATCCGCACATCACATTTCTGGACATTTTGCGCCAGGCGGAATTGCGCGGCCTGGATATCATAGGATTTACAGACCATAACACGGTGGCAGGATATGCCACCCTGACCAAGACGCTCGAGCAACTGACGTTGCTGGAGAAATTAGGCAGAATTGAACCGGAGGAGCAGCGCCGTCTTGATGGGTACCGGCGGCTACTAGATAAGATTTTGGTGCTTCCCGGTTTCGAATTTACAGCCACGTTCGGTTTTCACATACTGGGCCTGTTTCCACCCGAAACGGACGTTGCATTTTTGGAACACTTGCTGTTGAGCCTGAACGTGCCGCCAAGCCTGATCAACCAGGGAACCGTGACAGTGGGCGCCACATCTGACGTGTTGACGGCGTATCGCGTGATTAATGAAGCCGGCGGGCTGGTAATCGCAGCTCACGCCAATTCTGGTAACGGAGTGGTGATGCGCGGCTTCGATTTCGGCGGGCAAACGCGTATCGCCTACACACAGGACCCAAACTTGCACGCCCTGGAAGTAACCGACCTGGAGAAACGAGGCCGGTACACAACGCGCCGCTTCTTCGACGGTTCAAAGCCGGAGTATCCCCGTCCCATGCGCTGCATACAGGGCTCCGACGCGCACCGGCTCGTTCGCGATCCCGACAGTCCCAAGGTATTGGGCGTTGGCGACCGCGTCACAGAAGTGCTGTTGGATGAGCTTTCGTTCGAAGCGCTAAAAGAGGTGTTTGAGAGCAATGACTTCTCCCTGACGCGCCCGTTTCGTGGCAAAGCACAACCAATCGACTTTGTGCAGGCAGCGCGCGAAGAAGGCGAGACAATCGTGCAATCGTTCCATTCCAGCATGGCTAAGCGAGGCGGCTACTTCAACCGCATCCTTGAGGATATTTGCGCCATGGCCAATACGAACGGCGGCGCCATCTACGTGGGTGTCTCGGCCAATCCTAAAGAGAAACCGGCCGGTGTGCGCAATCCCAATCAGGCCATCGACCAGATCCAGAGCACGATTGCCCGTCGCTTCAGCCCGCCGCCGGACGTTGACGTGGATCGACTGACGACACAGGGCAACAACGTCGTGCGTATTACTGTCCACCCGGGTAACGAGCCACCGTATGCCCTCGATGACAATCGCTTCTACGTGCGCGATGAAACGGAAACGAACATGGCCGTGCGTGATGAGATTGTCCGATTGGTGCAGCGCGGCCTGTCCGGCGAGCCACGCGCCAGCCACTTTTCACCACCCAGCCCGCCCGCTGTTAAAGATGAGAGCCGGCCCACGAGACAACCGCAGCCTAAACGGACGTCCAGCGCGCCCAGCACAGGCGTGGAGGTTGTGGAGAGCAACGAGCGCAACGGCACCATCTACCACACCGTGCACGATCTGCGCAACGGGAACCACATACAGAACGTCACCCGCTCCTCTGCGCGCAAGTTGTGGCACTACGCCATCACGCAAATTGAAGACAACCCGCCCGATCCCACGAAGATCGACTGGCACGGCGACGTGGCCCTGCTGGATAGACGCCAGCGCGATAAGCACGTGTGGTATGATCTTGCCATGCGCACCGCGGACGGTATTCGGGTCTTCTATGGCGTCACCGACAGCGGGCTCAACGAAGAGTGGATGAAGCTTATCGAGGAGGCAGAGAATGGCCGATGATGGCCACCTATCATCGGGCTCAGGTATGTACAATATCGGCATTCTGACAGTGAGCGATAGGGGCGCCAGTGGCGATTACGAGGACCGCAGCGG
>DATHSI010000069.1:0-84148 GCA_035464315.1 Candidatus Sulfomarinibacteraceae bacterium
CTGACGGCGGCGATCACGAAGGTATTGTCGCTGAAGGGATTGGCGGACTTTTCGGCGTTCGAGCAGATTGACGCGGCGCCGGAAGAGAAAGAGCGGGGCATCACAATTGCTATCTCGCACGTAGAGTACGAGACGGAGAACCGGCATTACGCCCACGTGGACTGCCCGGGACACCGCGACTACATCAAGAACATGATTACGGGCGCGGCGCAGATGGACGGGGCGATTCTGGTGGTGGCGGCGCCGGACGGGCCGATGCCGCAGACGCGAGAGCACGTGCTGTTGGCGCGGCAGGTGGAAGTGCCGGCGATGGTCGTCTTCCTGAACAAGGTAGACATGATGGACGACGAAGAGTTGCTGGAGCTGGTGGAGCTGGAGCTGCGCGAGCTGTTGGACAGCTACGAGTTTCCGGGCGACGAGACGCCGATAGTGCGCGGCAGCGCGCTGCAAGCGCTGGAGAGCGACAGCGAGGACCCCGACGAGGCAGTCTACGCGCCGATATTCGAGCTGATGCGCGTGGTGGACGAGTACGTACCGACGCCGGAGCGGGAGACGGAGCGTTCGTTCCTGATGCCGGTGGAGGACGTGTTCAGCATCAAGGGGCGCGGCACGGTGGTCACGGGACGCGTAGAGCGCGGCACGATGCTGCCGGGGGCCGAGGTAGAGATAGTGGGGCTGCGCGACGACATCCGCAAGGTGGTGGTGACGTCGATGGAGATGTTCCACAAGACGCTGGACAAGGTAGAAGCGGGCGACAACGCTGGCTTGCTGCTGCGCGGCGTGGGACGGGAGGAGATAGAGCGCGGGCAGGTGCTGGCCAAACCGGGCAGCATCACGCCGCACCGCGAGTTCATGGGCGAGGTGTACGTCTTGCGCAAGGACGAGGGCGGGCGGCACAAGGCGTTCTTCCCCGGCTACCGTCCGCAGTTCTACATCCGCACCATGGACGTGACGGGTGAGATCACGCTGCCGGAAGGGGTAGAGATGGTCATGCCCGGCGACAACGTCAACCTGCGTGTGAAATTGATTACGCCTGTGGCGCTGGAGGAAGGCGCGCGCTTCGCCATCCGCGAAGGTGGCCTGACCGTCGGCGCCGGCGTTATTACCGAGATCTTAGACTGAGCGATAGAGAGAACCAAGGGGCGTTGAGAAAATCAACGCCCCTCTCACTGAGGACGTATGGCTAAACAAAAAATTCGCATTCGCTTAAAGGGTTACGATCATCGTGTGCTGGACCAATCGGCCCAGCGCATCGTGGGTACGGCGGAGCGGACCGGGGCGACCGTTGTCGGACCGGTGCCTTTGCCCACACGCGTTGAGCGTTTTACCGTCAGACGCAGTCCGTTCATTGACAAGGATGCGCACGAGCACTTCGAGATTCGCACTCACAAGCGCCTGATTGACGTACTGAATCCTGATTCGAAGACTATTGATACGCTGATGCGGCTGAATTTGCCCGCCGGCGTGGACATTGAAATCCAAATATAACGTTTCGGTCACGCGGTCGTTGGTGCGCTGGTTTGTTTGTTAGTTGGTGAGTTGGCTGGTTTCTGTAAGGGAGCCACTGCAGACAAAACCAACCAACTGGCAAACTAACAAACGCCAACACGAACCAACGCACCACGTCGACCGCGACTCTGACATCAACACATCATTTGAAGAGGATGATGCAGCCAACGCCTGGTAGGCTGACAGTCCTTGGAGGTTGCCGTGAAAGCATTACTGGGCTACAAGGTCGGCATGACCCAGATAATTGAAGAAGACGGTCGGGCTGTGCCCGCAACTGTGCTTCAGGCTGGGCCGTGTTTCGTTACACAAGTAAAAACCGTTGATCACGATGGATATGAAGCGCTGCAGCTCGGTTTCGACGAAACGGAGGAAAAGCGCCTGACGCGAGGCGAACTGGGCCATCTGGGCCGCCTGGAAAAGGATGATGTCCATCCACAGCGCAAGCCCGATCGTGGCATTCCAGCGCTTCGTCATCTTCGCGAAGTCCGCACCAAGACGGTTGGCGAGTATAAAATTGGCCAACAATTGACGGTCGAGCAGTTTGAGAAAGGCGAACGTGTTGACGTGACCGGCAAGAGTAAGGGACGCGGTTTCACCGGCGTTGTGAAGCGCCATGGTTTCCGCGGCGGTCCCAAGACTCATGGCCAGTCAGATCGTTGGCGCGCACCGGGTTCCATCGGCGCCACTTCTGGCATGGCGCGTGTAATAAAGGGCATGCGTATGGCCGGGCGAAGTGGCAACGAGACAGTGACATCGCAGAACCTGGAAGTGGTTCGCATTGATTCTGAACGGAATCTGATCGCAGTTAAAGGGTCGGTGCCCGGCGCTAAAGGCAGCCTGGTGTTGATCCGCGACGCACGAAAAGGGTAAGGCGGACGAGGAGATTTGATGATGGAAGTAGCGGTGATAAACATGGACGGCCAGGAAGTGAGCCGCATTGAGCTCCCGGCTGTGATATTTGAAGCGAAAATCAACCGCGGTTTGATGCACCAGGCTCTGGTACGCCAGCTTGCGAATGCGCGCCTGGGGACGCACAAGACGAAGGGCCGCAGCGAAGTGCGCTACTCTACGGCGAAGATTTATCGCCAGAAGGGCACCGGCCGTGCCCGACACGGCAGCCGGCGCGCCCCTATCTTTGTCGGTGGCGGTATTGCCCACGGACCCCATCCGCGCAGCTATCGCAAGAAGATGCCCCGCCGCATGCGGCACGCAGCGTTACGCTCGGCTCTGTCGGCGAAGGCTCAGGCCGGGGACATCCTTCTGCTTGATGAGATCAGCATGGAGCGGCCCAAGACGAAGGAAATGGCGACGCTGATGAAGCGCCTGGTGGGCGACCGCAGCGTATTGCTGCTGATGGCCGATGGTGACGAAAACGTCGAGCTGTCGGCGCGTAACATCCCCGACGTGAAGACGCTGCGCGCGCTCTATTTGAACATTCGCGATCTGTTGGGGTATGACAAGATTATTATGCCGCTGTCCGCTCTGGAAGTGATTGATGGCTTCCTGGGCGAGCAGACAGAAGTGTATGTCCTGGCTGAGGAAGGCGAGGAGGAATAAGAAGATGCATTGGAGAGAAGTAATTCGACGTCCGGTTATTACCGAAAAGTCTAACATCCTGGCCTCCGAGGAGAATCAGTACACGTTTGAGGTTGATTCCCGAGCGAATAAGGACCAGATCAAGCAAGCTGTTGAGCTGGCCTGGCCCGACGTAACCGTGGAAAAGGTGCGAGTGATGAATATGCCCGCGAAGCGGGCGCGACGCTGGCGTCGTATGACCACGCGCAAGAGTGGCTGGAAGAAGGCCATTGTTACGTTGGCTCCCGGCACAAGCATCGATCTATTTGAAGGGGTTGTATAAATAGTGCGTTTATTACTGAGCAGGGACGAAGATTCTGAGCAGGTGGGGTCTGTTCCCGCCGTGACGGATCTGGCGCCCGTCTCTGGAGGATAATTATGCCTGTTAAAGTCTATAAACCGACGTCGCCTGGCCGCCGTGATATGAGCAGCGCGACGTTCGAAGAAATTACACGAAGCAAACCAGAAAAATCACTGGTGAGTGGGTTGCGCAAATCCGGCGGGCGCAATTTCCGTGGCAAGATTACCATTCGCCATCGCGGCGGTGGGCACAAGCGGCGCTATCGCCACATCGATTTCAAGCGCGATAAGAAGGGCATTCCGGCCCGCGTGGCGTCCATTGAGTACGATCCGAACCGCTCTGCGCGGATTGCCTTGCTGAACTACGTGGATGGAGAGAAGCGCTACATCATTGCGCCTCTCGGTTTGCGAGTTGGCGACACGGTCATCAGCGACGATTACACAGAAATTCGGCCCGGCAACACGATGCCCCTGCGCAACATTCCGACCGGCACCCAGGTGCACAACGTCGAGCTTTATGAAGGGCGCGGTGGTCAGTTGGTGCGAGCGGCGGGTACGTCGGCGCAGATCACGGCCAAGGAAGGCGAGTACGCCATCTTGCGACTGCCTTCGGGCGAAGAGCGGCTGGTGCGACAGGCCTGCCGGGCCACCATCGGCCAGGTAGGCAACGTGGAACACGGTAATATCCGCCTGGGCAAAGCCGGTCGCAAGCGTCACTTGGGCATCCGGCCCACGGTGCGCGGTTCGGCGATGTCCCCGGCCGACCACCCACATGGTGGTGGCGAAGGGCGTTCGCCCATTGGTATGCCCAGCCCGAAGACGCCGTGGGGTAAGCCGGCATTGGGCAAGCGCACACGCCGCAACAAGAGAACTGATAAGTATATCTTCCGTCGTCGTTCGAAGAAGCGTCGTTAAGGAGTTGGTTACGTTATGGGACGTTCATTAAAGAAAGGGCCTTACATAGACCCGAAGCTATTACAGAAAGTTGAAGAGTTGAACCAGGCGAATCGCCGTCAGGTCATCCGGACCTGGTCGCGGGATAGCACGATCTTCCCGCAGATGGTGGGACATACCATCGCCGTCCATGATGGGCGCCGCCACGTTCCGATTTACATTACTGAGAATATGGTAGGCCACAAACTGGGTGAATTCGCGCCGACCCGCACGTTCCGCGGTCACATGCGCGAAGCCAGGGCCGAGCGCAAAGCACGGGTAGGGCGATAGAAATGGCTGAGCGTTTTGAGGTAAGAGCAATAGCACGGCACGTTCCAATGACCCCGCGCAAGGTGCGCCTGGTGGTCGATGCGGTACGCGGCAAGAGTGCGCGCGATGCGTTGGACACGTTGCGCTTCATGCCTAACCGGGCGGCTGAACCTGTCTATAAGGTGATACGCTCTGCGGTGGCTAATGCGGAAGAGAACTATGGTCTGGATATTGACGAACTCTTTGTGAACCGTATCCATGCCGACGAAGGTCCGCGCCATCGTCTGGCGCCGTATGGTGGTCGATTTGCGGGTCGCGGCCGGTTCCGGCCGGTGACCAAGCGCTCGACGCACATTACGGTCTACCTGGCAGAGCGCGAGATCGTTGACTACGAGTAAGGATAGTAAGGAGGCTCAACGTTGGGTCGTAAAGTACATCCCGTCGGTTTTCGTCTGAAGGCGATCCGTGACTGGAATACGCGCTGGTATGCGGAAGGTGATCGCTATCGCGATCTTCTTCACGAGGATTTCGCAATCCGCCGCTTGATTCGTGATCAGTTGTCGCACGCCGGCATCTCACGCATCGAGATCGAGCGTTTCCCGAACCAGGCGCAGGTGACTGTTTGGACGTCGAAACCGGGTATTGTGATTGGGCGCAAAGGCGCCACGGTCAAAGGATTGCGCAGCCAGCTGCGTGACATGACCGGAAAGAGTGTGAAGTTAGAAGTTGAAGAAATATCAGAACCTGATCTGGATGCACGGCTTGTGGCCGAAAACATCGCACAGCAGCTCGAGCGCCGTATTTCGCACGGCCGGGCTATGAAGCGCGCGGTGGGCCAGGCCATGCGGCAAGGCGCTGAGGGAATTCGCATTGAAGCATCTGGCCGCCTCTCCGGCGCTGAAATGGCGCGTACGGAGAAGATTTGGGACGGACAGGTGCCTCGCAACACGATTCGCGCCGACATCGATTTTGGCCAGACGGAGGCGGAAACGACCTTCGGCCAGATCGGCGTCAAAGTGTGGATTTACAAGGGCGAAGTATTGCCGCAGAAAGAAGAAGCCACCGACGTCTATATCAGCGAATGACGGCAGACGGAGTTAAGTAACCATGTTAATGCCAAAACGCGTTAAGTATCGAAAACAATTCCGCGGCCGCATGAAAGGTATGGCCAAGGGCGGCACCGAGTTGCTTCAGGGTGACTTTGGACTGCAGGCGCTGGAACCTGGCTGGATTACCAGCCGCCAGATCGAGGCCATGCGTCGTGCTGTGACGCGCCATATGCGCCGCCGCGGTAAGTATTGGATCCGTATCTTCCCCGACAAGCCGGTGACTGCCAAGCCGGCAGAAACCCGCATGGGTAAGGGTAAAGGTGCGGTGGATCATTGGGTGGCCGTGGTGAAGCCCGGCCGTGTGATGTTTGAAGTCGGCGGTATTTCTGAGGATATTGCGCGCGAAGCGTTGCGTCGCGCCAGCTATAAGCTGCCCATCAAGTCCCAGATCATTTCGCGGGAGGATAAGCTGTAATGGCACATATCGTCGAAATACGTGAAATGTCGGATGACCAGTTGCAGGAACAGCTCGAGATTGCTCGTGAAGAGCTCTTTAACCTGCGCTTCCAGAAAGCATCGGCACGTCTGGAGGACACCTCTCGCGTGCGCCAGGTGCGACGCGAGATTGCGCAAATGAAAGAGGTGCTGCATAAGCGTCGCCTGGCCGTCGATGCGGCTGCCAGCCAGCCGGAGATTGCCGAGGCTATTTCCGATGAGAACTGGCAAACCCAGACTCGTTACATCTATGAAGACGCTGCCTGGGAAGTTGTCTTTCTCGACGGCAGCGGCAGCGAGATAGCGACGGCTATGGTCAACCTGAACCAGAAGCGCCCGCGGAACAAGAAGCAGTATGAGCGAAAGGGCAGCCCGCAGCTGGTCAAAAGCTTTGAAGTGACAGGTTAGCACAAATGAGAGAACAGCGTAAGAAACTCACTGGTGTTGTAACCAGTGACAAAATGGACAAGACGATTGTGGTTGAAGTGACAACCACGAAGCGGCACCCGCTTTATGAGAAAGTTGTGCGCATGAAGAAGAAGTACAAGGCGCATGACGAGAACAACGAGGCGCACGAGGGTGATCGCGTCGAAATTATTGAATCGAAGCCTTATAGCCGCCATAAGCGCTGGGCACTGGTCTCTGTGCTAGAGCGCTCAGAGCTTTAGGAGGTAAAGGGCAATGATTCAGCAAGAGAGTCGATTAAAAGTTGCCGATAATTCTGGCGCCCGCGAGCTGCTGGTAATTCAGGTGACGGGTGGTTCACGTCGTCGTTATGGTGGCGTTGGAGACATCGTCGTTGCCACGGTAAAGAAAGCGACGCCGAATTCACAGGTTAAGAAGAGTACGATCGTGCGCGCCGTGATTGTGCGCACGAACAAAGAGTACCGTCGCGACGATGGCAGCACAATCCGTTTTGACGATAACGCAGCCGTGCTGCTTAGCGGTGAAAGTGAATTACCGGTCGGCACCCGTATTTTCGGGCCGGTTGCTCGCGAGCTTCGCGACAGAGGATTTAGCCGCATTCTTTCGCTGGCTCCCGAAGTTCTATAGGGATGCCCACATCGCCGCGGCCAACGGTTATTTGAGAAGAGGAATTGAACATGCGTATTAAGACAGGTGATTTGGTAGAAGTTATCGCCGGCAACTACAAAGGCGTCCGTGGTGAAGTAATGCGGGTTATCCCGACTGAAAACCGTGTGGTCGTTAAAGGTGTGAACGTGGTAAAGAAGCACCAACGCCCGCGGCCGGGTGGCCGCACGCAGGCGCAGGGTGGCATCATCGAATTTGAAGCGCCAATCCACGCCTCCAACGTGATGCTGGTGGACCCGGAAACCAACGAGCCTACTCGCGTCGGCTATCGCCGTGACGAGTCGGGCCAGAAGTATCGTTACGCCAAGCGTAGCGGTGCGCCGATTGATTAAGAAACGAACAATTACTTTACTTATGAGCTTCTGTGGTGAGCCAGGCAGTGGAAGTGGTCGGTTGCAGATGCGGAGCATTTGCAACAAGCCAGTATAGCTGGCCTGCCACTCAGCGCGGAGATGAAGAATGGTAGATTTTAAACCGTTAGCAGAGCAGTACAGAGAAGATATTGTACCGACTCTGATGGATGAATTTGATTACAGTAGCGTGATGCAGGCGCCACGAATTACCAAGATTGTGGTGAATGTGGGCCTGGGCGAAGCGTTGGAGAATGCCAAGGCCATTGACTTCGCAACCAACGATATCATGGCCATTACGGGACAGCGTCCTGTGGTCACACGCGCGCGCAAGTCCATTGCCAGCTTCAAGCTGCGCGAGGGGCGAGCGGTGGGGTTGAAAGTGACCCTGCGCGGCCAGCGGATGTGGAGTTTCCTGACCAGGCTGATCCATGTAGCCTTGCCGCGTACGCGCGACTTTCAGGGTGTTTCGCCTGACTCGTTCGACGGGCGCGGCAACTATACCCTTGGCATCCGCGAACAGTTGATCTTCCCTGAGATCAATTACGATAACGTTGATAAGGTGCGCGGTATGGAAGTCAGTATCGTGACTACCGCTGAGACTGATGAAGAAGGGCGTCGCCTGCTACAGTTGCTGGGCATGCCGTTCAGGCAGAGCTAAGGAGTAAGAGAGGTACTATGGCAAAAAAGTCAATGACCGCGCGCGAAAAGAAGCGCAAGTATGAAGTGCGGGTGCGCAATCGCTGCCAGTACGTAGATCCGCGTTCTGGCAAGGTTTGTGGCCGCCCGCGGGGCTATATGCGCCGTTTCGGGCTGTGCCGCATTCACTTCCGTGAAGAGGCACTTAAGGGCAATATCCCTGGCGTGGTCAAATCTAGTTGGTAACAGGTGAAAAACCATGTCGATGAGTGATCCTATAGCTGATATGTTAACGCGCATTCGCAATGCGCTGCAGCGCCAGCACCCGACTGTCTCGATTCCCCATTCCAACACGAAGGAAGCGATTGCCCGCGTGTTGAAGGAAGAGGGATACATTGAAGATTATGAAGTGCTGCCGGAACAGCCGTTTCCGGTGCTGCAAGTTATGTTGAAATACGTTGGCGATCGCCGTCATCGTCGTGCTGTCATTACCAATCTGGAGCGCGTGAGTAAGCCCGGCCGGCGCATTTACGTGGGCAAGGGCGAGGTTCCGTGGGTTCTGAGTGGTATGGGCATCGCGGTGCTGACAACTTCGCGCGGCGTTATGACTGGACAGGAAGCTCGCCGCCTGGGTATCGGTGGTGAAGTGATGTGTAAAGTCTGGTAGTGGAGGTATTGAATGTCCCGTGTAGGTAAAGCACCCATCCCGGTACCGGACAACGTCAAAGTGACGATCGACGGCAGCTATGTCACCGTCCGTGGCGCGAAAGGTGAATTGGAGCAGTCGTTCCACCCGGACATGCGCATCAAGCAGGAAGATGGCACGCTGTTGGTCGAACGTCCGACTGATTCTCGCGAACACCGTTCGTTGCACGGCCTGACTCGTTCGCTTCTAAACAACATGGTCTTAGGCGTCAGCGAAGGCTTTGAGAAGCGCTTGCAGGTCGAAGGCGTGGGTTACCGCGCCGACGTCAGCGGCAAGAAGCTAGTGTTGAACGTGGGCTATTCCCATCCTGTGGAGTTTGAGCCCCCGGAGCTGGTTTCGTTCACCGTCGAGGATCGAGGCAAAACGATTATCGTGTCCGGCGCCGACAAACAGGTAGTTGGTGAGATTAGTGCAAAAATTAGAAAGACTAGACCCCCCGAGCCTTACAAGGGCAAAGGTATTCGCTACGAAGGTGAGTACATTCGCCGTAAGGCCGGTAAAGCGGGTAAGGTTTAACAGTGAGAGGTACTTATGACTGCTGAGAGTCGTGAAGCACGTAAGCGCCGTCACCGCCGTATCCGTGCCAAAATTTCAGGAACAGCCGAGCGTCCGCGACTGAATGTCTATCGCAGCCTGAGCAACATCTATGCTCAGGTGATTGATGACCAGGTGGGCCACACGCTGGTGGCTGCCTCTACGGTGGAGTCGGACTTGTCCTCGGAGCTTGAGGGTAAGACGAAGAAGGAACAGGCAGCCGTTATCGGTCGCGTCGTGGCGGAGCGCGCGCTTGAGGCTGGTATCAGTCAGGTCGTATTCGACCGTGGCGGCTATCCGTACCACGGGCGGGTCAAGGCAGTGGCTGAGGCTGCTCGCGAAAGCGGCCTGAAGTTTTAAAGGAGAATGGAATGGGAAGAAGACGGCAGTATCGGGACAATGATCGTCCCGAACTTGATGAGCGCATAATTGATATTAATCGCGTGGCCAAGGTAATTAAGGGTGGGCGCCGCTTTGCCTTCCGCGTTGTCGTCGTCGTTGGCGACAACCGCGGCAGTGTCGGTTTTGGCATTGGCAAAGCGCGGTCCGTACCCGACGCCATCCGCAAAGCGCTGGACAATGCGCGTAAGGAGATGGAGCCGGTGGCCATGGTGGGGAACACCATCCCCCACGAAATTATTGGTGAGCACGGCGCTGCCCGAGTGCTGTTGAAGCCGGCGGCGCCCGGCACCGGTATTATTGCCGGCGGCGGCGTCCGGCCTGTGCTGGAGGCGGCCGGTTACCGTGATATTCTGTCGAAGTCGTTGGGTAGCCAGAATGTGCTGAATGTCATCGGGGCTACGATCAATGGCCTGCATCGCCTGAAGGATATCGAAGAAGAAGCACGCAATCGGGATAAAGAGCCCAATCAGGTCGCGCCGTTTTGGAGTCGGAACTATGGCTAAGAGGTTGCGCATTAAGTACGTGAAAAGTGCGATTGGGTATAGCAAACGACAGAAGAGAACGATCGAAGCGCTGGGGTTTCGCAAGCTTTACCAGACGGTCGAGCACAATGATTCGCCGGCGATTCGTGGCATGATTAACAAAGTTGTCCATTTAGTTCAAGTGGAAGAGGAAGAGTAAGATGAAATTGAACGATCTGCGCCCGGACCGCGGGTCCAAAAAGAAGCGGAAGCGAGTGGGTCGTGGCACGGGCTCCGGTTACGGCAAGACTGCCGGCCGGGGAACCAAGGGACAGAACGCCCGTAGTGGCGGCGGAGTACCCCCTTATTTTGAAGGTGGCCAGTTGCCCTTAGTGCGGCGACTACCGCTTAAGCGCGGCTTTAAGAATCCGAAGAAAATCATCTATAAGCCGGTTAACGTTGGCGAGCTAGTCGGTTTCGACGAAGGCACAGAGGTCGATCCGGTCGTTCTGGCTATCGTCGGCCTGGTAAAGAAACCGACGGATCCCATCGTCATCCTGGGCGATGGTGAGATCGACGTTGCCCTGACCGTGAAGGCGCACCGCTTTTCCAAGTCTGCGCGCGAGAAGATTGAGAAGGCAGGCGGCATGGTGGAGGTTCTGCCAGTTGAGTGACGCCCTTTATCTGAAGGGCCGAACCCGGCCATTTTGTACGGTCGTTGGTAGACATAAGTCAAACGAGGAACTTGTATGATTGACTCACTTCGTAACGCCTTCGCTCTGCCCGATCTGCGCCGGCGGATACTGTTCACCATTTTCATGCTGATTATCTATCGGCTGGTGGCCAATATCCCTGTTCCCGGTGTTGATTTGCAGGCCTGGCTGGCTTTTACGGCCGGTGAAGGGGCGGGCAACCGTCTCATTGACATGCTCGATCTGCTTTCGGGCGGCGCCGTCCGTAACTTCTCAGTCATGGCTATGGGCGTTTATCCCTATATTACGGCGTCCATTATCATCCAGTTGATGACCCCCATCGTTCCGCAGTTGGAAGAATTGGCCTCTGAGGGTGAGCAGGGTCGTAATAAGATTAACAAGCTAACGTACTACCTGACGGTGCCTCTGGCGCTGTTGCAAGCAGTGGGCCAGATTCGTCTCGTAGGCCTGAGCCTTGGTGACATGGGCCAGATCATGCCTTTCTTTGGCTTCAGCCCGGCTTCCAACATTCTGCCCACTCTGACGACGTTGCTGGCGATGACGGCGGGCACTATGTTCGCTATCTGGTTAGGCGAGCAGATCACTGAGGATGGTATCGGGCAGGGTGTCTCCCTGATCATCTTCGGTGGAATCGTGGCTGCCATTCCCGAAAACCTGGCGCGGCTGTTTGCTCCTGGTGTGGACAGCACCGCGCGCTCCTTTACTATTATCGCCTTTGTCATCCTTACGATTATCACTGTGCTGGTCATCGTGGTTGTTCAGGAAGGACAGCGACGTTTGCCTGTACAGTATGGGCGGCGCGTCCGCGGTCGCAAGGTGTACCAGGGCCAGAGCACACACATTCCGCTGAAGGTGAACACGGCGGGCATGATTCCCATCATCTTCGCCCAGTCGCTGATTACCTTCCCGGCTTTGATCGCTCAATTCTTTATCAATCCAGAGAGTACGGGCTTCATGACGACAGCCGGCACCTGGGTGAGTAACACCTTTGGCCAGGCGGATAGTTTCATCTACTGGGCCTTCTACTTCATTCTGGTGGTTGGCTTTACGTTCTTCTATACAGACGTAATGGTGCAACAGCAAAATCTGGCACAGACGCTGCAGCGCCAGGGAGGCTTTATCCCCGGCATCAGGCCGGGCCGGCGCACCGAGGGCTACATCATGTCCGTTGTGCGGCGTATCACCCTGGTGGGCGCTGTCTTCCTGGGAATCGTGGCTATCCTGCCCGGTATTATGCAACTGGTGGGGATGCTGTTGCAGATCCCTGACCTGGAGCAAAGTGCGCTCGTGGTTGATGGCGCGGGCCTTATCATTGTCGTCGGTGTGGTTATCGACACCATGCGCCAGTTGGAGGCGCAGTTGTTGATGCGACATTACGAAGGGTTTATCGGATAAGGGCTGGTCATGGCAACCTATGTGGTACTGATGGGTGGACCCGGTGCGGGCAAAGGCACACAGGCGAAGAGATTACAGGAGAGCCTGGGGCTGCCCCAGGTCTCTACCGGTGACCTCTTCCGCGAGAACCTTAAAAACGAGACGGAATTGGGTCAGTTGGCTCGCAAATACATGGATGCCGGCGAGCTGGTTCCAGACGAGGTGACTGTGGAGATGGTGCGCGAGCGTCTGTCGCGCCCTGACACAGAACAGGGCGCGATCTTCGACGGTTTTCCGCGCACGATTGCCCAGGCTGACGCGCTGGATGAACTGTTGGCCGAGATGGGAGAAGAAGTGAAGGTCGTCCCCTATATCCATGTAGACAGGGACGTGTTGCTTCAGCGCCTGTCCGGTCGCTGGACGTGCCCCATCTGTGGGCGTGTGTATCACGTGCTGTTTAATCCGCCGCAAGAACCGGGCGTCTGTGACGTCGATGGCGGCAAGTTGTATCAGCGTGAAGACGATACGGAGGAAACACAGCGCCGGCGCATCGAAGTCTACTTCGAGCAGACCGCGCCGCTGTTAGATTACTACCGCGAACAGGATCTGCTGGTAGAGATCGACGGTGAACAATCGATCGAAGAAGTCTACCAGGAGTTGCTGCAGGTGATTGAAAACGGCGATGATCGTTCTTAAGTCTCGGGAAGAGTTGCGCCTGATGCGTGAGGCGGGCCGGATCACGGCCCGGGTTCTGCAGGCCATTCGCGAAGCGGCTGCACCCGGCGTCACCACGGCGGAACTTGATTTCCTGGCCGAGCAGATCCTGAAGAAGCACGACGCTGAACCTGTCTTCAAGGGTTACACCTTTGACAATGGCGCGCCGCCGTTTCCCGGGACGATCACGGCCTGTGTTAACGAAGAGTTGGTGCACGGCATTCCTGGCGCGCGCCGGCTGGAAGAGGGCGACCTGCTGTCGGTGGACTGTGGCAGCCTGTACAAAGGGTATATTGGTGACGCTGCGATCAGCATGGGCATCGGTCGTACCAGCTCGGAGGTAGATCGACTGCTCGAAGTGACCAACCGGGCGCTGGAGATCGGGATCGAGCACTCTGTCGCTGGGAATCGCATTGGTGATATTTCGGCGGCGATACAGAATTATGTAGAGGACAAGGGGTATAATGTGGTGCGCGGTTATGGTGGACACGGAGTGGGCCGCACGATGCACGAAGACCCGCATGTCCCTAACTATGGCCGGCCAAACCGGGGGCCCAGGCTTCGTTCGGGTATGACCTATGCCATCGAGCCCATGGTATTGCAAGGTAAGAAGGATGTAATAACATTGCCTGATCAGTGGACAGTTGTGGCAAAAGATGGCAAACTAACCGCTCACTGTGAGCATACCGTGGCCGTTACGGATAACGGCGCGGAAATCTTAACGTTGTTGTAGGCAAAGATCAGACGAGTGCGAGCGGTCAGGTGACCGCGCATCGCGACTCGTCTGTTTAGTGTGCGAGGTGCTAACGATGAAAGTTTCATCATCTGTAAAGCGGCGTTGTCCAAAGTGCAAAATTGTTCGACGGAAGGGCGTCGTGCGCGTGATCTGTGAAAATCCTAATCACAAGCAGCGCCAGGGATAGAGTAATAAGAGGTAATTATGGCACGTATTGCAGGTATTGACATACCAAGGAATAAGCAGGTGGAGGTCAGCCTGACCTACATTTATGGTATCGGTCGCAGCCGCAGCCAGGAAATTCTGGAAAAGGCCAACGTCGATCCCATGACGCGCGTCCGGGACCTGACCGACTCGGAAGTGTCCCGCCTGCGCGAGATTATCGACGGCGAATATAAGGTAGAGGGTGATTTGCGCCGCGAGGTGGCCATGAACATCAAGCGCCTGACGGAAATTGGGTGCTATCGTGGCCTGCGCCATCGTCGCGGGCTGCCGGTGCGCGGCCAGCGGACGAGGACAAATGCTCGCACGCGCAAGGGTCCCAAGAAGACAGTTGCCGGACGTGGTCGCCGTAGAGGCGCTAAGAAGTAAGAGGAGAGAGTATGGGACGGAGACGTCAACAACGACGAAAGATCACGAGGATGGTGCCCGAGGGAATGGCCTTCATCCATGCCACCTTCAACAACACGATCGTGACTATCACCGATATGCAGGGCAACACGCTGTGCTGGGCCAGCGCCGGGACGTCTGGCTTCAAGGGATCGCGTAAGAGCACGCCGTACGCCGCCCGCCTGGCTGCCGCAAATGCTGCGCGTCAGGCACAGGATCACGGTATGCAGGAACTTGACGTGGTGGTGAAGGGACCGGGTCCCGGCCGTGAGGCAGCAATTCGCTCCTTACAGTCGTCGGGCATCAAGGTGCGTTCCATTGCAGACGCGACACCGGTGCCTCATAACGGCTGTCGCCCGCCAAAAAAGCGGAGAGTGTAGCGGTATATTCGTGTATTAGTTCATTGGTATATTGGTTTGCTGATTTGATTACAGTTCAGTTAGCCAATACACCAGTAGACCAATAGACAAATACACCAATACACTAAGAAACAAGTAGACCAGTAAACCTATAGATTATCATGCGAGAGAGGGACGACGGGTTGCCAAGCCTGTAAACCTCTTGTTGAGCTCTGGAAACCGAGGAGGTTAAGTTGGCAAGATACACAGGACCAGTATGTAAGCTTTGTCGCCGCGAGGGCGAGAAGCTGTTCTTGAAGGGGTCGCGTTGTATGACCCCCAAGTGCGCCATTGAGCGCCGTTCTTATCCGCCGGGTCAGCATGGGCGTGAGAAGCAATTCCGCCGCGGCCGTGCATCCGATTATTTACTACAGCTGCGCGAAAAGCAGAAGGCGCGTCGCATTTATGGTGTGCTGGAACGCCAATTCAGCAATTATTTCGACAAGGCGACACAGCAATCTGGCCTGACTGGGCACAACTTATTGCGACAGCTAGAGACACGGCTAGACAACGCAGTCTACCGTCTGGGGTGGGCCGATTCGCGGGCGCAGGCACGCCAATTGGTTAATCACGGGCACATCATTTTGAATGGCCGCAAGACGGACATTGCATCGGCGTCCGTGAAGCCTGGCGACGAAATATCGGTTCGACGCGAGAGCCTGCCAAAGACGTATTGGAAGGAGCGCCGCCAGACGCTGGACGAGCGTCAGGTGCCGCGTTGGTTGTCGTTGAATGCTAAGGATATGTCGGCCAAAGTACTACAGTTGCCTGAGCGTGAGGATATCGACGTAACGCTTAATGAGCAGCTGATCGTTGAGTACTACTCCCGTTAATATCTAGCCGTTCTGAGTATTTACGTTCAGTAACATGGGAGGTTGTTGCGTTGGCTATCACTAACCTTGTTTTACCTAAAATTGAAAGCACAGCGATGACGCAGGAATACGGGCGTTTCATCGTCGGGCCCCTGGAGCGGGGCTATGGTACCACGATTGGCAATTCGCTCCGCCGCGTGCTGTTGGCCTCGTTGCCTGGCGCGGCTGTAACGTCCATTCGCGTCACCGATGTACCGCATGAATTCTCGCCAATTCCACACGTGCGCGAAGACATGATGCAACTTATCTTGCACGTCAAGCAGTTGCGCTTCAAACTGCACGACGTTGAGTCCGCCCGCGTCCGGCTCGAAGTTCAGGGCGCTGGCGTGGTCACCGGCGCGGATCTCATTCTGCCGCCGGAGGTCGAACTGATAAACCCGGACCTGTACCTGTTCACCGTCGATAGCGACGATGCATTCCTGGAAGTGGAAATGACGGTGGAGGCGGGGCGCGGTTATTCACCGGCCGAGGAGCGTGGTCGTTTGCCGATTGGCGAGTTGCCTGTTGATGCGATCTATAGTCCCATCCGCCGCGTTGGCTACGAGGTCGAAAAGACACGCGTGGGACAAGCCGCCGATTATGACCGTGTTGTCATGGAGATCTGGACGGACGGTACAATCCGCCCGGAGGATTCACTGGCCCAGGCTGCGCAGATCATGGTGCAATACCTGCGCCCGTTGGGCGGCATCACCGAAGAAACTTTCCTTCCCGTTGAGGAGGAAGAAGAGGAAGAGGCCATTCCCAACGAGATCTACGACACGCCTATTGAGCAGCTTGATCTGAGCGTGCGTGTGTTCAACTCCTTGAAGCGCACCGGTATCACCAAGGTGGGCGAGATGTTGGACATGCTGGAGCGCGGCGAGGAAACGATGCTTGCCATCCGTAACTTCGGCGAAAAATCGTTGGAGGAGTTGAAGCGGCAGTTGAAAGTCAAAGGTTTCCTTGACGAAGAAGACGACGAAGAAGAGGAAGAGGAGGAGGCTTAACCTCCGCCGCTTTAATGTGGAACAGCGCGCACGGTCGCTCTGGCGGCAAGGGGGCGCTGCGGAACCGATAACGAATTGAGTAAGTGTATTGACGAGGAATTACGATGCGACATAGAGTTCACGGTCGCAGACTGGGACGGGATTCGGCTCATCGCAAGGCCCTGCGCCGCAACATGATTGCCGACCTGATCTGTCACGAGCGACTGATTACGACCGAAGCAAAAGCCCGCATGCTGCGACCGGCGGCGGAGCGGGTGATTACGCTGGCAAAACGAGGATTGGCCAAAGAAGAACCCGCTGATGTGGTGCATGCGCGCCGCATCGTGTCTTCGCGCATGGCTCGTAAACGCGTGGTTGAGGACGAAGAAGGATTCCGAACCGAAGTGGACGCCATCAAGAAGCTGTTTGACGAAGTAGCGCCACGCTACATGGATCGACCAGGCGGCTACACACGCATCATTAAGATGGGTCATCGTCCTGGCGATGCGGCCAAAATGGCGATGATTATGTTGGTAGAGGAGGACTAGGACTGAGTGACGCGGTCGTAACGCGACGTTATCGGGCGACAGTAGCCTATGACGGAACCGCTTACTGTGGGTTTCAGCGCCAGGTCGCGATGCAGCCGACTGTTCAGCAGGAACTGGAACATGCGATTAGCCGGCTGGCCTCCGATGGTGTGACTGTTACGGCGGCAGGCCGCACGGACAGCGGCGTTCACGCCCGGGGCCAGATCATAAGTTTCGAGTTGGCCTGGCGGCACGATGTAGACAGCCTGCAGCGTGCTGTGAACGCCAGCTTACCGGCCGATATCGCTCTCCTCAGCCTCTCGGAGTCGGATCCAGATTTTCATCCGCGTTATGACGCCCGGCGCCGAGCGTATCGCTATTACCTTTATAATGCAGCGACGCGCAACCCGCTGCACCGGCTCTATAGCTGGTACGTGCGGCGTCCGCTGAACGTGGCTCATATGAATGAAGCGGCCCGACATCTTGTAGGCGTTCATGACTTTGCCACGTTTGGCCAGCCGCCTCAGGGTGAGGTCACCGTTCGCGAGATTTTTCGCGCTGAGTGGCAACGCCAGGATGAAATGCTCGTTTTTTGTATAGAGGGAAATGCTTTTCTTTATCGCATGGTACGCAGCATCGTTGGTAGCCTGGCGGCTGTTGGCAGGGGGGCGTGGACCGTAGACGGCTTTGTCAGCGCCTTCGAGGCTTGCGATCGCAGCCGATCGGCAGCGACGGCGCCACCACAGGGACTTTGCCTGCATTCGGTGTCATACGATTGATGAAGGCCATATTGGAGATGTTAGAATGAAGACTTATTGGACGAAAGAAGAGGATGTCGAGCGCAATTGGTTTGTGGTCGATGCCGAAGGCCAGACCCTTGGCCGGCTGGCGTCACAGATCGCAGCCGTTTTGCGCGGCAAACATAAACCGATCTATAATCCTTCGGTGGATACAGGCGATTATGTAATCGTCGTCAATGCCGAGAAGATTCACACAACTGGCCAGCGCATGGACCAGAAAAAGTACTATAGACATTCTGGTTACATTGGCGGTATGACAGTACGAACGCTGCGCGAGCAACTGGAGAAGAATCCGGAACGCGTCATTATGTCTGCCGTCAAGGGCATGTTGCCCAAGAATGTACTTGGCCGCAAGATGATCAAGAAACTAAAGGTGTATGCTGGTCCGGAACATCCACACCAGGCCCAGCAGCCTGAACCGTTGGAGTTTTAGGAGACGGAGAGGATGGAACTACCCGAAACATTAGAAGAAGTACGTTATTACGAGGGCATTGGACGCCGGAAACGGTCTTCGGCCCGCGTGCGCATCTACCCCGAAGCCAGCGACAGCCCGGTCTTTATTGTAAACGACAAAGACGTGAAGGACTTTTTCCCGCGCTTTGGTGATTATGAGATCCTGTCTGGGCCCCTGAGTGATACAGATCTTATGGGTCAGATGTCGGTGACCGTGCTGGTAGAAGGCGGCGGCATTACGG
Source organism: Candidatus Sulfomarinibacteraceae bacterium (assembly GCA_035464315.1). Taxonomy (GTDB): domain Bacteria; phylum Chloroflexota; class Anaerolineae; order Promineifilales; family Promineifilaceae; genus JAAYYY01. Next base: position 18,719 of record DATHSI010000069.1, read on the forward strand.
GGCAGCGCGACTCAGTTCGCCTGGGCCTGGCCCGCGCCCTCGTGGAATATGACGAGAATCTGCGCGGTGTGCTGCGCGACAACGGACACCTGACTCGCGATCCGCGCGTCAAGGAACGTAAAAAGCCTGGCCTCAAGCGGGCTCGCAAGGCGCCGACGTATACCAAGCGTTAATTGCCGGCGGAAATTGAATCTGTTGGACGTGTTGCGCACCCTGCTGCGTGCGTTGCCCGTTCAAAATGGGCGAGACTGTTGAGCTCGCCCTTTTCTTTTTTGGGTGGATGTATGAGTGATGCGGCAATCGGTTCCATCGCAATTGTGGGCCTTGGGCCGGGGCCGGCGGATCTGGTGACGCGGCGCGCCTGGCAGTTGCTAAAGGCAGCCGATGTTGTCTTTCTGCGCACGGCCCATCACCCGGCGGTAGACAACTTACCGCCGGAGGTGCAATGGCGCAGCTTCGATCATGTCTATGAGGCGGAAAGTGATTTTTCGTCCGTCTACCGGCGCATCACGGATGAGATTGTGGAGCAGGCGCGCGCGGCGCAGCACGTTCTATACGCTGTGCCTGGGGATCCTACGGTAGGGGAGGCGACCACCCAGGCTATCATCGAAGCAGCCGGCGACGCAGGTATTCCGGTTGGCGTGACCCAGGGCGTCAGCTTTGTAGAGCCCACGCTGGCGGCACTACAACTAGATGCGCTCAACGGATTGCAGCTATTTGATGCAATCACGCTCGCTGGCTATAATCATCCGCCGGTGAATCCAGACTATCCACTTTTGCTTGGGCAGGTGTACAGTCGCCTGTTGGCCAATGAGCTAAAGCTGGCACTCATGGCCGTATATCCAGATGAGCACACTGTCGCTCTGGTGCATGCGGCGGGGACTGCGCAGCAATATGTGGAAAGATTAGCGTTATATAAGATCGATCGCAGCGAGCAGATAGAGCATCTAACCGCTCTCTATGTGCCGCCGCGTCTATCCCCCAGTTCGCTGCCCGCGTTGGCCGAGGATGTGGCCATGCTCCGTGGGCCACAGGGCTGCCCGTGGGATCAAGAGCAGACGCCACAAAGCCTGCGCGGGGATTTTCTGGAGGAGATGAGCGAAGTGCTGGAGGCGCTGGATCTTGAGGATCCGCAGCGCCTGCAGGAGGAACTGGGCGATCTTCTTTTTCACATAGTCATGCAGGTGCAGATGGCGCGGGAGGAAGAACTATTCCGCCTTGGCGATGTCATATCAGGCATATACACCAAAATCCGGCGGCGACATCCGCACGTGTGGGACGACTGGCAGGTTGAGGACAGCGAGGATGTTGTGGCCAATTGGGAGGCCATAAAGGCGCGAGAGAAGGGGCGGTCGGAGTCTCATTCCATACTTGATAATATTCCGCGCACGCTTGCTGCGCTCAGCTATTCACAGAAAATGCAGAAGCGCGTGCGGCGGGTGGGCTTTGACTGGCCAAACGTAGAGGGTGTCGTAGCCAAGGTGCAGGAGGAGATCGATGAGTTGGCGGCGGCGTCGACTGTGCAGGAACAGGAGGCCGAGCTGGGCGACGTTCTATTCGCTGTGGTCAATCTCGCCCGATGGCTGGGCCTGGATGCGGAAAGCGCGCTGCGCAGGGCGAATTTACGATTTCGCGCCCGCTTCCAACTGCTGGAGTCGTTGGCTACGACACGCGGGATCGACCTTCAGGAGGCCGATCTGGAGACGATGGAGCGATTGTGGCAAGAGGCCAAAGACCGCTTGAATCAGGAGAGATCGTCGAGCCAGGAAAGCTTGTATAATCAGGAGAAAGAGAGCTGATGGCATTGTTGAATATTGCCATATTACTGCTGGGCGTCTTCTTTATAATTGCGGCCATCGCGGCCATTGTGTCTGGATTGCAGGCGCGCGGAAGCATCCCCACCGCAGCTTACGGGGTGGGAAGACAGGAAACGCGGCGCACCATGCAAGTCGCATTCTTCCGCGCAGCCGTGTTTGGTATTCTGGCCCTTATTCTCTTTGGCGTGTACGGTTTGAGCCTGGCGCCTGAGGATATGCTGTCTACGGAACCGGAGCCGGGGACGACGCTTGATCCTGAGGCCACGGAAACACCCCGAACATCGGAGGTCACAGCCACGCCAACCGCTACGGAGACTGCGGGGGCTGAGGGCATAGAGGTGCAGGCTCCGGCCGAAACAACTGAGGCGGCGACAAGCGCACCGCAGGTGGAGGCAGCGACAGGGACGCCTACCGTGGCAGTCACGCCGACGACCACGCCCACGCCGGTGCCGGTGGCCATTGTAGACAGCGAGGTTGGACTGTATCTGCGGCCCGAACCCGGCAGCACGGTGGAGCTGGAGCTACTGGCGGACGGCGCGCAGCTCACCCTATTGGGCGAGCAGCAGACGGTCGATGACGTGGAATGGCAAAGGGTCCGAGCCCCCAGCGGCAACGAAGGGTGGGTTGCCGCAGACTTCATTACCTACCAGCAGTAGAACCCCTGTCTCTAGTTGAGAAGCGTTTCTGGCCTACTCGGCATGTTCCTTCAGGGACTTCAGGTAGTGACTCTCCTCTCGCTCGATATACTCCAGCGACTGGTGGCGGAAGTAGGTGTCGTACAGTTCGGCGTAATGCCCGCCATGTTCCAGTAACTGTACGTGGCTCCCTTCTTCGATGATTTTTCCCTCTTGCAGCACAATGATGCGGTCGGCGTTGCGCACCGTCGAGAGGCGATGGGCAATGATGATGGCCGTTGTGTTGCCCATGATCAGCTCCAGCGCTTCCTGAATCTGGGATTCTGTGAAAGGATCGACGCTGGCTGTGGCCTCATCGAGAATGAAGATACTCGGTTCCTGGATCAGCACTCGCACCAGGGCCACAAGCTGCCGCTGACCCATAGAGAGGCGCGCGCCTCTCTCGCCCACTTCGCTATACAATCCGCTCGGCAGGGTCTCCAACCACTCGCCATCCCCAATGCGCCGGGCCATTGCCTCTATCTCCCCGTCGGTTGCGCGCGGGTTACCATAGCGAATGTTTTCTATGACCGTCTCAGAGAACAGAAAGGGAACCTGCGAGACAATGCCCAATTCTTCCCGGTACTGGGTCAGATCAAACTCACGTATGTCGACGCCATCGATGCAGATGCGTCCACTTTGGAATTCGTAGAAGCGGGCGATAAGTTTGATGATGCTGGATTTTCCTGCGCCGGTATGGCCTACCAACGCTACACTCTGGCCTGCGGGAATGTGCAAGGAGAAATCTTCCAGCACCTGCTCTTGTTCTGAATAGCGAAAGTCCACGTTCTCGAAGGTGATATCACCCACCAGGGAAGTGACCGGCTGCGCCGTCTTCTGTACGACGCTGGGCTCGACGTCCATCAGGGCGAACACGCGCTCTGCCGCCGATAGGCCGGCCTGGAACTGGCTCCAGAAAGCGGAAATGTTGATCACAGGGAACCAGAAACGGTCCACGCTGGCCATGAACAGATACCAGGCGCTGATGCTGATCAGGCCCACGACAGCCGCCCGACCGCCGAAGTAGAGCAAAGCGGCTGTGGCCAGGCCGGACATGGCGTTCAGGGTGGGAAAGATGTTGGCCAGCACGAATCCGCGGCGGAGGTTGATATCGTATGATTCGTTATTGACGTCGAGAAATTCTTCGTAGATGGCAGACTCTTGCCGGAAGTTCTTGGCTACGCTGATGCCGGTTACTGACTCCTGAATTGCCTTGTTGACTTCCCCCATGGCCCTGGCCCCCTGCTGCGTTACACGGCGCGCCCAGCGCCGGAATGAGAGGGCCACCATGGCTACGAAGGGCACCATGGCCAGCACAGCCAACGTCAATCGCCACTCATAGGTGAAGAGCACGGTAAGCAGGATCAGCGAGGTGAAGATCTGGTTGATTACGTCATTGGTGAGCAGGACGACCTGGGCAAATTCCTCCGTGTCGCTGGTGATGCGGCTGACCACGCGCCCTGAGCTAAACTCGTCGTAGAAGGAGAGATCCTGGTTGGCAGCAGCGGAGAAGGCGCCACGCCGCATGTCCAGGATGACGTCGGCGACGATTTGCACCGTCAGGCGGCGGCGAACCCAGTTTGACGCCCAGTAGCCCACGCCGACGATAAAGACGATGACGATAAGCACCGGCAGCAGATCACGGCTGCTCGGATTGGTGACGACCTCTACCCCGTTAGAGACGATGATGGGAAGGGCGGCGCCCATGCCGGCCATTACCATAGTGGCCAGGGCAACGTATAGCAGCTTGCGTTTGTGGTCGCTAAAGTAGTGAGCGATGCGCTCTAATAGCTCGCGGTCGCCATACTGGCGATCATAGGCTTCGGCTTCGAGGCCGCCCATCATGGCTGACATGACAATACTCCGATGGTGCTGATTTTGTTTCTGGACTGTCGGGCAAGGGCCCGGCTACGCCCAGTCGTTCCGTCACGTTACCACGCTTTTCTCAACATGGCATAGGAAACGCTTACCGCAAGCGGCGGCAGGCGCTGGATGCTAGAGAATTCGCTGTCCCAGGAGGGAGGCTACCAATTCTACGGCCAGTTCAGCAGTGCGATTGCCGTCGTCCAGAATGGGATTTACCTCCACGACGTCGACCGATTGCACGCGCTCCGAATCGCCCAGGATTTCCATGAGCAGGTGCGCTTCGCGGTAGGTCAGACCGCCCGGCACAGGTGTGCCCACACCACGCGCTTCTTCGGGCTCCAGGCTGTCCATATCCAGGCTGACGTGTAAGCGCGGCAGATGTTGCAGGTGCGCAAGGGCGTCGCGGGCTACGGTGGCCATGCCTAGTTCGTCTACGTGGCGCATGGTATAGACCCGAATGTTACTACGCAACAGCCTTTCTCGCTCTTCAGGGTCCAGGTCGCGGAGGCCGATGAGCACTACGTGCGCCGGATGCAGTTTGGGTCCGGGAAAGCCGACATTGACTAATTCAGGTGCGCCTTCGCCGATGAGTGCTGCCAGGGGCATGCCATGGATGTTGCCGCTGGGTGAGGTCTCCATGGTGTTGAAGTCGCCGTGGGCGTCGACCCACAGCACGCCCACTGTCCCCTTGTAAGCCGCGGCGGCGACAGTGCCAATGCTGATGCTGTGATCGCCGCCCAGATATACGCCAAAATCGCCCTGTGCGACGCATTGTCGCGCCCGTTGGTATATGATGCCACAGGTGGTGGCCACGGCGCGCAGACGGCGCATATGGCCCTCTGCAACCTCCTCCTCGGGGTTGGGCACCTGCACGTTGCCCATATCGTGTATATTGTAGTTCAGGCGGGCCAGGCGAGCCTGCAATCCAGCATAGCGCACGGCGCTGGGACCCATGTCCACGCCCCGGCGATTCTGGCCCAGGTCCATGGGCGCTCCGATGATGCGAATTGTTCTGCGCACTGACAACCCCAGGTGTTAAGAACCAAACACGGTATTGTGTCTTATTCTGCGCCCGGCGGCAAACGGGCGCAGGGAGTCGCTCTTTACGACCGGCAAGGGCGCATCACCGCTTTTGGCTGTTGAAAAGCAGCAGCCTATCCTATAATGTGCGTATGTCACGATACGCATCACTCACAACTGTCGATTACCTGGAAGGACGCTGGCTTCCCTGGCCTACACCGTGGGAAGAGTTGTTCGCCAGACAGGCGCCGCTGTGGATGGAGATCGGATTTGGCAACGGGGAATTTCTGTTTAACCTGGCGGCAGCGCATTCAGATGTGAATGTGGTCGGTGTGGAGATTTCACAGCCCTCTCTACGGAAGGCGGTGCGCAAAGCGCGCAGCCGGAGCCTGAGCAACGTGCGCTTGCTACACGCCACAGCGCAACAGGTGTTGTGGCTATTGTGCCGTCCACAGGCGCTGAACGCCGTCTTCATAAACTTCCCCGATCCCTGGCCCAAGGCGGCGCACCACCACCGGCGGCTGATTAACGAGCGGTTTCTGCACCTACTCGCCACCCGAACCGCACCAGGGGGGTTGCTGGAGGTCGCAACGGATCACGCCGAATATGCCATGGTAATCGCCGAGGAGTTACAGGCGTCGCCTTACTTCAACAGTCGCACAGCGGCCGCCTATGCGACTGAAGATGGGCAACGCATACGAACCAAGTACGAGCGCATTGCCCTGGCGCAAGGGCGCACCTGCCACTACTTCCATTGGCAGCGCAACGAGGTTGCCGCGGACAATGCTTTTCCATTTCCTGAGGAGTTGTCTATGCCCCACCTTATTGTGGCCTCATCCATGAGTTTACAGGCGCTGCAGGATCGTTTTGAACCGGCGACATATTCTGAGCAGGGCATGGCTGTGCGCTTTATCGGCGTGTTTCGCTCGAAAGAGTATGAGGCGTTGCTCGTCGATACCCATGTGGAGGAGGAACCACTGCCCCAACGTATTGGCATTGCCATCCGGCGGCGGAAGGAGGGCCAGTTTGTGCTGGGTCTGCACGAAATGGGTTTTCCACGACCAACAAAGGGTGTGCACCGCGCTCTGCATTATCTGGTGCAACATCTGCAGGCAATTGACCACGATCTTCGCGTCGTGCAGAGTAACCTGCGCGAGCGGGTTCATTGACCAGTGTCCAGCGTTTCTTAACCTGATATGCAGCTCGATCTTGAACTTTATCGCGAGGAAGTCGCCGTTGCGCCTGGCGTGTCGCTGAGCCTTATCGAAGTCTTGCCTCAGCAGCCGCACCAGACGCTGCTCTTCGTGCATGGCTTTGGCGGAAACGCCACCCAATGGCAATACCAGATCAAAGCCTTCGCTGAGCGCAATCATGTGCTGGCGCCCGATTTGCGGGGACACGGTCGCTCCAGCCAAGACGCCCCCAGCTTCGACATGCCGGCGTTGGTGGGCGATCTGCACGCGCTTCTGGAGGCGCGAGGGGTAACGGAACCGGTGGTGTTGGTGGGGCACTCTTTTGGCGGCGCGATTGCCGTGGACTTCGCCTTACAGCATCCAGAGCGTGTGAGCCGCCTCGTCCTTATTGCCACAGCGGGGGAGTTTCGGCTGATCTGGCCTTATCGCCTTGCCTTTCGTTTGCCTCCCCCCGTGCTGCGGACGCTGCAGCCTGTCGTGCGCGGGTTCGTAGATGCCGCGTTGCCCGCCCTGCGTCGTATGTTCCACCAAAGCCTGAAGTCGTGGCGCGGTTGGGACAAATTTGAGCAACTGCAGCCGCCGACGATGGTCATCCGCGGCGAGCGCGATCGCGTTTTTCCTCAGGCCTCCTTCGCCCAGGTCAGCGAGCGTGTGCCCGGCGCTGACGACGTGAACGTGGGCGCCTCGGCGCACATGGTGATGATCGAACGTCGCGATGCTGTGAACCGCTGCATCGAGCGCTTCATCGAAGCTGACACAGCCGGTGATCAGCACATTCGCTGGCGAGCTGCGCGGCAGCGGGACGACGGGCTGCGCGCAGCGCATAGCGGTCTGCTGGCTGAGCGACCGTGGTTGTTTCATTATGAGTCTGGCGTGCCGCACACCCTGGACATACCGCGATTGTCGCTGACACGCCTCCTGGATCGCGCGGCGCGCCGCTTTCCCCAGCGCCCGGCCCTGCAGTATGCGGGACGTACGGTGCGTTACGGACAGCTTCACAGCCAGGTAGCCCGCTTCGCCAACGGGTTGCGGGCGCTGGGCGTGGACAAGGGAACGCGTGTGATGTTGTTGCTGCCCAACGTGCCCCACTTCGTCGTCGCCTATTATGGCGCCCTGCGCCTGGGAGCCATCGTAGTCACCAGTAATCCGTTGGCCCGTCGCGAGGAGATCGTGCGCCAGGCGCAAAATTCGGGCGCCGAACTGCTGGTGACGCTGGATGGCTATCAGGAGATGGCGCGGGAGATCCGGTCGCAGAGCAGAGTGCGCCACGTTATCTATTGTGGTCTGGACGACTATATGCCTCTCCTGCGCCGTCTGCTTTACCGCTGGCGCCATCGCAAGCAACGGTTGCGGATACCTGCCGAGGGGCCGGATGAGCGCTGGTGGCGCTGGTTGCGAAAATGGCCTACGATGTTTACAGGGGACGAACCGTCCCCGGAAGACGTCGCTGTCATTCAGTATACAGGTGGCACGACGGCGCGGCCGAAGGGCGTGACGCTGACGCACGGCAACCTTATGGCCAATACGGTGCAAACACGAGCGTGGCTCCCGCAGGCCCGTGACGGAGCGGAGGTCGTGCTCTGTGTGGTGCCTTTCAGTCACGTCTACGGCATGACGGCGGCCATGAATGTTGCTGTCAGCATGGGCGCGAGCATGATTCTTCTGCCGCGCTTTGAAACCCGGGAAGTACTGGCGCACATCAAGCGTTATCGTCCCTCGCTGTTTCCAGGGGTGCCCTCCATGTACATGGCCATCAACAATTATCCCGGTGTGCGGCGCTTCGACGTGCAGTCGATCAACGCTTGCATCAGCGGCGCAGCGCCGCTGCCCATCGAGGTCAAGGAAGCATTTGAGAAGCTGACCAAAGCGCGGCTGGTCGAGGGCTACGGGTTGAGCGAGGCGGGGCCGGTGACGCACGCCAATCCTGTGTTTGGCCAGGACAAGACAGGCACAATTGGCCTGCCGCTGCCCAATACGGAGGCGCGCATCGTGGATCTGCGCACGGGCATCCCTTTGCCGCTGCCCGCGGGCCAGTTCGGCGAGCTGATGGTGCGCGGTCCGCAGGTGATGCAGGGGTACTGGCGCGACGAGGAAGCCACGCGGCAGGTGCTGGACGACGACGGATGGCTGCGTACAGGAGATGTGGCGCGCATGGATGAGGATGGCTATTTTCAGATTATCAGCCGGCGGCAAGACATGTGGCAGGTGGATGAGGCGACGCCTGCCTTCCCACGCGATGTGGAGGAGGTTATTTACGAGTTGCCTGAGGTGCAGGAGGTGGTCGTGGTAGCAATCGCCAACCAACCCATCGCCTTCGTGCAGCTGAAGGAGGGCGTAGACGTGCCCGCGAGCACAATCATGGCCTTTGCTCGCCGCCGCCTACCAGATAACCAGACGCCGCGCCTGGTCATCTTTGTCAAGGAATTCCCGCGCAGCTTCATCGGCAAGGTCTTGCGCCGCGAGCTGGTCAGCCAGCATGAACACGAGATCACCGCCGGCGCAGGGAGCGTGGGGGCGCATTTGCGGGGTTTAGAGGAATAGGGGCTGGTAAGTAGGCTCCTACTGCTTGTTGTTATCTGCGTGCTGATGCGTTAAGAGGACGGGGGAGTCTGAGGCGTTGGTTTTGACGTCCGGGGAATGGTCGCCATTGACGCTATACTCCGGCACCAGCTCAAACAGTGTTTCCAGAACGGCCTGTTTGCTCTCATTATCGACAGCTTCTGCCAGCTTGCAGATGCTGTTCTGAAGTTGTGGCGGCACGAAGGAACTGGTGTTGGAGGCGTTGAGTATCTGCTCGTGCTCCGTGTGCATGTACTTCTCGCCATCAGCAAACAGTTCCTCAAACAGTTTTTCACCCGGGCGCGTCCCGATGAACTCGATCTCGATATCCCGTCCAACGTCCAGGCCGGACAACTCAATAAGATCACGGGCCAGGTCGACAATTTTCACCGGCTTGCCCATTTCCAGCATGAAAACTTCGCCGCCCGTGCCTAAGACAGCAGCCTGCAGAAGCAATTGAACGGCTTCGGGAATCGTCATGAAGTAGCGCTTCATTTCGGGATGAGTAACGGTCACGGGACCACCCTGGGCAATCTGGCGCTTGAATGTGAGAATAACGCTGCCCCTGCTGCCCAGGACGTTTCCAAAGCGAACCGTCACGTAGCGCTTGCTGGTTTCGCGGGCTGCCTGATGCACCAGCAGTTCTGAAACACGCTTGGTGCTGCCCATGATACTCGTCGGATTCACTGCCTTATCCGTCGAGACCATGATGAATTGCTCGACGTTGGTCGCTTTAGCGGCGTCCAGCACATACTTCGTGCCCAGCACATTATTGGACACAGCCTCGAGCGGGTTCTCTTCCATGAGTGGGACGTGTTTGTGGGCAGCAGCGTGGAAGACGATCTGCGGCCTGTATTGTTCGAAAATTGAGCGCATTCGGGCCGGAAAACGGATGTCGGCAATCACCGGCGTGATCGTTATGCCCTCCGGCAGTTTCGCTCGAAGCTCATGGAAGATCTCGAAGATTGAGTTTTCACCGTGTCCCAGCAACACCATCTGCCGCGGTCTGCAGCGAACGATCTGCCGGCAGAGCTCGCTGCCAATCGAGCCGCCTGCGCCCGTTATCAATACACGTTTGTCGCGTAGGAACTGTTCGACGGCAGCGGTGTCGGTTTTGATCGGCTCGCGCCGTAACAGGTCTTCAATGTCAACATCGCGCAACTGGTTAATACTCACGCTGCCCTGGAGAAGCTCGTAGAGCCCGGGAATGATCTTCGTCTGCACGCCAGCCTTCTCGCAGATTGAGACCACATCGCGAATTTCCATTCCCGGAGCGGTGGGCATGGCAATGATAATCTGGCTGACGTTGTAGTTGCGAACCACGCGGGGAATGTCATAACGGTCGCCAAGGACCGGGATGCCGTGGATTTGCATGTCATGTTTCGCCGGATCATCGTCGAGGAAGCCGGCGACTTCAATACCCAGCTGCGGGTTGTTTTTGAGTTCGCGGACGATGATAGCGCCGGCATCTCCGGCGCCCATAATCGCTGCAACTTTGTACGGATTGCTGCTGCTGCTATGATGCCGATAACGCGAGATAACTCGAATACCGAGGCGTGGCGCAGCTGTGACAATGAGCGCCAACAGTAGAAAAATGAACGGAATAGAGCGAGGAAAAACGTAATTGCCATCAAGTGCCGGGACAATCAGCCAGGTTAAGAATCCCGCCAAAATACTGCCAATGGCTACTGCTCCGGAAAGCCTGAGGAGTTCGTCAACTGAGGCATAGCGCCAATAGCGCGAGTAAATGCCTGTGGAGCGGAAGACCAGGGGAATGAGCATTGTCGCGGACAGGGCAAAGATGAGATAACTGGGCCAGAAGTTGCTTAGCTCCAGTGACTCCAGACGAAGTACGAAGCTGAAATAGGCTGCAAAAACCAAAAGTATCAAATCAAGCGCAAAGAAGTGCCGATTCCGTAATCTCTGTACAAACGTTCGCTTCATAGGATTAGTGATCTGGCTTATCTCTTTCAAGCATTTGATAACTGAAACTGAATGCGTCCTGCACAGTCTAGACAACGCATCCCAGCTCTTACAGGGTTAGACTGGAATATAACCTGAGTACTAATTATACCCGATTTCTGTATGTTGGTAACGTGACCGACGCCCTGTCACGTTGCAGCACGACGCGCGGGACTCCCATTACCTTGGCAAATTGCCGTCTCATGTGTCCGGCATCAAACGACACAATCCGGTTTCTGTCAGCAGCGGCCTGCACAACGGTCTGCTTAAGAAGACAGAGGCTTGCTCTGGGGAGACATACTCGTCTTTTATTATGACACAGGTGACGCCCGGTCTCTCCGCCCTACGTGGTGGGATTTGAAAGCTGTCTGGAGCCAGGTGGCTGTTCTGCACCTTTCTCCATGCCAATGCTGTCTGAATCGCTCTCTTGCATACCCGATTGCGGTACTGGTTCCTGTTCTCCTATCGCTGGCTGGTCCCATGTCCACCAGTCTACAAGAAGTATCACGCCAATGGCAAACATGAAAGCGACTGTTCCTGCGAGGAGAGTGTTTCTGATGACGCCTCTACCGACCGGTTCGGTGGGCACGACAGCCAGGTCGGCGATCCGGACTTCTGCCGCTGGCGAGCCACTGGTAATCTCCTCTTCTACCTGTCTCCCCACCAGGACCTGATAGGTGTCCCAGCTACGATCACGCGCCTGCTGTAAATCCTGTCGCAGCGCTGTCTGGGCTTCAACCTCACTTTCGAGAGCGCTAATCTCCTCTTCAATTGCTGTAATCTGCTGTTCCAATTGCGAATAATCGACTACTATCTCATTCTCGGGCGCGTCCCCTCCACTGATGGTGGTCTGAAGGTTGCTGATTCGCTCAATAGTGGCTTCCCGTCGATTCTCCAATGTCTGGATCAGGCCGTTGACGTCGTTAGCACTGACGCCCTCTGCCAGGGCGCGACCCACGTCAATTTGCAACGCCATCGGATTGCTGTTGGTTCCTACAACAATGCTGCTTGCGCCTTCCTGCTGAACGATGCTCGGCGGTTCGCTGCTGGAAATTTTGCCCTGAAGGAGCACAAAAGCGACGGCATTACCCACGTCGCTGGCGGTCGTGCCGGAGCTGCCCTGCACCTGCTGCAACAACGAACGCGCATCGGCTAACCAGCCGTCAACCTGTTGTAACTCTGCGTAGTAGCTGTCAAGAATGGCCTGATCGGTGGTCACGGGCTTGACGCGCATGGCGATAAGTGTGTCTTGATAGCCAGTGAGAAGCGCCTCGCGCACCGCAATCTGCCGTTGAAGTGTCCGCAACGGGTCTTCGGCGATGAACGCTTCTAACCTTTCCTGTGCGGCTTCGTAGGTGCCCCTTGCTGTCTCAACCTGGGCCGCCGTATTGCTTCCCGGGAGAATCGCCGTATTGGCGTAGACGCTGTTGACGTATTCTTCGTATGCCTGCGCCCAACTATTGGCTATTTCTGCCGCAACTTCAGGGTCGCTATGCCGTACGCTGATGTTTACAAGATCGCCGGTTATGTTTGCTTCGACCATGTCGCGCAGGCTCGTCAGTTGTTGCGCTTCCGGGTCCAGATGCTCGCCGACGTCATCGAGGACTTGTCGGGCGACCTGGTTGCTCTGGACCAGTGCAACAAGCCCTTCCTCGCGGGCGGTCGTGCTGACGCCTTCCTGCAAGGTCCGAATTCGTGGATCCAACTCCACTTCCGTCCTCGAACGGAGCATGGCGACCGTCGCCCTGGCTTCGTAGACGTGGTCGCGCATCGAAGTAATGATGAAAGCGCTTGCTCCGGCGATGACCACTGCGGCGACAATCAAGCGCCAGTATGCCAGCGCTAGCTGAAGATAATAGCGCAAGTAGTTTTCTTGTTCGTACATGCTATCTCCACAAACCCGCGGACGTTGAAAATCGCAAAATGCGATTGCAGTCAATGTGCGATGAAGTTGGCGTCAAAGAAACAACAAGAAGTACCTGAGCCTTTTCATCAAGCAGACACTTTATAGCAGTAAGCAAGATATTGTCAAATGCTCTGAGTGCGGCCCCCAGCGCTTTAAATCACGATGAGCGCGTTGCATCTGCCTCAGCTTCGCCGCATTTTGAAACAGCCCTTCGCCAATGTTATGATACGCATAACTTACAACCTGAAAGGAATGACAACTCATGAAACCCTTACCCATCACCCACATCACCCTCTACAAGCACGGCGTCGGTTACTTTGAGCGGCACGCTGATCTGAGCGGGGAGGAAGTCACGCTGTCCTTTCGAGTGGAGGATATGAACGACGTCCTCAAGAGTCTGGCAGTCATTGACCATGGGTCAGGACAGGTGCTGGGAGTGGATTATGCCACGCCGCAGAGTCGCGAAGAGCGACTTGCGGGCAACAGCATACGGCTGGACGAGCGGCGCAGCCTGCGCGATTTGTTGATCAGCCTGCGCGGGCGGCGGGTGCGGTTGTTGCTGGACCAGCAGGAGGCGTTTGAGGGGCTCTTGCTCGGCCTCGATGAACTTCCGAAGCGCCAGCCGCTGGCGGCATCGCCCGTCTCTTTGCTGCTGGATGAGGACGAGCGGGTGCAAACGGCGCCGTTGGGCCGTGTCCGGGGTGTGGAGTTGCTTGACGAGCAGGCGGCATCTGACCTGCGCTTTTTTCTGGAGACGGCACGCAGTGAAGAGACTTATCGCCAGGTCAAGATCCGGCTGACGCCGGGTGAGCACGAGTTGTCCGTCAGTTACGTGGCGCCCGCGCCCACCTGGCGTGTCAGCTACCGGCTGGTAGCCGACGGGGACGCTGAGCAGGCGCTGCTGCAGGGTTGGGGTATCTTTGACAACCGGCTGGAAGAAGATCTCAATGAGGTGTCCCTGTCGTTGGTGGCGGGCATGCCCATATCGTTCATTTACGATCTTTATACACCGTTTACCCCGGAGCGACCGCAGATCGAGGAGGAAGCGCGCGTGGCGGCGGGCCCGGTGGAGTTTGACCGGGCGCTGGAAGAGCGGCGCGAGGGCATGGCACCCCCGGAACGGGCCGCCATGGCCATGAGCGAGGCGGCCCCCGCGGCGGCCCCCCGCGCCAAGGCGCGGCGCGCTGTTGACCGCGATTCGTTGCGCGAAGCAGCGCCGGTGGATACGGAAGCGGAAGCGATGGGCGAGCTGTTTCAGTACCGTATCAGCACGCCGGTCACCGTCGGTCGCGGACAGTCGGCTATGGTCCCTATCCTGGCCTCAGATCTATCCTATCGCAAGGATTTGCTCTATAACGATAGTAAGCTGTCCACACATCCGGTAGCCAGTCTGCGCATAAAAAACGAAACGGGTCTGACGCTGGAACGTGGGCCGATTACAGTTTACGAGAGCGGCGAGTACGTCGGAGAAGCGATTTTGCCCTTTACACCGGCCGGAGCCGAATTTGTCGTGCCCTACGCGGTGGAGTTGAACGTCAAAGTGTATGAGGAGCACGGTTCCAGCCGCCAGATTCATGCGCTGTCTGTGGAAGGCGCGCACGTGATCATCGAAGAGTGGCGGATTCAGCAACGTGACTACCGCCTGAGCAATAGTGCGGACGAAGCGTTTTCGATTCTGGTGGAACACCTGCGCAGCGGACAATACGAGCTATTCGAGACGATGGCCGCAGTGGAGACGACGGATGAGTTCTATCGCTTTGCTGTGGACGTCCCGGCGCGCGGGGAGGCCAGGCTGCGCGTCAAGGAGCGTCGCCTGATCAGCCGGCGCGAAGCGCTGCAGCGACAGTCGTTCGAGCAGTGGCAACGTTATCTGCAGGCAGGGCTTATCGACCGCGGCACGCACGAGCGTGTCGTCGCCCTGTTACGCCTGTGGGAAGAGATCGGCGATTTGAAGCGCCGGCTGCAGGAAATTGAACAGCGGCGTGAGAAGGTCTATCGTAGCCAGGAGCAGATTCAGGGCAATATGCAGGCGCTATCCAGCAGCGGTAAGGAGGGCGAGTTGCGCGCGCGGTACGTGCGCCAGTTGGAAGAAAGCGAGACGCAACTCGCGCAATTGGCGCAAGAGGAGACCCAGGCACGAACGACCATAAATCGGCTGGAGAGTGAGATTGCCGAGCGGTTGAAGACTCTGGCCGAATGAACGCGCCTGGCTCAGGTGCGCAGGTAAGACGCGCCGTTGATGTCCACAATGGTGCCCGTGAGAAATTCAGCGCCTTCTGAAGCCAGGAAGAGAATGGTATAGGCTACTTCCTCGGGCCGGGCCACACGCTGCAAGGGGCTTTGCCGGCGGACGGCGTCTCCCTCAGGGCCTTGTAGCGTCTCACTAGCCATGTCCGTTTCGACCCAGCCTGGAGCCACCGTCGTGACGTAGACGTTGTAAGGGGCGAGGTATTTGGCCAGGGATTGGCCCATGGCGTTCAGGCCCGCTTTGCTGGCGCCGTAGGCCGGCGCGTCTGGTTCCCCGCGGAAGGCGCCGCGCGAGGAGACGTTGACGATGCGCCCACCGCCCTGCTCGATCATGTGTCGCGCGGCGCAGAAGGCCAGATTAGCCGGGCCGCTGAGATTTGTAGCCAGCGTTCGCTGCCAGGCTTCTTGCCAGGACGCGTAATCACTCTCCACTAGCGGGTGCTCTTCAAAGATGCCGGCGTTATTGACCAGCACATCAAGCCGGCCCATGGTTTCTGTGACGTGTTCAATCATGCCCTCTACGGCGATCGGGTCCTTTACGTCAGCCTGTACGAGCAGGTGTCGCGCGCCGTTTCCCTCAAGCTGGCGCGCCGTTTCGCGGGCTGCATCATGATTTTGATGGTAATGGATGGCCACGCGCGCACCACGCTCGGCGAAGGCGCGAGCTGCGGCGCGGCCGATGCCGCGCGAGGCGCCCGTTATCAGAACGATTCTATGGGTGAAATCTAGCATAGTCACTCCTATGATTGCTCAGAGCTCCCAGTTCTGCTTCTGTCAGGGGATTATGGCTGCGTTTTCCAAATACGCAATCGCCGTTAAAATGTAGAACGGTTATTCTAACTGACTTGTTGTCATATCGACTGATAGGGAACGACTTTCAATACCGGTATCGCGCCATAAAACAATGATCATTTTGCTATGACGTCAATGCAACAATTACACGAGGAAATGCTTGCCTGCCGCCGCTGCCTGGAGGCGGGCTATGAGATTACGCCGCCGGCCGTGTTCAGCGGCGATGGAAACGCGGAAGTGTTCCTGATCGGCCAGGCGCCGGGCGTGACGGAGGCTGACACGCTGCGGCCGATGAATGCCGGCAGCGGTCGGCGCCTTTTTGAATGGCTTGGCGCGGCCGGTTGGGATGAAGACTCATTTCGCCGCGGTCATTACATGACGGCCGTGACCAAGTGCTATCCGGGTCGCAGCAGTTCGGGGAAGGGCGACCGGGTGCCAACGAAGGCCGAGCAGGCTCTGTGTCGCTCATTTCTGGAGAGGGAGATGGCCCTGGTTAATCCGCGCCTGATCATTCCTGTGGGCGGATTGGCCATCAAGCTGTTTTACCCCAGCCGGGTGCGCCTCAAGGATGTCGTGGGCACCGCGGCGTACTTTCCGCCGGAGATGCTTGAAGATCCGGTGAATTTCAATATCAAGCGCGCACAGAGATTAAGTGCATTTGATCCGAACTTACCGCGCCAAGGACGCTGGTTGGTAGCCCTGCCCCACCCCTCGGGCGCCAGCCTGTGGCCCAATCGCCCGGAGAATCAGGCGCTAATCGAGCGCGCCTGCCAAATTCTGGGAGCGATTCGTGAGGCGTGGAATCTGTGAGTCACAGGGGAGTAGGGCTGGCTTAAGAGAAGATGATTGCCAGCCTGGTGCGCCCGTGCGGCTCATAGCGAGATGAAGAGACTCTGCT
Organism: Candidatus Sulfomarinibacteraceae bacterium; assembly: GCA_035464315.1. Taxonomy (GTDB): domain Bacteria; phylum Chloroflexota; class Anaerolineae; order Promineifilales; family Promineifilaceae; genus JAAYYY01. The sequence continues at coordinate 35,653 of DATHSI010000069.1, forward strand.
ATAGTAGACGATCATGAGACGAGCATTCTGGCTTAGCCTGTTGCTTGGCCTGTTTTTCATGGCCGGGCCCGGGCATACACCGCAGGAGGCGCGAGCCCAGGGCGGTCCGGCGGGTGAAATCCTGCGGCTAGTCAATCAGGTGCGCGCGGAGCACGGTCTTTCCCCCTATACGTACAATGCGACGCTGACTGTCGCCGCCCAGAATCACGCGAACTGGATGGCCAATAACGTCATCTATAGCCATACGGGCGCGGGCGGAAGCTCGCCACAGGATAGAGCGAACGCTGCCGGCTACAATGGTTACGTGTCTGAGAACATCGTGGGTGGAATGAACATGACGCCCAACCAGGGCGTTATCTGGTGGCGCAACAGCGCCATTCATTACCAGATGATGGTATCGAATCGTTACTCTGAGGCCGGCGTCGCTTTCGCCACAAACGGCACGCAGAATATGTATGTGCTGGTGATGGGACGTCCCAGCAACGTCGCGGCGGCAGCGCCGGAAGGGCCCGAACCGCAATCTGAACCGCTGATCATCACGCCTATCGAGCTGGCGCAGCCGCGAGAGGATGGCTCTATTGTGCACGTGGTGCAGGATGGCCAGGCGCTGTGGCAGATCGCCGCGCACTATGAAGTGGAGTTGCCGAAGTTGTTGCTTTACAACGGTCTGGACGAAGACGACTACTTGCAGCCGGGCGACGAAGTGATTGTGCGTCTGGCGGATGGCGCGCCGATTCCGCCTACGCCTACACCGCCGCTTACACATGTGGTGCGTGAGGGGGAAAATGCCTGGATCATAGCGGCGCGTTTTCAGGTTGACCTGGATACGTTCTTCTACCTGAATGGCCTGACCGAAGACAGTGTGTTGCATCCCGGCAATGAAGTGCGCATTCGACTGGGCGAGGGAGAGCCGCCGCCGCCCACGCCAACGCCTAAGCTGACTCACAAGGTCAAGGAGGGCGATACGCTGTGGAGCATCGCGGTGCAGAATGGCCTGGAGATGGAGGAGCTGCTGTCCTTGAACGGACTTGTCGAGAGTGCCGTACTGCAGATAGGCCAGGAGCTATTCGTGCGGGCCACACCCACGCCGGAGATGTCGCCCACGCCCGAAGTGACGCCGACGCCGGAGCCGTCCCTGACACCGACGCCCAATGCCGAGGCCATGGTCTTAGCCACGTCTTCAGACCGCTCGCCGGCGCCTGAAGCAACGCCAACAGCGCGGCCTACCAATAGACCAGAATCGGCTAGGTCCGGGGATGGTCCCGGCCCGCTCTATATCATCAGCCTTTTGTTGGCCGGAGCCGGGATTCTGGTATTTGTTGGTGTGGTGTTGCGACGCAGCTGACCACCAGAACAACAACCTGTCGATTCTCTGCTACGGATTCTTCAATCCGGTTCGTAGCTTATTCTGCACTTCCCGTTTGACGCGGGCGGCCAGAACCGCGTCGTTCTCCTGCAAAAAGGCGCGCACAGCCGGCGCGTCGTGGGGGACCAGCTCGCGCAATGCCCAGGAAAGCGCTTTGACCACCATATCATCGCGATCTGCGACGAGCAGGCGGCAAATGGTTAGCGTGCGCAGCGTGTCGCCGTAGCCGCCGTGCGACCGCACGTTAAGAGCTACCGTGCTGACCAGTGCTGCTCGCCGCCACCAGCGGTCTGTTGAGTGGGCCCAGCGCTGTACGACGTCGGCCGAAATGAGGCCATCGCGCCAGGCGGGTCCCGAGAGCACACGGGCGAAGCTGTCTACCGTGTGCCAGCTGTTGATGCCCCGGCCGAGGGCCTCCAATTTCGCTTCGTTCAGGCTCTGGTAAGCTACTCTGTGTTCAGCGACGAGTTCACTTGCTACCCAACGTAGATCGTGATGGTCGATCAGCTCGTGAGCCAGGGCCAGGATAAACTCAGGGTCGGCGTCGGCTAATTGTTGGGAGAAGCGGCGGCGAAGCGCACGCACATTTGGAGTATTGCGCTGTGGCAGGGCCTCGATACGCGATGCGATTTCTTCGGCCAGGATTTGCACGTTCTGCACTTCGTTACGCTCCATATCTCCCCCAGATATCTGAACAAGCTAACGTTGACATCTTCGATTTGAGCGTATCACAAAAGCGGAATGAAGGCACGAAAAAAGAGCCTCTGGCAGCAAATGCCAGAGGCTCTTTTCGCTTCGATTATGCTTCGATTAAGCAGGCTTCTTTCAGGCCCCGTTGGCGCGTACGGAACGGTCCGGCGAGCCAGAGGCAGAGGGAATGATGACGCGCGATTTGCCACTGCCTTCGTCGGACAGGGAGACCGGTGCTTCCACCGTTTCCAATAGAGTAAAGTTGAGGATTTCGTCCAGGTGTTCCACCGTGACCAGATTCAGGTCCTCACGGATGCGCTCCGGCAGTTCCGGAATATCCTTGGCGTTCTCCTTGGGCAGCAACACCGTGCTGATGCCGGCCCGGTGGGCAGCAATGGTCTTGGCCTTAAGGCCGCCGATAGCCAGCACTTTGCCGCGCAGCGTAAGCTCTCCGGTCATGGCCACGTCCCGGCGCACAGGGCGCTGGGTGAAGGCGGAGATGATGGCAGTGGCCATGGCAATGCCTGCGCTGGGCCCGTCTTTGGGCTGGGCGCCGGCCGGCACGTGCACGTGAATGTTAACCTGGTCGAACACGGCGGGATCCAGACCAAGAGTGCGGGCGTGGGCGCGCGCGTACGTCAGCGCAGCCTGCGCCGATTCCTGCATGACGTCGCCCAGAGAGCCAGTCAGAGTTACCTTCCCGGAACCTTCGCTCAGGCCCACTTCGATGGCAAGGATGTCGCCGCCAAAGCCGCTGACCGCCAGACCGGTAGCCACGCCAATTTCATCTTCTTCCTCAGCCACGCTGTGTGTGAATTTCTCCGGACCGAGGAAATCCTCGACGTCCTCCGTGGTGACCGTGAACGGTCCTTCTTCGCCGCCGGCAACCTTTACTGCTATCTTGCGCACGACGCTGCCGATGTTGCGTTCTAGCTGGCGCACGCCGGCTTCACGCGTATAGTGACGCACCAGGCGGCGTAGCGCGTCGTCTTCGAACGTAATCTCTACGTCGTTCACGCCGTGGCCCTCAATCTGCTTGCGCACCAGGTAGCCGCTGGCGATGGCCAGCTACTCATCCTCAATATAGCCGGGCATGTTGATGCTTTCCATGCGGTCCAACAGCGGCGCGGGAATGGTGCTGGTGGTGTTAGAGGTGGTGATGAAGATCACCTGGCTCAGATCGAATGGCACTTCCAGGTAGTGGTCCGTAAAGGTGCTGTTCTGTTCCGGATCCAGCACTTCTAGCAGTGCTGAGCTGGGATCGCCGCGCCAGTCAGAGCCCACTTTGTCGATTTCGTCCAGCACGATGACCGGGTTCCGCGTCTCTGCGTCGCGCAGGGCGCGAATGATGCGGCCGGGGATGGCGCCGATGTAAGTACGACGATGGCCGCGAATCTCGGCCTCGTCACGGACGCCACCCAGGCTGATACGCGCCATTTCGCGGCCCATGGCTCGCGCCACAGAGGTCGCGATAGACGTCTTGCCCACGCCGGGCGGGCCGTTGAGATTGATGATGGCGCCGCGCATCTTGCTGCCGGCAAGTTTGCGCACGGCCACATATTCTACGATGCGGTCCTTAACGTCCTCGAGGCCGTAGTGATCCTCATCCAGAACCTCGCGCACGTGCTCGATGTCCAGATTGTCTTCGGTCAGGGTATTCCATGGCAGCTCAACCAGCCACTCCAGATAGGTTCGAATCACGCTGGCCTCCGCGGAGTGGTTGCCCTGTTGCTCCAGGCGGCTCAGTTCATCCAGCGCGCGCTTTTCTACCTCTTCCGGCATGTCGGCTTTGGCGATGCGATCGCGCAGCTCATCGCCCAAAGAATCAGCATCTTCGCCAAGCTCGCGGCGGATCGCCTTCATCTGCTCGCGCAGCATGAACTCGCGCTGCATCTTGTCCGCACCTTCTCGCGCTTCTTCCTGAATCTTGTTGCGAACCTCAGCAATCTGAAGCTCTTTCTGCAGGAAGTCGCGCACCATGTGCAGGCGTTCAGCGCCGTGTGCTGTGTTCAGTAATTTTACTTCCAGGTCGAAAGGCACGTTCAGCAAACCGGCTACATAGTCTGCCAGCTCGCCCGCTGAGCGCTGGTTGCGCAGGGTCATCATAACCTGCCGGTTGACCTCGCCCAGCATTTCCGCATATTGCTCAAGATAAGCGATGACTTCGGCTATCGCGGGATCGTCGTTACTGTCGGTGGCGTCCTCAATTTCGCTGTAGGTACCCACCAGATAGGGTTCCATCTCTGTCAGACGTTCAAAGTTAACACGGTGATGTAATTCCACGAGCATTTGCACGCCGACGTGCGGTGTGCGCATGACGTCACGCACGGTACCCAGAATGCCGACGGGTAACAGATCGGCGGCTGTGGGTTCTTCGATCTCGGCGTCGTATTGCACGAGAATCAGAATTTCACCGTCTCCCTGTACCGCCGCCTGAGCCGCCGCCAGCGAACGCGAGCGGCCAATGGAAATGGTCGTTGTCATTCCGGGGAAGACGACGCCACCGCGCAGCGGAATAGCAGGAAGATATCTGTTTTCAGCCATTAAAATGCTCCTTCTAACGTGTTAAAGCCGCTCTACTATAGAACTTTCTTCAGAACTTTCTTCGTCTTGTACGAAAAAACGCGGCTTTGTACCATCGTTTCAGACAGTACTACGCCTATTTTAGGAGGCAAGTGTATGTTGAACAATAGTATGATATAGGAACCGTATTAGAACAAATGCGCCAGCGTCGCCGTCAAGCAAGCGACGCCGGCGCTATGCGCTGTGATTATACTGCAGGTGGTTGTATGAGTACGGGACTAGACCCAACCCTGCTGTCGCGCCCACTGCGAAACCACGGGAATTTCCACCATCTGCCCCTGGTAAGCCTGATAGGCCCAGAGGAAGAAGAGGAGGTAGACGATTGCGCCAAGGCCACAAGTTACGATGGTCAGGGGAATGAGGGCAATGCCCGTAATCAGTGAAACGATGCCGTGGTAACGTATGAAGGGCCGGTTTTGCTTGTCTTCCATCAATAGGACAAGGATGGAAACGACTGGCCACAACGGACTGACCGGAATCCAACTCAGCGCTGCCCACAGCCGATCGTCATCTGTAATGTCAAATTCAGCAGCTTTCTCGTTCATTTCTTGCATCGAATTTTCCTCCATTAAGCGCTATCTTCTGCCAGAGAGACGCTTCATTTTCATTTCTCGTTACTATCTACCATACGCATGAACTTCCGATAAGTTGCGCAAGCGGCGCCTGCTCATGCTTCTGTCTCAGACCAGACCATAATCGCCAGCGCCATGTCGCGTCGCAACAGACGGTAGACGAGAGTCAGAACATAGAAGATGCGGCGAAAGTATGGCGGCATTCTCGCCCCATCTTTCACCTTCCGAAAGCCGAATTGTCTGTAATATCTGGTCAGCGACAACCGGCACATGAGCCACAGCGGCGGCCCGGCCTCGTTCATTGCGTGCTGCACCAGAAGACCGCCCACCCCCTGCTGCCGGCACTCCGGCGCCACGACCAGAGAGGCCAGTTCACGCGAACCATCGCAGTGTGGCTTAATTTGCACGCAACCTATAATGTGATCGTCGCCATCCACAGCTACTGTGAAACGTTGCCGATCAAGGCCCAGCGGATTAAGCTGGGCCTGTCGCACCATGGACTTAATTGACTGTCCATCTGCCGCAGTAGCCGGGCGCAGATGGCAGTGGCAACGTCTATCAGGCACTGGCCTGCTGGCGCATGCGGGCAAGCATCATAAACATTGCGCCGAAAGCGGTGAAAAAAGCCAGAACGATTTTGGTAGGATCGACGATGGGTTCCACACGAACGCCGTGGGGGCCGATTTCGATGACGGCTACGGGACGGGCCATGGCGCTACCGCCGCCACCGCCGCCGCTGCCGTAACCCCCGGCCTGCTGCCCGGTCCCTTCTGTGCCTTGGTTTTCCTCTTCAGGCCCCAGACCGCCTCCCCCGCCGTAGCCAAAGCCAAGCCCTACCGTTACCTCAGCGGCATTGATCGCCGTGTACTCAGCGTGTGTGAGCGGCTGGGCGAAGACGGCTTCAGGGCGGGTCACGCTGAACATCTGGCTCATCAGTTCGTTGGCCGCCTCGGGACCAGGGATCCTTTCCTTGATAATCTCAAACGCCTTTTCCATACTCTTATCTCCCTATACTCTTTAGGTTCAAATTGGATTCAAACTCACATGGCCTGTGTTGGCAGACAGCAACGGTTGTCACCTGCTGCGTAACCAGACAATAATTGTGATCAGAAACGCTGTGGTCCAGATGGCAAGCTGGGTGATGCGTGTCAAATCAGGTATGGGAATCCGTTGTGTCGCGCCGTCATGTTCCACGAGCACCGCCACCGGCCGGTTCCACACAAGTCCACCAATGGGTAGTTGGATGGAGAGCGCTTGCGCCTGTGGCGTGACGCCGTAATTGTGGGCTGTCACCGTTTCGCCCGTCGTCGTTTGCCAATCTACTATCTTCCTGAGCTCCATAGCGCCTCCTGTCGTCGTATTCTGCCGGAGGGCAGAAAATGATCGTCGGGGTAATCGACTGTTTCCAACTGTATCACAATTTGGCGCAACGTAAACGGTGCGCTACCCTTTTGACATCGCGTTTTCAATCATTTCAGGGTCTGTGAGGGTGGCGACGGTGAACCATGGCCCTTACGCCTTGAAGAAGAGCGGTTTTTCTTTAGCCGGTGCCTGCCAACTCATCTATCCTTATTGCCGGAAGCGACGTACAGAGCGGCGCTTACATAGTACGTATTGCCGTCCGCCAGCCGCTCCGGATTGCGTTCGGCCGGTTCCAGGATGGCGAGCCGTTGGCTGTGCCAATCGGCGTCTACGTCTACGTGGGATCCGCTATGGGCTGCAAAGGCCCGGCATCGTTAGCCCCGCGCCTGCTACGCCATGCCAGCCGCAGCCAGGGCCAGCCGCCGCACGCGATCCGCGCCAGGATGCTGCGCCACTTTCGGCAGCTTGGTCTGGGCGGGCCGCGTCTGCAGCCGCCGCAGAACAAATCGTTGCACTGGCACGTGGATTACTTACTCGATCTGCGCGAGGTGGCGCTAACTCACGTCATTGTCCTCCGTTCCCATCAGCCGTTGGAAGGGGCGTTGGCAGATTTATTGCTCGGCGATCCACAGTGCACGCCGCTGGCTGCCGGCATTGGCGCATCGGATGCACCGGGGCATTCTCATCTGCTGCGCATCCACGAGGATGATGCATGGTGGCTTTCGGTCTTCCGGCGTGCGCGAGCGCTCTGTGATGAAGAATAGCTGGTACTCGTATCATTGTCCTGCACCGTTTAATCAATGTCGCCGGGCGGGCCATGGCCCGTCACCGTCGCCAGGAGGGAATTCAATGTTATACGGTTTGAGGCTCGCCAGAAGCGCCGCCGGCGTCCATCGGCGCGTGCCCACCCTGCTCATTGCCCTACTGTTCTGTTTCCTGGCGGCCGACGACCTACTCGATAACGGGAGCGCGGCGCTGGCGCAGCCAGATCGCCAGACAGCCTCTGGGCTGCTGATTACCGAGGTCTATTACGATACGCCCGGCCCGGACGAAGATGAAGAGTGGATCGAGCTGGCCAATGTGGGTGAACTCGAAATCTCGCTTGCGGGATATGGATTAGGGGATGAAGAGCAGGCGGGCGGCGGGGAAGGCATGGTACGCTTTCCACCGGGCGCTTCGATAGGGCCGGGAGAGGTCATCGTCGTGGCGCAGACCGCGACTGGATTTCAACGCCTATTTGGCCAGCGACCGGACTATGAGATAAGCGACAGCGACCCTGACGTGCCCGACATGGAAAAGGACGCGATGTGGGCCACTGGTTCACTGGGGTTGAACAACAGCGGGGACGAAGTGTTGCTCATCGACGCGCAGGACGCGCTTGTCGATGCCGTCAGCTATGGCGACAGCACCTTCTTCTTCACCCCCGCCGTGGGCAGCGTGCCGCGTGGTCACAGCATTGAGCGAGCGCCGGCAAACTGTGATAGCGATAGTGCGGCGGACTGGAAGCCGGCTTCTAGCCCAACGCCGGGGCAGGTGTTGCTCGCGGAGAGCTGCCTAAGGGCGCCAGACCTGCTGGTGAATGGGGAAGCGCCGTCAATTGGGGTGATTCAAGGGCGTGGAGACCGCTCGCCGCTGGTCAACGAGTTGGTCACTTTCCGCGGCATTGTTACCGGCGTGCAGGAAGATCGCAACGCGCGGGGCGTTATCTTCTATACGATGTTTGTTCAGGATAGCCCGGAAATGGCTGACGGCGACCCCAACACCTCTGATGCGATTCCCGTCTTCCTGGCCCGGCGCAGGCCACCCGCGCAACCCGGCGATGAAGTATTGGTCACAGGTCGAGTCATTGAGTTCTATGGTCTTACAGAGATTGATTACCGGGAACTCCAGGTACAGATTCTCTCAACGGGAAACGAATTGCCTGTGCCCGTCTCGTTGGTCGGCAAAAACGACAGTGAGGCGTTGGAGGCGCTGGAAGGGATGCGTGTGTCCCTGCCGCCGGCGCCGGTGGTGGGACCGACCTTCACGGGGTGTGGATTTGCCGTTGCGCCTGACGCGGGGCCGACGCCACGAGTGATTCGCCAGTCTGCCGGCGAAGACTCTGGTTTTGTGGTTCCCATTCTGTACCAGAGTGACGTGGATTGTCGCGGCTTGCCGCAGGTGAAAGTGGGCGACGTGGTCGAAGGGCTCAGCGGCCCGCTGACGTACCACTTTGATGAATATAAGATCGTGCTGCAATCGATCCGGGATGTAACGGTGCACGCCGCGCCATTGCCCGAACTGCCGTCTCCGCCGGCCCTTGCGCCTGGAGAGTTCAGTGTGGCTACCTTCAACCTGTATGACTATTTCGACCCCATAGACGATACAGGCACGGATGCTGAGCCCAAACCGTCGATAGAGGAAGTCCAGCGCAAGCAACGAAAACTGAGTAAGGTGATTGGCGACGTGCTCGGCTGTCCCACTTTGCTTGGCGTGCAGGAGGTTGAGAACGAAGCCCTGTTGCTGCAATTGGCGGACCTCTTGCACGCTCATTGTGGGTTCCGCTACGAGGTCAGCCACCGCGAAAGCGCGGATGCGCGCGGCATCGACGTGGCGCTGCTCAGCCAGCCGCAGCGGGTGGTGGTGCACGAGGCGCAGTTGCGACAGGCGTGCGCCGAACTTCCGGTCGAGCTACCCGTGCACGCGACGCAGGCGGAAGCCGCCTGTGGGCAGGGTGGGCCACCGCTCTTTTCGCGACCCCCGCTGGTCGTCGATCTTATGCTGGACCAACGACCCTATACGATCTACGTCAACCACTTCAAGTCGAAACGGGAGGGAGAGGCGGAGACCGCGCCGCGCCGGCAGGCCCAGGCTGCCTTCGTGCGCGCGCTCGTCGACGAACAGTTGGCCCAGGATACCGGCGTGCGTCTCATTGTGATGGGCGACTTCAATGATTATCCGCGGTCTGCGCCCCTTGATACATTGATTAACGGATATACGCCGGGCAGCGCCATACCCTTGCACGACGCCATGCTAGGGGTGCCTCTGGAACAGCGCTATACGTACATATTCTCCGGCGTGTCCCAACTGCTAGATACTATTTTGCTGTCCCCGGCCCTGGCAGAGCGTGTGTCGCTGGCAACGATTGCGCACGTTAATGCCGACTATCCGGTGGGCATGGCAACCGATGGTGAGTCGCCTTTCCACGCATCTGACCATGACGCGCCTCTGGTAGTATTACAGGGAGCAGACGTCGCTCCCTCGCCCACGCCTGTCACGGCAACCGAAACGCCGGCGGCAAGACCCGAGACGCAAACGCCTGTACCATCAGTGTCGGTCGCAGAGACGACGACGCCAGAGGCGCCTACGCCGCAATCTGCACCCACTGAGGCGCCCCAGGCTGAGGTTGTGCCCTCCCCGGCAATTACAAACGTCACTGCCGAATCGGGACCGAGCAGAGGGCATCTATTGGGTATCCTGCTGATCTTCTCTTTCATTGTGCTGATGGTGGCTGTGGGGTACGTGCGCGGCCGATAGTCGCTGGCTGTGCCTCAGGCAACTGTGTAATAGCGGGGCCGTGTGCTGCTGCTCAGCACTTCGGTCAGATCGTCGCCGTTGTTGACGAAGTAGGTGTCAACGCCACTGGCCCGGAGCAATTCGGCCAATCCCTTGTTGGAACGCGGCCCACCGAAACTCTCGGGATTGATCAGGACGGTGACCACGCGCAGTCCGCGCCGCATCTGCTGGCGCGCGGCAGTGATCCAGTATTCGCTTGTCGTGGGAGAGACGACGATGACAGTCGTTCCGCGCGGCAGAAGGTGTGACTCCGCTTCCAGGACGTCGGCGAGTGGCACGTTGCCCTGGGCCCGGAGCACAGACAGCGTCTCCAGGATACGGTTGAGCTGTCGCTCGCCGCGATCCGGCTGCACGATCTCATGTGATTGGCCGTAGGCCAGCATGCCCAAGGCGCGGTCGCTGCGCAGAAAATATTGGGCCAGAGAAGCGGCTACCGTGACCATATACTCCTCGGTGGACTCAGGCAGCGTAAACTCCCCCTTCCTTAATTTCATCCACAAGGGAATGTTGTCCGTGGCAATAGGCTCCGGCGCCTCACTGCGACTGACGTGCTCAAATGAGGACATATCGGGCACGACCCAGATATCAGCCAACGGATCCAGCTCGAACTCCTTGACGATGAGCCGGTTGCGACGGGCGGTGCTCGGCCAGTGGATGCGGCCGAAGCTGTCGCCGGGCGCGTACTCGCGTACACCGGCGGCGTTGGTTGTGACGTAGTGAGTGCGTCGGCGCAGGGCATCGCCGCCGGGCAAGATGCCCACGGGCAGGGCAAACTGCTGGATTTCGACGGTGAGCGGATAGACCACGACGTTGGTGGTGGGCGTAAGCTCGCGCTCCATGGGAAAGAAGCCAAAGGGGTCGCTGCTGGCCAGGAGCATGGGGCCCAGTTTGTAGCGTCCGCGCCGCGTGCAAATGGTCGTCACGCGCCAGGAGTAACCGGCGCGACCGCCAAGATTGCTGACAACGTGGCTGGCGTGGTGCGCCGGCACCGAGGAGAAGTCGCGCACCTCAAGCCAGAGCTTAGGTATGGCGCTGGTATTGCGCACGGTGAAGCGTTCTTCGAGGGGCCGGCCGACCTGCGTGCGGCGGGCGCGGGTGACACGCGAAATGTGCACCCAATTGATGTTGGCCCATGCCCAGAAGAAGGAGATGATCAGCAGCAGGGTAAATAGATAGGCTAGGTTAAAGAGGATGTCCCGGCCGGTAGCCAGACCGCCTATCAGGGCCAGAACAGCCAGTATAAGGACGACAGTGCGACGTTGTCTCATCCGGCCCTGACCTGAGCGCCTGGCACGGGAACGCGTTCCAGGATCTCTTCTACAATGGTATCCGGTTCGATGTCTTTGATGCGCGCTGCCGGACCCACGATGATACGGTGGCTGAGGGCCGATTCGACCAACGCCTTAACGTCGTCGGGTAGAACGTAATCGCGTCCGAACATGGCAGCCCGCGCCTGGCTCAGACGATAAATAGCCAGCGCGCCCCGCGAACTGGAGCCGAGATAGACTTCGGGGTGCACACGCGTCTGGCGCACGATTTCCACGATATAATCCTTGACCTTTTCGTCCAGGTATACCTCCTTCACCGCCCGTTGTGCTTCCAGTAAGTCATCGACCGAGGCGACCTGTTCAATCTTCTCCACGGGATGTACATACTGCTGGCGGTCTAGAATGATAATTTCTTCCTGTTTGTTGGGATAGCCCAGCTTGATGCGCAGCAAGAAGCGGTCGAGCTGTGCTTCGGGAAGGGGGAAAGTGCCTTCGTACTCAATCGGGTTTTGCGTGGCGAGCACCATGAAGGGGCGTTCCAGGGTGTGCGTGCGGCCGTCTACCGTTACCTGTCTCTCCTCCATAGCCTCTAGCAGCGCCGATTGCGTCTTAGGAGTGGCGCGGTTGATTTCGTCGACCAACACGATCTGAGCGAAGATTGGCCCTGGCCGAAATTCAAACTCCCGCGTCTTCTGCGAGAAAATGCTGACGCCGGTCACATCACTGGGGAGCATATCGGGTGTGAACTGGATGCGCTGGAAGAGGCATCCAACTGATCGCGCCAATGATTTGGCCAGCACCGTCTTGCCCACACCGGGCACATCTTCGATGAGGATGTGTCCCTGGCATAAGAGTCCCAGGACGGTTAGCTGTACGGCCTGGCGTTTGCCGACGATCACCCGCTCCACGTTTTCCACAATGCGGTTGGCAATTTCCTGGACTTGCTGAACTTCGCTCATAGGGGGCTATGCTCCTTGGGGATATGATCCTTATCTCGAAGGTTGTGCCGCACTCGTGTAAAGTATAGCAGGTTTGTATAAAGGTGGTAGTTTGGTGACAAAAGAGTTTCATTTCCCGAGTGGCGGCCACATTGCTCTGGATCCACAGTGCTCTCTTCCCGAATGGGGAATGGGACGATAATGGTATAGCACAACTTGAGAGAATTGACTGCACGCATCGCGTCCGATTTACCTACACCTAATTTATTCTAGGTGGACTCATCACAACCGTCTTTTGACTCCTCAAGACGTGGTAAAATCGAGCCGCGTAGACCTCTTTCGATAAAGTATGAGGAAGGTAGTCATGTACTGGCATTTGCCGCAGATATTTGAATTTTCCGATGGACACGAGCGAATCTTAGCCGTGGTCCTGGAGCAACATGGGGAGCCGCCCGAGCAATATCCTTCGTGGGACGACGAGTATGAGTGACTTTCGACGCCTTTCGTAATCTTCTGGAGCGGCGTTACGTTGATTTAGCGACCTGCTTTTTAGCTGTTGCAAACGTGCCCGGTTAGAACATTTGTGGTATAATGAGCTGTCTGCATTATGGCGAGTCGAGATGAGCAAGCGTCCACGTTGCCTGGGGTTTTACCAACCCTTGCGGCCGGCTTTGATACAGTTACGGCCCACCTCTGGTTGGTACTGATTCCTATCCTCTTGGACCTCTTCTACTGGATCGGTCCCCGTCTCAGTTCGCGCCGCCTCATGCTGGATCTCGTGGAGCTGTTCCGGGAGGCAGGTGTGATGCCGGAGATGACGAGCCAGTTGGCGGAGATGGCGGAGCGCACCAATCTGTTTACGCTCGTAAGCGTGCCTTATCTGGGCGTGCCGGGCTTAATGGCCGGCTTTGTGATGCCGGCGCAGACGCCGATGTCACCGAGTGTGCGCGAAGTGAGCGAACCGCTGGTCTGGTTGGGTCTGTTTGTGGCGCTGATTGTGCTGGGGTTGGTGGTGGCGACGGTCTATTATGGTCTGGTGGCTGTGGTTGTGCGCGAGGATCACTTTACCACTCCGAACGTGGCCCGTTTTCTAAGTCGTTTGCCGCTGTACTGGTTGCGCATTTTTGGATTGGCGCTTGCCCTGCTTTTCATCGTTTTGGCCATCTACCTGCCCCTGATGGTGTTTACCACGCTGGTGGCTTTGTTGAGTCCTGCAGCAGCCTCGTTGGTGATGTTTAGTGGCTTTGCCATCATACTCTGGCTCATCTTTCATTTGAGTTTTAGCATGCACGGCATCTTGCTGCGCGAGCGCCCTGTGTTGTGGGCCTTGTTGGATAGCCTGCGTCTGGTGCGGCGACACTGGTTGCCGGCGCTGATCCTGATCATGGCGGTGCTACTGGTGCGTACACTGTCGGCCTGGCTATGGTTGGCTGTTGATACCGGTTCCTGGTTGACCCTGGCGAGCATTGTTGGCTATGCGTTTGTCAATACAGCCATGGTAGCAGCGATGTTTGTTTTCTATCGAGACCGTTACGATGCCCAGCTATTGCGGCAGCAGCGAATATAGTCTGACGATTCTTCAAAGCGTTCCTGACGGTAGAGAGGCAAGGATTCTATGAGCAAACCAATTAAGCGTGATATCCAAAACGTGCAATATGGCGCCGAGCGTATCCAGGTACTGAAAGGGCTGGAGGCTGTGCGACGCCGCCCGGGCATGTACGTCGGTGGCACTGACTCAAAGGCGCTGCACCACCTTGTATATGAGATAGTAGATAATTCGGTCGACGAGGCCCTCGCCAACCGCTGCGACCGCATCGAGGTCATCATTCACGAGGATTCCAGTGCAACCATTCGCGATAACGGCATTGGCATTCCTGTCGACGAGCACCCCACGGAGAAGGTGTCTGCGCTGGAATTAGTGCACACGACGCTGCACTCAGGTGGTAAGTTCGATTCTTCCGTCTACAAGGTGTCCGGCGGCCTGCACGGTGTCGGCGCTGCTGCAGTCAACGCTCTGTCTGAGTGGATGGTAGTCACAGTGCGCCGCGATGGCGCCGTCTGGGAACAACGTTACGAGCGGGGCCTGCCTGTGTCGCCGGTGCAGCGCGTGCGCGATCTGGAACCCGGCGAAGACACAGGCACCAGTACCACGTTCAAGTATGACCAGACGATCTTTTCGGACGAGGAGGTTGACTTTCGCTATGATGTGCTCCTGAATCGCTTCCGTGAGATGGCTTTCGTGACACGCGGTGTCTTCATTCGTCTGCGGGACGAACGGCCGCAGCTTTCGCGGGAGATGAACTTCTACTTTGAGGGCGGTCTGAAGTCCTTTGTACGCTACATGAACCGCAATCGGACTGTGTTGCACGATCCAATCTATGCGCATAAGGAAGCGGAAGATGTGGACGTGGAGATTGCCATCCAGTATACGGACAGCGTGGCCACGTCCGAGTATGCGTTTGCGAATACCATCAATACTCCGGATGGTGGCACGCATCTGACCGGCCTGCGCACGGCCCTGACGCGAGTCATCAACAAGTACGCCCGGGATAACAACTTTCTCAAGGAGAAGGATCCGAACTTCACCAGCGACGATGTCCGTGAAGGGGTCACTGCGGTGGTTAGCATCAAGCATCCCGATCCGCAGTTCGAGAGCCAGACCAAGGTGAAGTTGATGAACAACGAGGTGGCGGGCATTGTGCAGACGATTGCCAGCGACGCCCTGGCCGTCTATCTGGAGGAGAATCCGCGCGAAGGGCGCAAGATTATCGAGCGTTGCCTGACCGCATCGCGGGCGCGGCGGGCAGCGCGCAAGGCGCGGGAGCTGGTCATGCGCAAGAGCGCGCTGGAGAGCCTTACGTTGCCCGGCAAGCTGGCCGACTGTTCGGAGCGGGACCCGGATAAGTGCGAACTGTACATCGTGGAGGGAGATTCTGCCGGTGGCTCGGCCAAACAGGGGCGTGACCGCCATTTTCAGGCAATTTTGCCCCTGCGCGGTAAGATCTTGAATACGGAGCGTGCGCGCCTGGACCGCATCCTGGCCAACAATGAGGTCAAGGCGCTCATTTCGGCCCTTGGCGTGGGCATTGGCGAATCGTTCGAGATGGAGAACTTGCGTTATGGACGCATCATCATCATGACCGACGCCGACGTGGACGGTAGCCACATCCGTACGCTGCTGCTGACCTTTTTCTTCCGCTACATGACGCCGCTCATCGAAGGTGGTCATCTGTACATCGCCCAGCCGCCGCTCTACCGCATTAAGGTGGGCAAAGAGTTGAACTATACCTATACCGAAGAGGAGACGCGCCGCCTGCTGAAGAGCCTGGACGGCAAGCGCTTCGACTTGCAGCGTTACAAGGGTCTGGGCGAAATGAACCCGGAGCAACTGTGGGAGACGACGATGGATCCGGAGGAGCGCACGTTGCTGCAGGTAACCATTGAAGACGCCATGCTGGCTGACCGCACCTTTGATATGCTGATGGGCAGCCAGGTTGCACCGCGCCGTCGTTTCATCACGACGCACGCCAGCGAGGTGCGCAACCTGGACGTCTAAGGTAGATTACAATTAGAAATCATTAATTGCTAGCCGGCTGCGGCTATCCGGTCCAGGTAGTGACCGTAGTCAGGCCGGCTAACAATTGTATCCCCGCTTATAACCCCAATTTATACCCCGATATATTGCCACCTCCGGTCGTTTCGACTACGTTGTCAACAATTCTCCTTCTAATACCGTCGACGTCGTTTATGTAGATAGTGCGCGGGCTCATCAGTCATCTTCTATAGGAGTGGTCACCGGACAATTTCTGACTGCCGATATGAGAACCTGCCCGGTCCACCACGAGGAGGCAAAAGTGAACGAGTTCGACTTGCAATTGGGTGCTACTGTGTACGGCGGGGAAGAGAAGTGTGGTCGTCTGATCAAGGCAGTGGTTGATCCAGCGATGAAAAAATTGACGCACATCGTAGTTGAGGATGGCTTCTTGCGCAAAGAAGCACACGTCATCCCCGCGTCAAACATCGTGCGCAGCCAACCGGATCGCCTGGACCTGGCTGTTGGTCGCTCCGAAATCGAGGGCTTCCACAAATACCGTCAGGTCAATGTGGAACAATCGGCGCCTTCTGCCGGAGGTGGTGTGCCGATGCCGGGCGGGTCCTTTGGTACGCCACCTGTTACGACGCCAGGCACGAGTGTACGCGAGACAGTACACGAGGGTGTGTCGCCTCGACTGGTTGTCCTGGATCGCAATACGCCGGTGAACAGCGTCGACGGTACGGTAGGGTCACTACAGCATTTGCTTGTAGACCGGGATACCGGCGCAATCACGCGCCTTGTTGCTCGCCGTGGCACGTTACGCCAGAGCCTGCCTATTATTGGGGCGGGCCTGGTCGAGGATATCAGCGATGAACGGGTCTTCGTAAACGCTCTAAAAGATGATCTTGAGCTGATGCCCGAGTATCAGGCCGAGCGCAGGGCTGAGGCTGACGCTGTGCAACAGGACGTCGAAGCGGACGAGCGGGCAGAGGAAGGAGAACGGATCGTCGCGGCGGAACTGCCGCTGCAGCGCCAGGTGGAAGCGGCCTTGGCCGACGACCCGCGCACGTCCGATGTGGTTCTTGACGTCATCGAGGAACGAGGAGTGATTACGCTGAGGGGTGAAGTTGGCGATCCACAGACCCGGGACGCCGTTCAGCAGGTTGTGGCTCAGGTACCCGGCGTCCTCTCTGTGGTTAATCAATTACGCTTCGGTTGAATGCTCCCATATTGCTGGCCTAACGGCCTAACGTCTGAGCCTGTCTTCCCGACGCTGACACACACTTAAAGAAGTGGCAACAAAAAAGGGTCGCCCAGGAGGGATGGCGACCCTTTTTGTCTCACATTGCCTATCGCATCAGGAGGGTGAGGCGATAGGTAGGCGGATAACATCTGCGTAAGGAAAGCGAGGTGAATGACATTATCCTTCGTCCGGAGGCGGTTCCAGTCGCGTTTCTCTCGTGCCAGTTAAGGGGGAGGGAATTGCTTTCCTCACACCGCGCCAACCGAACGCACGCGTAGTATAGTAAAGCGCCTCCTCAGGATCAATCCTTTCTCACCCGCGACTCACATGACGGCGGGTTTTGTTAGATGTGTGTATGATAGCGCACTGGGTCCTCGAGAGGACATCGGCCCGGGAACACGGCAGACCTTAGAAAGCGCATCAAGACCGGCAGAAAAAGAAAAGCCGTCTGCCCCATCAGACGGCCTCTCGGTGCGAGCATAAAAGACTGGAGGATGGAGGATGAATAATCTTTTGCTCGCGAATCAGGAGTTACACTCATCATCTTACCTTGCTGCTGTTGGGGGTCAATGGGAGAGAAGTACCGGTGCGCGGTCGGTCAGGTGCTCTGGCGAACAAGTGATGCCTGGCTAATTCGCGCGGTAGAAAACTCCCTGTGAGGACATAGCCGCCTGCTCAGACCAGGAAATCAAGGATGTGATTACAGGTGCTGAGGCAGGCGGCCAATAGTTGCAGTGTGCTCTCTACAGGAGTGGTTTAGAAATAGCCCATGAGGGCAAGAACAATCACGATGACCAGCAGCAAACCAAGCAGGCCGCCGGGCGCGTATCCCCAGCTACGACTGTAGGGCCAGACGGGGATAGCGGCGAGTAGTAGCAGAACGAGTAAGATGATAAGAATGGTAGACATATTGTACTCTCCTTTCTGTCATGCAGGATAAACTGCACAGTTTTGAGTTGGTGTCCTCTGATGATCGTCAGGCCAGATCTAGTATTGCTCATGCCTTTCGACGGTGACGCGTCGGGAACGGCTGGGGCTGGCAATCAGCCATAACAGGCGCACGACTATCCAGGCCAGAACAGCATAGACCACCATGGCGATGATCGAACTAAATTCCAGAACCATGCCATTGGCCTGTGGCGTTACCGTCAGGCCCAGGAAGGGCCATAAGAACAGATCGGTCACGCTGTATACCAGATTGACAAATGGTGCGTTGGGATTTGCCGCCATGAGCTTCAGAAGCACGCGCAACCCAATGCCGAACTCCAGAACCCCTGTCAGCAACCAGATGAGGCCGCTTATGCGGGATAGAGTTGCTTCACGCTCAGCGCCTACATCCTGGACAATGTGCTCGCGGTGCTCGCTGTCAATATCTCTGTACACGCGGACTTCTTCGCGCCGGTCAACGGGCGCCGGCCCGCCTTCCTGAACGATTTCCTCGCGCACCTTCGTCTGTCTTGGCTCCCGTAGGTCGTCATTCATTTTTGTCACCTCCGAGAATTGGTCGAGAATTGGTCGGCAAATGCCATCGCGCATTTGCGCTTTCTGCTGAAAATGGTATCTACGTAGCCGTTATCCTTCTATGGGGGAAAACCCGTAAAGTGCGCTGGTAGCTCCCTACCTTTTGCAGTAAGCTAACCTTTGTAACGTATTAATATGACTTCGAACCGCATTCGCACCCTCACGGCCTGGACGTTCAATCTGTTCGTGGCCTTCAGTTTATGTACACCATCGTGGCGTTATGGTCCGTTTTCATGGGGGCCACTGTGGAAATTTGAGGAATTCGCCGGCGGTCCAGTTGGACTGGGAGTGCTAAATACGCTTCCGCTACTGGTTGTGCTGGGCTGGTTCGCTGCCCGCCGGCGGCAAGAATGGCTCTGGGGACACCGCGTGGTGACCTGGCCGCTGGCGGCTCTGACGGTGTGGGGGCTTTTGCGCACAGACTGGGCTAACCTGCGGCTGGCCTTCATTTATGTGGGGGCGTTTGCGCTGGCCTGGTTCGTTTACCTCTACGTATTGAATGAAGCGCCGTCTCTGGCTCTGGCCCTGGTGGCTGTATTGGTGGTGCAGGGCGTGGTAGCCACCGGTCAATTTGTTTTACAGCGGGACCTGGGCCTCAACTTTATGGGGGAGCTACCGTTGAATCCGCTGTTCGAAGGAGTGACGGTACTCGATGCGCGGGGCCAACCGTGGCTGAGGGCATATGGGCTGACGGCGCACCCCAACCTTTTGGGGGCCATGGTGGCCGCTCTCCTGCTCTTGCTGCTGCCCTACCTCTCGGGCGCAGCGGGCGCGCGGCGCGCTTTGTTGTCGGTGGGGGCCGCGGCAGGTCTTCTGGCGTTGTTTTTTAGCTTCTCCCGCGCGGCGTGGCTGGGATTGGCCGTGGGCCTGACGGTCTGGTTATGGCTCCTTCGACGCCCGCTTAAGCGAGGGACCTGGACCTGGCGCCGCGTCGCCAGGTATATTTTGCCCCTTCTCATCCTCGTCCTCCTCCTGCTTACATACCAGGACCTCGTGTTGAGCCGCTTCATCGATCTGGACCGTCCGGTGGAGGCGCGTTCCATCCAGCAACGCTTGGCCGACGCAGAACGCGCCTTGCAGCTCTTTGTCCAGCAACCGCTGCTTGGCGCGGGGCTGGGCTACTTCATAGACGCCGCCAGCGTCTTTGATGCCGATGCTTCTCGCGTGCACAATGTCCCGCTACTGGTAGCAGCGGAGTTGGGCGCCATCGGGTTGCTGGTGGTCCTGGCGTTGTTGATAGGGCCCTTCCTCCACCTGTTCTACAGACGCCGCCGGCGCAAGCAGCCGGAGGACCGCGCCTGGCGTGTGTCGCAGGCGCAGTGGCTGGGGCCCTGGCTGCTGATGGTGGTGGTGAACCAGCTGGACACGACGTTATGGCTGACCGGCAACTGGCAAACGGCTATCCTGTTTGGTCTTATTGCCGCTGGCGCCGCAAGGGCTCTTGAGCCGTGTGTTGAAAGGGAGTCGCTGCGAGAGGAAGTCGAAACGTAGACAGAACAGCGCTTTGAAAGGAGCTGATAGCCTATGCATGACAAACAGTGGTGGCAAACGGGGATCATTTACCAGATCTACCCGCGTTCTTTCCAGGATGATAATGGGGATGGCGTCGGAGATTTGCGCGGCATTTTGCGCCGGCTGGATTACGTGAAATCGTTAAACGTCAATGCAATCTGGCTCTCGCCCATTTTTCCCTCTCCAATGGCTGATTTTGGCTATGACGTAGCTGATTACCGGGGCATCGATCCGCTCTTTGGCACGATGGCCGACTTCGACCACCTCCTGGAAGCGGTACATGCTCGCGACATGAAGTTGATTCTGGACCTTGTGCCCAATCACACGTCGGACCAGCATCCGTGGTTTCAGGAGAGCCGCAGCAGCCTCGACAATGGGCGCCACGACTGGTATATCTGGGCCGAGCCGGCGGAGGATGGTGGGCCGCCTAACAACTGGTTAAGCTTTTTTGGCGGTCCGGCGTGGACCCTCGACAAGCAAACGGGCCAGTATTATTTGCACCTTTTTGCCCGCGAGCAGCCGGATCTCAATTGGCGCAACCCTGCAGTGCGCCAGGCGATGCTGGAGAATATGCGTTTCTGGTTGGACAAAGGCGTCGATGGTTTTCGTGTAGATGTCATCTGGTTGTTGATGAAGGATCGGTATCTTCGCGATGAGCCGCCCAATCCCGACTGGGACGGGGTTAATCCGCATGACTCCCTGTTACACATTTACAGCGGCAACCTGCCGGAGGTGCACGATGTCATCTGCCAGATGCGCCAGACGTTGGAGGCGTACGATGACCGTGTGCTGATTGGCGAGCTATACCAGCCCATCGATTCGCTGGTAACCTATTATGGGCAGGCGCTTGACGAATGTCACCTGCCCTTCAACTTCCATCTGATTCGAGCGCCGTGGCAGGCAGAGGTGGTCGGCGATTTAATCGCACGGTATGAGGCGGCGCTGCCGGACGGCGCGTGGCCCAACTGGGTTCTAGGCAACCATGATCAGCCGCGCCTGGCTACCCGTGTGGGCCAGGCCCAGGCGCGCGTGGCTCAGATGTTGCTGCTCACATTGCGCGGGACGCCCACATGCTATTATGGGGATGAGATCGGCATGGAGAACGGGTACATTCCGCCGGAACTGGTTCAGGATCCGCCGGCTGTTAATCAGCCGGAGATGGCGGACGTCGCCGGGCGCGACCCGGTGCGCACGCCGATGCAGTGGGATGGTGGACCCAACGCCGGGTTCTGTCCGGGTAATGTGGAACCGTGGCTTCCTGTGGCGGAGAACTACGTCACGCGCAATGTGGCGCATCAGGAGGAGGATCCGGCGTCGATGCTTGCGCTCTTTCGGGCGCTCACTGAACTCAGACAGTCCGAGTCGGCTTTGAATGCGGGTCGGTACAGGGCGCTGCCAGACGTAGGTCAGGATGTGCTGGCTTACCTGCGGGAGCCGGTTAATGTGGACGCCGATACGTTCCTGGTCGTACTAAACTTTGGCGGCGAGGCGCGTGTTCTGGATCTGAGCGCGGTGGACGCTTCGGCGCAGGTCGCCTGTGCAACCGATTGTGAAGCATATGGTACAATTGAATTGGATAATGTGCGGCTTGGAGCTGATAAGGGTCTCGTTCTACGGCTCCAGTCCTGTTGATAGGCACTACGCACTATTCAGGAACTATGATGATGATCGGTTTCGGGATAATTCCACTTTGCCTCTTTGGGGTGGCCTTTTTGGGTATCGTGGTGCTCGCCCTCCTTGTCAATGCAGGCGTACTCAACCGGAGACTAGCTACAATACTGTCGATACTACTTGTCCTGCCATTCGTGTGTGCGATGCTACTGATGTTATTCAACTTCGTCGGTGGGCCCGGCATTGGCGGGCCGATGGGGCCCGGTGGATTTCCCTTCCGCTAACGGTTGAAGATGCAGTGGCCATGCACACCAGGGTACTGCACAATTAGTGCCAGGGAGGTACGGATGCGGCAGCACAAGAGGTTCTTTCCACTGCTGGCAATCGTGGTGCTGGCGCTACTCGCTGTCGCTTTGACCTCGATGGAACTTCGTCACTGTGTGTTATTAGAACCTCGGAAAGAGGCGCTCAACGGCAGTCGTCAACTCACAGCACAATTTGTGTTCATGGCCTACCATAGTGACGCTCTCTGGCGGGCGGGCTGGCTGGTACACGAAAGCGCGGAACCCTATGCAACGCCTGCTGCTGAGAACCGGTTGGAACGTGTGGGCTGCGACTTCCAGGTTGCGCCCTCGACATAGGGAAAAGGTTGATAAGGAACAGCAATCTGCGCCTCATTCTGTAACTTGTTCGCCAGGCGATGGCGATTCTATCTGGTCAATGTTGACGGTTGCAGGCAGTGGTCCATAGCGCAGGACGGAAGCCAGAAGCTGTGCAGTTCCAGGATTGAGACCGCGGATCACAAATTCATCTCCCACCATAGGTTCGATGACTGGCGTGGAGAGCACGACGAGACCATCCAGCACCACCCCCATATAATTGTCACCACCGTTCCTCGTAAATTCGCGAATTGCCTCGCTTCCCGCCTCGTCGAATGCAAGGCGTAACACGGGGCGGTCGCTGGGACTGCTGGTCAGCGAGACGTTGCCAATGTGCATTCCGGACCAATGTTCCTGCCACTGTAATGCGTTGCCAGTGACCACGACGCGGTAGGGCGCTTCGACACCCTCTGAGAGGCGCTCGAGCGGCAGTAGTTCCGTGCCCGGCTGTACGCGGGTCATGCCGAAATCGACGATCTGTACCACTCCCCGGTTTCTGACCAGCTGCATGTTGACCTCTGTATTCGCCCGCCGCGGCAGGCCTAGCATCATGCGGTTGCCCTCATCTGCGGTTGGGACGGCCCCCGGCGGTGTGCTGTCGCGGAGACGCCATAGCAATCTGGCCCAGGTCATAGGCAGCGCATCTGGCGCCGGCTCTGGGGGCAGTTCGGCTTCCAGGGTCAGGCTCGTGACCGGTTGCTGGTCGATAAGCGGCGGTGCGAAGGGATTAAGCAGCGCCAGCAGAAGACTGCCGCACCAGATGAGGGCGCCGGCGACGTATATAGCGGCGGCGGCAAAGGAGCCGGTGCCGCCGGCAACGGGCCGGACCTGGCCCACAGCCAATGCGTAGAGAACAACAGGCAGCGCCCCCATCAGGAGTGGAATGGCGGCGATCAGGACGATAGCCGTGGCTTCGGCATAGGCCTCGGGCCAGACGGTGTGGGCGCCGGGAGGGAGTGGCCCGTCTTGCAGCAACGTGTTCGCCGGCAACCAGATAGAAAGCACGGTGCCAGCCAGGACGAGCGTGGTCCAGAGAAAACGCCTGCGCCGCTCCCGTGTCGCCTGCCACCACACCAGTACGGGCGGGATTAACAGTACCGCAGCGCCTAAGATGATGATCAGAGGGGTGCGCAAAACGGGCGAAAAGTACTCGGCGTACCACACTCCCAGAAATAAGGTTGTAGGTAGCAAGAAAAATAGGACCAGAGCCGCCGCCGGACCACCATCCCAGCGTCGATTGCCTTCAAACATCGCTTTCCTGGCCCCCACCATATGCCTGTACATGTTGTCGTTGAGAAACGGGCTGCAACGTCCTGCTATTTTAGCCGCACTTGTGCCTGGTTGCACGGGTAAATGCAATTGCCAGCCGATCTCACTGTTCCAAATTGGATAGAACAGTACTGAGTTACCATCGTGGAGACTACACACCAGTGAGCCCATGTGTTATGCTAAAGCAGTTTCCAGTCCGGCGGGCGTTTGAGCTCCACGAGTACTGTAGTGACCAGACATCAAGCACATCACAGCTCGGTGGCTACCGTCATCGGGCGCTTCTGTAACACGGGAGAGCTGCCGCTCGATGATGTCCAGGGGTTTATCGGCGCTTTCAATATGGGCTCGCCAGAGGACAGCACGCCGGGCATCTATCCGCAGCGCGATAGCACTGACCCAGCGTTTGTAGAGCAACACCCGCATCTTGAGGACACCGGCGTCTATGCATTCACGCACGTGGGCGGGCGCAAAGGAACCGCGGACGCCCAACGCTATATCGGCGCGCTTGATCCTGGCGAGTGCCGCTCCCAATACTGGCACTTCACCTATCCGCGCCGGGGAAATCCGGATAATTCTGGCGCGCCTGTCTGGGGAGAGACGCGCGATCCTTTAGCCTGTGGGTGATCCGGGCTACGACCCCAGCTGTTTCCGGCTGATTCGCACCACGGGCGTCCTTACTGTTTCCCGCAGTGGGGGACAGTCCGATTTGATCATCCCCTTTGAGGACCAGCTCTATTTCACCAATCTGCCTGAGGACAACACCGGCGCTGTTGGCCAGGTGCACTATGCGTTTCTGGCGCTGGATGGGCCCTGCTCCACGCGCCTGACCCCGTATCAGGAAGTAGCCTCCGGCGCGGACAATGAGAAATTCAACGCCGATTTCGGCTCTGGCATTCCCCCGGTGGGCAGCTACGAACCGAGTGTTACTGTGGAGAAGCGGGGTGATCCACCTACGGTGAAACTTAATGGGACAATCGTCTACCACATTCCCCTACACAATGAGGGAGATGGCAGCGCCGGATTGCCGATGGAGAGCATGCCGTTGGTGATCAGCGACACGCTGCCGGCGGGAACGGATTATCTGGGGGGCAGCGCCAGCGCGGACGGCAACGTGACGCTGCTGTACTCTACTGACGGGGGACAGACATGGAGCAGCGAGGAGCCTGCTGATCCGACGACCGTGACAACGCTGCGCTGGCAACTGGACGAGCCGCTTGATCCCGGTCAGATAGTCACGGCAAGCTTCGAGGTGCAGGTGCCGGTTAGCTATGACGGGCCGGCGCTGATTGAGAACAAGGCGTGCGCCGCGTATGGGGATGGCGCTTGCTTTTACGACGCGCAGACAACGACGATGGTCAGCGGCGACAATCAGCTGGGTGACTACATCTGGCATGACGTGGACGGTGATGGGTTGCAGGACAGCGGCGAAAGCCCGCTGGAGGGCGTTGCTGTCAACCTTTATTGGGACGCAACGGGCGACGGTGTGTTGGGCGATGATGACATTTTCCTCACAGCCACGGAAAGTGACGCAAACGGAACTTATCTGTTCGACAACCTGCCCGATGGGGAGTTCCTGGTCGTGGTCGATGCGCTGGACCCTGACCTGCCGTACGGCTACGTCACGACGACACCAGATAGTTATGCCGTAGATCTGGATACTGCCGGCGAAAGCGCCGGACAAGTAACTTTCATGGATGCCGACTTCGGCTTCAGCCCGGTGCTTGGCCTGCAAAAGAGCCAGCAGTCGGTCGATCCACTCTACGAAGGTCGCGATGTTGTTTATAACATCAACCTCCTTAACACACTGCCGGGAGATGGGAGTGGGCAGGCCGGAAGTTGCAAGTACGTGACGTGGGCCGAGACAGAAGCTTCACAGTCAACGTCGCAACCCGCCAATAAGCGTTTTACTAATAGCGTAAACGTATTCGGCCCTGATGAACCCGATGACGTATTTGCCTTTGCAGACTTCAGGCAGGGAGCGAATAACGTTGTGGCAGGAACTGACTTCGGGCTCGGCATACGTGAGGGAACTATCACGCATGTAGAAGCGCTCTTCCGCGTCTATATTGATTCTCCTTTAACCAACGATTACGCTCAGGGCACGCTCTTTTATAACGACGCTCAGGTTGGGACGAGCCAGGTTTTTAGCACGGCAGAGCTCAACACCATGGTCGGTGCGGCAAATGCAGACTTCGTTATCTGGGATATTACTGTCTTACGGACCTGGGAGTGGGCGGATTTCGCAGCCAACCTCGACTTACAATTTGGCCTGGTGAAAGAAGGGAGCAACGATCCGAGCGTTCTCTACATCGACGCCCTCGGCCTGCGCGTGACGGCGGATGACGCGTGCGGCGGGGCCGAGGGAACGATTCTAACGCTGCCCGTAACGGATACCTTCGACGCCTCGGAGCTCGAATTTGTGTCTGCCTTGCCTGCTCCATCGAGCGTGTCCAACGGCGTTATTAGCTGGGACAACCTGGGTCCGCTACACGCAGGCGGGCAGAAACAGGTGACGGTGACGTTCCGCGCCCTGGAGCCGCCGGATAGTAATCCCATGTCAGTGACCAACTTCGCCCAGGCCAGCGGTACGATGCGTAATGGCGCGCCGGCAAATGAGGCCGCCGGCAGCGCTGAGAGTGACATCCTGCCCGCTGGCAGCATCGGCGGCGTAGTCTGGAACGACAACGGCGCGAGTGGCAGCGAGTCGGGCAACGGCGTGCAGGACGGTGATGAGCAAGGGATTCACGGCGTTACGGTTTACCTTTATGAGGATGGCAACGGCGACGGTCTGTATACACCCGGAGAGGATACGCTGCTGCAGACGACGACCACGGACAAGGATGGTTACTATCTGTTCGAAGGAGTAGCCGATGGCCAATACGTGGTTGTCGTAGACACCTTTGAGCCGCCTGCTGATGCCTTTGTGCAGACCGGCGACCCGGACGAAGTGTTCAACAATCAGACTGCGGCGGTGCTCAACAACAGCGATGGCGATCCGCACAACGACGATTTGCTGGATCTCTATTTTGGCTACCAGACACCAAACTACGTGTTTGGAACCGTGTGGCAGGATTACGACGGCAATGCAGTACAGGACGCGGGCGACGCTGGTCTGGCAGGATGGATAGTAGAGCTGGTCGATGGCAGCTGCACGCCGGGGATCGATTGCGACACAACGACAACCGATGCTCAGGGCGCGTATCACTTCGCCAACCTGCCCGATGGAGCGTACCAGATCCGGGTGCATGTGCCGGGTGGCGAGTGGGAGCAAACGCTCGATCCGGATGACACGCTCGACAGCGAAACTGACGAGCTGGCGCTGAGTGGAGGCAACGCCTATGGGAGTTATGACTTTGCTTACCGGCGCAGCGGCTCGCTGAGTATTGGCGACCAGGTTTATCATGATTGGAATGGGAACGGCGTTCAGGACAGCGGCGAAGAAGGTATTACCGGCGTCACCGTTGCGCTTTACGCCGACGTTGATGGCAATGGCCTCTATGATGCCGGAGTGGATCCCTTAATCGATTCTGCGACAACGGATGCCAACGGCCAATACCTGTTCGAAGGGCTGGTTGATGGAGATTATGTGGTAGTGGTAAGCGAGGGCGACTTGCCTGGCCTGCACCAGCAGACGGCCGATCCTGACGAGACCGCGCCCTGCGACGTGTGCGACGGCGAGGCGGCGGTCACGCTTAGCGGTGCAGATGTAGACACAGTTGATTTCGGCTACCGGCCTGTGGGATATGGCACGATTGGCGATACCGTATGGGCTGATGACAACGGCGACGGTATCCAGAATGGCAGCGAGGTCGGTCTGCCGGACATTACAGTGCTGCTGTACGAGGATAGTGACGGCGATGGTCTGATCGGCCCTGAAGATGCCCTGGTGGTTGAGACCGTCAGCGCTGCTGATGGTCACTATCAGTTTGATGATTTGCCGGCTGGTGATTATCTCGTGTATGTTGACGCCGGTGACGCCAACATTCCGCTGGACGCACATGGCCAAGCTCATGTGGCCTCCACGCCGAATGCGCATAGCGTGGCTCTTGCTGCGGATGAGGCGTATGAGCAGGCCGACCTGGGCTTCACCGCCGGTGGTACGATTGGCGACTTCATCTGGCAGGACAACGACGGCGATGGGACGCAAGATGCAGAGGAGAGCGGCATTGAAGGTGTGTCCGTTTCGCTCTACCGGGACGACGATGGCTCCGGCGAGTACAGTGCCGGCGACATACTCGTAGGTATTGAGGTGACCGACGCTGCCGGTTACTACGAGTTCAACAGTTTGGAAGCCGGAGATTATGTCGTACTCGTCGATGACGCCGGGGCGTTGGCCGGTTTCCAGGCCACGGGCGATCCAGACGAAGCGCCGCCGTGTACCGTTTGTGACAATCAGTCGGCCGTGTCACTGTCTCCGGGCCAGATAGATCGCAGTCGCGACTTTGGCTATCAACCGCCGGGCGCGATCGGTGATTTTGTGTGGTTGGACGTGAATGGCGACGGGATCCAGGATAGCGGCGAGCCAGGCCTGAGTGCCATCGAGTTGGCGCTGACGCTGGAGGGGGGCGACGTACTGACGACGGTCACAGATAGCGACGGTTTCTACAGCTTCGGCGACCTGCCGGATGGGACCCACGTGATTGAAGTGAACGGTGCGACGCTCTTTGCCGGCGCGCTACAAACCGGTGATCCGGATGAGGACGGGGCCTGTGATAAGTGTGACGGCGCGGGCACGGCGACGATTTCGGGCGGGAATTCCGATTTCACGCTTGACTTCGGCTACACCGTTGACGGAGCCTATAGCATCAGCGGGAAGGTGTTCTTTGATACGAATCAGGACGGCAGTGATTATCACGAGAGTGATGAAGTCTACGCCGGCGCACCGCTGATGTTGTGGGCAGACACCAAGGGCAGCGGCGTGGTGGACACGCTGATCGCCACTACCGCTTCTGACGAGACAGGTAGTTACACATTCACGGACTTACCCGATGGTCTGTACACGGTGGCTACCGACTCGTCCGCCGAGGTATTCGGCGAGGCAACTCTGACGACGGTGGCGGGAGACAACGATGGCGTGGCCTTCGAGCACGTGACGATCAATGGCGATGATGTCACGTCGGTGGACTTTGGATTCCATGGCCCGACGACGCCCACAGCCATCTCCCTGGCCTGGTCTTCGGTGGGACCGCTGGCGAGCTTGAATTCAGTTGTGTTGGCCTTGCTCGTTATTCTCATGGCCTTTACATCGATGGTTGCTCTGCGTCGCTTCGGCCTGCGCACTTGACGAAACGACCGGCGCGGACAGAATAAGAAATGGCGCACGGCAGCGTCCGGCCCGCACAATGAGTGTGGGACCGGTGCTGCTGCGTGTGCGGGAAATCCGCAACGTCGAGATGCAGCAAGAGTAAGGAGGTTTCTATGGAGTACAGACGACTGGGCAGCGCCGGCATGAAAGTGAGCACCATTGCGCTTGGTGGCTGGATTAACTTTGGGGAGGGGAAGGTTGGCGAGGAAGCGGCGCGCCGGACTGTAATCACAGCTTACGAAAGTGGCGTCAACTTTTTTGACCTGGCTGACGTTTACGGTCGAGGCGGCGCTGAGCGTCAGATGGGACGCATCCTGAGTCAGTTTCCGCGACACACGCTGGTTATTTCCACCAAGGTGTTCGGCCCTATGAGCGACGATGTGAACGACCGCGGCCTTTCGCGCAAGCATATCATGGAGAGCATTGACAAAAGCTTGGAACGCCTGCAGACAGGGTACGTGGACATTTACTTCTGCCATCGCCCCGATCCCGAGACGCCAATCCTGGAAACGGCGCGGGCTATGGACAACCTCATCCACCAGGGCAAGGTGCACTACTGGGCCACCTCGGAGTGGTCGGCGGAACAGATTGAAGAAGCATATGAACTATGCGAGACGTATCAGCTGCACCCGCCCCAGGCTGAACAACCCCAATATTCCATGTTGCGGCGTGAAAATGTAGAGCAGAATTTGCTCCCCGTAACTGAACCGCGAGGCATCGGGCTCACGGTTTTCTCGCCCCTGGCTATGGGCATGCTGACGGGCAAATATGACGACGGCGTCCCCGACGACAGCCGTTTTGGCCGCGAAGAGTGGGCCCGCGACCGCTTCGTGACGGAGCAAACAGTGGAACGGGTACGCAAACTAAAACCTATCGCCGATGATCTGGGCGTCAGCCGCGCTCAGCTGGCGTTGGCCTGGGTGCTGAGACAGAAAGGGGTCAGCAGCGCCATCACAGGCGCCACCCGCCCTTCGCAGGTCGAGGACAACGTAGCCGCTGCAGATGTTGAGCTCGACGACGGGGTCATTGCCGCCATCGACGATATTATGACGTCAGACGTACCTCTGGAGGATTAGACGCTGCCCAGGTGGCTAAGGCCTGGCCCTCAACCAGGCACGCCTACTCTTCCTTCCGCAGGCCGCGGGCGTAGTTAGGACCCTCAGGATCCTCCTCGTGCTTCGTGCGCTTACCGCGGGCGAAATCGGGACGCTTCTCTTTCCGCTTTGCTTCTTCAAGAGCAGCTTCCTCATCCATTTCGCTCTCTGACTCGCGCAGGCCGCGGGCGAAGTTGGGATCCCTGGGGTCTTCCTCGTGTTTCGTGCGCTTGCCGCGGGCGAAATCCGGGGTCAGTTCTTCCTCCTGCGATTCTTCTTCACTCGGCGGTTCCGGGCGCTTGGCTTCTTGATTCATTCTGCACCTCCATAGGTTCATTGTTCATTGCCGGGAGCACAGCAAGAAAGAGGTGATAGTGAGAGACGATGTGCAATGCTCCTCGGCGCACGATTTACGATCATTATAAGGGATCCTGTGCTGGCCTCTGGCCGAACTTACCTCTCGCTAACCTCAGCAGTCGCGCAGCTGCCTGAAATGCTGGTCTCTCAGAAATTGCCCATTAAAATCAGAACCGCGATTGCTTGCCAGGGGGAGGCATTCGCAGATATTTGTGGGAAAGCTATGAGGACGGAACGAGAATATGGATGATCGTGATAGGGCAGGCTTACTCAGGGAGGCGGCGCAACGCGCCATTCGCTATCTGGAAAGTGCAGAGCTCAGATCGGTTGCGCCCTCGCCCGAGGTGGTGGCGGCGCTTGATGGGCTAGACATTCCGCTTCCACACCAGGGCGCGAGCGACGGAGACGTATTGCGGGCGCTCGATGAACTGGGCTCCCCGGCCAGCATGGTCACCAATGGGCCGCGCTTCTTCGGCTTTGTGACCGGTGGCGTGTTGCCTGCAGCGCTCGCCGCCAACTGGCTGGCAGCGGCGTGGGATCAGAATGCCATGTTCCATGCCGCTGCGCCTGCCGTGGTAATGCTGGAGCGGGTGGCGCTGTCCTGGTTGCTGGACCTTTTTGATTTACCATCAGATAGTGCAGGAGCCTTCGTTACGGGCGCTACGATGGCCAACTTTGTGGCCCTGGCGTCGGCGCGCCACGCAGTTCTGGAAGAGGCCGGTTGGGATGTGGAAGCCCATGGGCTGTTTGGTGCGCCGAGGATCACGGTCGTCGTCAGTGAGGAGGCGCACGCCAGCATCTATAAGGCGTTGGGAATGTTGGGGCTTGGCCGTAATCGAGTATTGAAGCTCCCCGTTGATGGGCAGGGCCGTATCAGGACCGACGATCTACCTTTGCTCAATGGCCCGGCGATTGTTTGTGCTCAGGCGGGCAACGTAAACACGGGCAGCTTTGATCCGGTTGGCGCTCTGGCGGAGTGGGCGCGTCAGAGCGGCGCCTGGTTGCACGTCGACGGCGCCTTCGGGCTCTGGGCGGCTGCGGCGCCCACGCGGGCCCATCTTGCGCTTGGCATCTCCGAGGCTGACTCATGGGCCACGGACGCGCACAAGTGGCTCAACGTGCCTTATGATAGCGGGCTGGCCTTCGTACGCCGGCCCCAGGCGCTGCGGGCGGCGATGGCGGTGAGCGCCGATTATCTGCCGGAGCCAGGCGACCATCGCGATCCGTCGGACTATACGCCCGAGCTATCGCGGCGTAGCCGGGGTGTGGAGGTGTGGGCCGCATTGCGCAGCCTGGGGCGGGAGGGCGTCGCCGATCTCGTGGAACGGTGTTGCCAGCATGCCCGGCGCTTTGCCGGCGGTTTGCAAGAGGCGGGGCATGAGATCCTCAACGACGTTGTGCTGAATCAGGTCCTGGTCAGTTTTGGCGATGAGGCAACCACAAGGCGCGTGATTGCCGGCATCCAGGAAGAGGGCACCAGTTGGTGCGGGGGTACTGTCTGGCAGGGGCGACGCGCCATGCGTATCAGCGTTTCGGGCTGGGAGACCACAGAAGAGGACGTAGAACGCAGCCTGGAAGCGATGTTGAAGGTTGCCGCTCGCCACACCTGAAAAACAGGGCAAATGCGCCTGTGTTGGACAACGGGCCAGAGGCCGGGATGTGTACAACCACTCTTATGCGGGGCTTCTGCGGCGCTTCCAGATGACATAGAGGGTGCGCCAGGCGAGCAGGAATAGACCGCCCAGGCCCAACATCACCAGGATAAACAGAACCGGAATTGTCGCCTGGTCCCGAAGTAAGGCCCGGATGAGTAAGGCAAGGGGAGCTGCCACCAGCCAGGTGTTCAGGGATCGGGCAAGGAAACCGGTCACGGTTTGCCCCGCAGGCCATAGGTGGGCGCGCATCAGCAGCGCCACGACGGTCCAGGGCAGGACCAATTCCGCCGCGCTCCGTAGAAAACGCGCCACGCCGTTTTCGTCGAGCAGACTATGTTCTAGCTGCCCCAGAAATACGAATAAGCCTAGCGCAAGCCAGTCTCCGGCCAGCAGAACCAGTGCTCGTCCCCGCCTTGTTTCATCTGTCACTCGATTATCCTCCGTTCGTTTACCGAGAATTGAACCCGTCGTTGCCCTATAAACAAACAGGTCGCTTCTCCATCAATTGAGAAGCGACCAGTTAGTCTGACGGATGTTTGGGCTGTCTATCAATCAGCGGACAGCTGTCATTGTCCTGGTTACTCCTCCAGGGTGCGAATGTAGGCGATGATATCCAGGATCTGGGCGTCGGTGAGCGCAGGGTTGCCGCCCTTGGGGGGCATGTCAACGCCGGTCGTGTTATCCGGGTGGGTCGGCGGCCGGCCCTGTTTGATGAACTCTAGCAGCTCCTGGTCGGATTGACTGCTGATAAATTCACTGGTGGGGAACGGTTTGCCCAGGCCCTCAATGCCCTGACCGCCCTCGCCGTGGCAGGCGATGCAGACCTGATTATACAGTTCCTCGCCGGCTTGCGGATCGCCGGCGCTTACTTCCTGGGCCTCGCCGGAATCGTCGGCCACTTCGCCGGACGTGTCAGAATCGCTGGCTGCGGTATCGTTACTATCGGCGCCTCCACCCCCGCAGGCCACAAGGCCCAACGCCAATAACAGCCAGACGCCAATAAGTAACAATAGACTACTTCTCTTCATTTGTTTCCTTCTCCTATTTAAAATTGTATTGTGAATCAGCACTGTGCCACAGGGGCGACAGGTGCATTATAACATGCTCTCTTGCGCGTCAACGTCCCACATCGGGCGCGCGGCAATTGCATCCGTCAATCAGGGCTACTCGTGGTCATGATCATCAACTGCGCCCATTCTCTGAGGCTGCAGTTCGCCGCGCACGATCTGCTCCTGGAGCTTGGTGTAACTTAGCAGTGTTCCGCCATTCTCCTCCTGATAGGCCTCAGCATCGCTCTGCGAGTCGAAAGCCGCCACGCCCCAGCCCATGGGCGTGACCAGTTCAGGATTGTAGACGTAGCTGGCATTATCCGCTTCCAACCACTCTTCGCTGTGCAGGTCGTGGACCCAGAAGGCGCGCACGGCTTCGTCCTGGTCGTGGGCGTAGAGGAACATCTCGCCCAGATCGTCGAAGCGCCGGGTTTCGCCGGGTTCAGTGACGTAGGCGGCGGCGAAGCGCGGCTCATTAATGATCATATTGCACTGGTCGCACACATCTTCGCCATAGCGAATCTCTGGTGGTCCTGCTGCGTCGTCAGCCCCCCCACAGGCTGCCAGGAAAATGGCAAACAGTAAAACGAGGGTGATTAGACGATAGTTGTTCATAAAAGCCCTGTTCACAAGACACCTCTCTTTCTGAAGAAGAAAGCCGATGCCACAAAAGGCAACACGACCCAGCCGGCGAGCAATCCTACGAGGAGCGGCAGTAGCTGGTTGCCATAGGTTCGCAGGGCATAAATGCCTGCCGGGCCTAATACTTCTAGATTTTGCCGCAGGATGTACACGGCGGCAATCTTGAAAAGTTGTAAAGGATTGAGTAGCGCCAGGGCGAAGAGTTGGTCTACGTCCAGGCGCAATACGAGCGCGGTTCCCATGACGCCCAGGTCGCCAAAGAAGACCAGCAGCAGCCATAGAAAGAGGGCCACGCCGACGGCGGTCGCGCCGTGGGGCGTCAGCGCCGAAATCAAAAAGCCCAGGCTCAGGCTGGCGACTGCCAGCAAACAGGCGAGGGCGAGGAGCGTGAGGTAAACGCTCACCTCTGCGCCTCCCCCGTTGACCGCAATCAGCAGCGCCGTCAACCCAAAGCCAAGGCCCAGCGCCGCAACGAGGGCCAGGGCCAGTCCGATGAACTTGCCGAGGAGCAGTTCCGCCTGGTTAATGGGCTGCGCCAGTAAATACATCAGGGTTCCCTGCTCGCGCTCACCGGCGAGCGCCAGAGCGCCCAATGTGAGACCCATAAGGGGCACGATGAGCAGCACAAGGTTAATGAGGCTGGCGCTGGTACGGCCGAAGCCGGCAAACCCGTAGTTGCCGGCGCCGGTGAGGGCCATCCAGGCCAGAGCCATGGACAGCGCGGCGAAGGCCACGGCGTAGAGCAGGAACCAGCGGTTGCGCCGTGCGTCGCGCAGCTCTTTCTGGGCCAGAATGAATACATTTTCGAAATCGATCATCGTCTTTTCTCTGCCTGGGTTACTCAATCGTGAAGTCGTCCACGTCAACGCCGGCATCGTACAGAATGCGCAGCACGTCGGCTTTGTCCGCCGGCTGCACGCGCACGCGCAGCGTGCGGCCATTACCGTTGGGACTGACCAACATGCCTTGCGCGCTCAGCGCCTCCCGCGCACGTTCCACCGTTTGCGCCGGCAGCGCCAGACGTAGCGTTGTGGTTCTGCCCAGTTGCTTCTCCAGTTCGGCCGGTGGGGCAGCTAGCACTAACTTGCCGGCCTCCAGCAAGAGCACGCGGTCTGCAAGCGCCTTGACCTCTTCCAGCCGGTGCGAGGAGAAGACCAGCGTCTTGCCGTCTTTACGCAGCTCGTCCAGAAAGTGCAGGAAGTTTTCGCGGGCGCGAATGTCCAGGTTGGAGGTCGGTTCGTCGAGAACCAGGATGGGCGGATCGGCCAGCAGCGCCAGGGCCAGGGCCAGGCGCTGCTTGAGTCCGCCCGACAGGTCGCGTACCGGTTTCTGCACGTGGGGTAGCAGTTCGAGGCGCTCCAGCAGCGGTGTGAAATTGAAGTCCGCGGGCACTTTCTTCAGCCGCGCGTAGAAAATGAGCGTTTCCGCAACGGTAAGATCGTCGTGGAAGCTCAGTTCCTGTGGTACAAAGCCCATCAGGCGACGGGCGGCCTTGCCCTGTTGTTGCACGTCGATCCCGCCCACTTTCACCTGTCCGGAAAAAGGCATCAGGTGCAGAAGGCAGCGCAGCGCCGTGGTCTTGCCGGCGCCATTGGCGCCCCACAGGGCAACGGCCTCTCCGGCTTCCACGTCAAATGAGACATGGTCCACGGCTGTGAGGTTGCCAAAGCGCTTGGTTAGCTCGTTTACGAGAATAATCGGTTCGTTCATAGGGTATTTCCGGGAGACATACTAGGTTGTAAGGAGTAACGGCGCCGTCTTAACCGTGCAGGTATGGCGGGCAGCACGCCGAGGCCAAGCGACAGCGCCAGCAGGGCTACGGCAGCCCACAGCCACTGGCCCTGGTTGTCTGGAGCCGGCAGCGGCGGCGCGCTGGCAGGGACGACGGGCGCCATGAGTGGGTGGCTATCCTCCAGTTTTGGTTGTGGGCGCACCACGGGGAAGGCGCGGGCAGCAAAATCGAGCGCTTCGGTGGCAGGGCTGTAGAGAAACAGTCGCAGCGCCGGTTCCCGCTGCATCAGGTCTTCGAAAAGACGTTGCGAGGTGTAGGGGATATCTCCCCGGCCGTCGCCATCAGCGTCAAAGCCGGCGTAGTTACTCCAGAAGTTGCCCACGCCATTGACGGTCCAGGCGTTTGCGCCCGGACGCCCGCCGCCGGCTAAGGCGACCTGTTCTTCATTCTCCACAAAGCTATTGGCAATAAATTCATTGTGGCGTACGGCAGGGAGTAATTCTATGCCGATGTCGTTATAAGCAAAGACATTGCCCTGAAAGAGGCCGATGCTGTCTACTTCGCGCGGCGATCCGTCCAGATAGGCGCCGACGCGGTTGTCAATGAACATGTTGTTTAGGACGACCGCGTCGTCCATGTCTTTCAGGCCGATCCCGTAGCCGCTCGGCCCGCGGTTGGCGGCGATTGTGTTATTCTGCATCGTCATGCGCCGGCTGTACATGAGAAAGGCGCCGACGGAGTTATCGAGTAGGCGATTGTCTTCGATCAGCGCGTCGTCGCAGTACATGAAGTGCAGACCATAGCGCCCGCTGCTCACATCGTTGCCGCGTACGGTCAGCCGTTCAGAATACCAGAGCACGACGTCGCGCCCTTTTTCCACGATGTTGTTACTGATGATCACATCGTTGCTGTACCACACGCGGATGGCGTCGCCGCGGCGCGGCACAGCCAGGTCTTTGCTGTGGATGACATTGTTCTCAATAGTACTGTTGTCGGCGCGTCGCAGATAAACGCCAAAAAGCGTATCCTCAAAGCGGTTACCGCTGATGATGGCCCCGGGGGCTTCGACGGCGATTCCCGAGTTTTCCTGATCGAGAGAATCGCCGCTTTTACGAACGACAAAGCCCTGAATGGTGACGTCCGGCGCTGTGAGCTTGAGCACCGTGCCCTGGTTCTGCCCGTCGACGATGGGCCATTGGTGGCCTATGAGCGTCAGGGGCCGGTCAATTTCCAGAGAGCCGAAATACGTTCCGCCCTCCACCATGATGACATCGCCCGCTTGCGCCGCGGCGATTGCCTGCGGCAGTTGCTCAGCCGTAATCGTCTGCTGACCACTCTCCTTTGCAGTCGTTGCTTGCGCGCTGGTCATCGCAATGGCCAGGATTAGCAGCAACGCAGGAAGCCAGCGCCAATGTTGTTTTCTCATTGCCCCTCGGCCTGGTCCACGAGCGGTTTGTAAGCGCGACGGTGGAAGTAGAGGCCGGCGATGATCAGAAGCCCAGAGGCGAACGCCAGCCACAGGCCAGGTTGGAACGTGGCAATGGTCCTGAACTGGCCTACCACTCCCTCGCCCCAGATGGGAGGCACAAAGGGCTCGATGGCGCCGCTTAGAGGCGCGGTGGGATCAAGATTCATCCCGAAGTTCCGCATCCAGAAGTACATGTCGGCGAGGAACAGGTAAGGCATCAGCAGGGCCGGTAACGCCAGCAACGTGACCCACTTGGTGTGTATGAAGATCGCAGCCAGGAGTAGGAGCGACAGGACGGTGATTGCCGCGATGCTCACAGAGCGTTCGAGTTGAGCCGCCTCGTCCAGAGGACGCATGCCGATGTAGTGGTTGAGACCGTCAACCTCGGCGACATCGCCGGTGAGGCGGTTCACGTAGACCTCGACTTCCAGCCCGCCAGGGTACTGGGGGGCCATCAGTGTCATTTTCCAGTATGGCAAGAAGATAGAGATCAACAGAAAGAGCGCGGCGAGTGCGAGCAACAGGGCGGGCAAACGGTAACGCAGGCGCTCTTGCTCATCTATGGCTTGCGGTGTGCGCGGTCCGACAAACTTCTTTAAAGCACTCATGGTTGTCATAGTTCCTACCTGAGAGGTGAGGAGGCAGGTCGTGCCCGCCTCCTCACACGTTACATACCTTTACCTTTACTCGCTAGAAGCCTGCTCGTCAGATGGTTCGACCAGCATATAGCCCGTCATCTCCAGGTGCAGGGCGGAGCAGAATTCGGTGCAGTAGTAGGAGAACACGCCATCCTCAGTAGCATCGAATTCGATAGTTGTCGTCTCACCCGGCTCCAGGCTGACGTTGATGTTGTAGACCGGAATGGAGAAGCCGTGTGTGGCGTCATAGGCACGTTCCACGTTCGTGATATGCCAGATGACGTGATCACCCTGCTTAATCTCCACGTGCTCCGGTGTGAAGTGGCTGCGCACGGCGGTCATCCAGATCTCGACCGTATCGCCGTTGCGCTCGATACGCTCTTCGCCGGGCAGGGTAGCGTTGGGATCAACCGACTGCGTGTGCGGGTTCCAGCCAACCTCGGGATAGACCTCCCACGGGTCCAACTTGTCCGCCTTGATGATCTGGGCGTAGTGCGGTTCGCCGTCAGAGATGGGCAGGTCATAGAGCAGGGGCATGTTCGCGCCCGGGTTGCTGATGTCGAGCAGCTGGAAGTTCTGGGGCAGCAAGGGGCCGACGTTGGCAAAACGGTCCACGGCCCACTTGTTCAGCGAAACGAGATATTTGCCGTCCGGGCTGACCGTGTCGCCTTCAGCAGCCGCCACGTGGCCCACGTTGTAGTGGACACTCGTTTTCTGTACGAGAGACCACTCGGGGTCGTCGTTCAGCTCGGCGTACGGGCCGCCCAGTGACCAACGCGCAACGGCGCTCTCCAGGAACAGGCTGGTGTAAGCGTAGCCCTTGTCGTCGAATTGGGTGTGTAGTGGACCAAGGCCCAGTTCAACCTGTGCTTCCAGGACGCTGTCGAAATCCAGAATGGGCACGCCATAGTCGTCTAGTTCGTAGTTGCCGGCCTCGATGGTCTCCTGGATCTTGTCGAAACTGTAGATGGTGGTGTGCGGATCCAACTTACCGGAAATGACGATGTACTCGCCGCCGGGGCTGATATCTACACCATGAGGGCTCTTCGGTTCCGGAATGAAGTAGAGTAGTTCTTCTTCCAGAATTACGTCCAACGGGATGACGGGGAAGCCCTTTACGTCGATCGTATTACCGGCCGCGGCTACTTCTGTGGCGCGGTCCAGGTTGATGACGTGCAGGTAGTCCATATCACGCTGGGAAGCGCCGGACTCGAAGGGTGGTTCGCCTTTCTCCACGCCGCCTGTGGCCATTTCTGTGTTAAACGAGTTGCAGAAAAGCCAACCGTCACTTTCCAGTTTGCCCACGTCGCAGAGGTCCTGCCAGTAGGGAGGTAGCTCCATGGCGAAGGATTCCTCAGGTATGAGGCGGCCGGCTTCGCGGTCGAACTTCCACACGGTGACCATGCCGCGGTAGTCTTCTGCGTAGTTTTCGAGCGAACTATAACCCCAGCCCAGAGGCGCTGCGTACTGTCCGCCTTCGATAACCCATTCTGTGTCTGGGGTTACGAACGAGCCGCCATGGTCATTGATGGCGATTGGATTCTTAATGATTTGTTTTGTTTCGAAGTCGCGCAGGTCGATGACGGCGAGGCGCGCGTTGGCCTTATCGTTGATAAAGAGCCACTCCCCATCGTATTCACCGCCTGTTTCGCTCAGGGCAGGATGGTGGGTATCGCCCCAGGTCAGCGGCTTGCCGTCGACGTAGCCGGATTCCAGAAGCTCCATGGTGTTCTTAGCGCCATACCCATAGCCTTGCCATGGTTCGGGAGTAAAGACGGCAATCTTCTTGAGAATTCGCATTGATGGCAGGCCGATGGCGTATGCCTGGCCGGCATGACCGCCGGAGGCGAACATAATGTATTCATCATGCTGACCCGTAGGTGTGTACGTCTTCAGCGCCGCTGCCACGTCGTTGGGAGTCAGGCCCCTCGCTTCGGCAATCGCCGCCACATCTTCGGACAGGCCCTGTGTCTGGGCGACGTCAGCCGTCGCCGCATCATCGTCGCGCCTGCAGGCTGCGAAAAAGACCGCTCCCAACACAAAAATGCATAGTAGGGTGATTATTGTTTTGGTTTTATTACGCCTTTGACTAATTTCCATTTCTTTCCTCTCTTTTATTCTGCCTGGCGGCATGTGCGCCGGTGGAGACATTTGAGCACAGATCCGTTGGACTTAGACTGTGTATAGTCTAGCCAGTGCAGCCTGGCCCTTCTTTGTGCTGGCGCAAAGAGAGGAAAAATGGACGCTGGTTGGCGTCAGGCGTCCTTGTCCGGATCGTCATCCGCAGCCTGCCACAGCTCCAGGCGATGACCCTCTGGATCGTGGCAGTAAAAGACGGGCGCTCCCCACCTGTATTTGATAGGTGTTGTCTCGATGCCCCGTTGTTCCAGACGCTGCCTGACTTCACGGAGGTTGGCCACGCGCCAGGTGAGCGTGATCCCCTGGCCATGGACGGACTCGATGGTGGCCCGGCGTGCATCGGCAATACTCAGGCAGGCGTCGCCGGTCAGCGCAAATTCAACGAACCATTCGTTTTCGAACAGCACGGGGAGTCCCATTCGCCGCCGGTAGAATTCGACGGTTTCCTGCCAGCGGCAACAATATAAAATCGTATTTGTGCGTTCCAGGGTGAAAGGTCGTTCCATCTTATCTCTATCTCATCAGCATTAACTACACGAGCATAAGATACCTGAACTTCCTGAAAACGCGAAGCGCGCCACACAAAAGAGGCAGGAGGCCGATCATCCTTTCGCCTCCTGCCTCTCGGGCAGTCATGGTGTGTAGCGGAGTATATTGTTTATCTAGGGCCGGCCACGATTGCCCTGGGGACCTCGTCCGTTAGGCGGCCCGGCATGGTTCGGTGGGCCGCCGTTACCACCCGGAGGGCCGACGCGATCCGGTGGCCCGGCGTGGTCCGGTGGGCCCGCGTGATCGGGCGGCCCGGCGTGCTCAGGCGGGCCGGCATGGTCCGGTGGGCCACCGGGCTGTACACCAAGCTCCTGCCAGATCTGGCCCCAGCCCATACCGGAAGCGCGCATGTCGAAGATTTCTTCAACGGACAGCTCAGTTTCCTCGCTGAGGCTGTATGCGTGTTCAATTTCACCGAAGCCATAGCCGGTGCAGAACCAGCCCATGATTTCTTCATAGCTTACGCTGTAGCGTTCGGCCAGTGTCATGGCGTGAGGGTGCGGGTCGGCGCCCGTGCACTCAGTGGTGGCGGTGACAACCGGCGTCGCCGTAATGGTGGGCGTCGGCGTCACTGTCGCCGTTGGCGTTGCTGTGGGCGTAAAGGTCGCGGTCGCCGTGGCGGTAACCGTCGGCGTTGGCGTCAGGTCCTCATTGCAGTTGAGCACTGCGGTGACCGTCAGGCGCGCGCGGTGATGGCCTGGCCAATTGCTTTCGTTAGCCACGAAAATGCGAACCTTAACCTCGCTCTCGGCCGGCGCCGTTTCCCAACCGTCGGCCAGCGCCAGGTTCACAGAGAAGCTAACAGAATCGCCGGCTGCAATGCTATCCCAGCCCATGGGCGCGATGGCCACGTTCTCAATGAGGTCGGCGCCGCTTATTATGGCGTAGCCCAACTCGACATCCTCGGCGATGTCGTCAGGCTCGGAGCCGTGGTTGGCCAGGACACCGTCGAAGCTAAACGCCGCCTGGCAGCCGGCTGCCTCTAGCTCGTCTGGTTCGAAGGCCAGGCTGGGTCGCGGCTGCTGCGCCGGCGCCGCCGGGGGCGAATGGCTGGCGGCGCTGGTAACCTGGCCCTGTGTGAGAACGACGGTTTCGTCGGCGGAAGTCACGCTGACTTCGCCTTCCTCGACGGCAAATTGCGTCTCGCCATCCTCAGCCACGCTCACGCTGAATGAGGTGCCGTGTACGGTGGCGCTGGCGCCCGGTGTGCGCACGACGTAGGTAGCGTCATCGCCTCGCAACGGCACGACGTCGTGCGCCGTGCGCCCCTGGCTTTGCAGCAGTTCCACCTGCAGCGTCTCGGCTCGCCCCTGAAGGTGAACGATACTTACTTCAGATTGGGGCGCCAGGTGGAGCTCACTGCCATCGAAAAATCGTAGGGTGGCTGTGCTGTCAGGTCCGGTGCGTACCTGCTGACCTGCGCGCACCTGATCCTCGAGCTGTAGTGGTTGCCAGCCCGCATCCTCGTTTGCAGCAATCTGTACGATGCCTGCTGCGTCGCTCAACGTTGCGGCCTGGGCGTCCGTGGTGGCGAAACCCTGCATGGTAAAGAACCAGATGGCCAACAAAATTGCCATGGCGGCGAGGAGGCCGCCAGAGAGTTGTAGGCGGGGCAGGAGCCCGGGCAACGAGAGAGAGGGTAACTGCCAGCGACCCAACCGTCTGTTGCTATCCTTCTGCTGCTGTTGCGCTGCCTTCAGAATCGCGGCCCGCGCGGCCTGATCCTGGGCAGCGTTCAGCGGTGGGTCTGGCGCTTCTCTCAGAGTTATTGCCGTCGCCAGAAGCGGTTCCAGTGATGCATACTCCTCGGGAATCGAGGGTGTGATCTGCTCCAGTGGAACACCCGCTTCCAGCTGTTGTAGATATTCCTGGAGAAGTTCATCCGATTGCTTCATGGGTTACCTTCCGTTTGGAGAGAACTCGATTCAGGGCTTCCAGCCCGCGCGCCTGCAGACCTTTGACCGCGCTCTCGCTCTTGCCCAGCGCCTGGGCCACGTCGGCAATGGTCATTTCGGCGATAAAGCGCAGGACAATGACGTCTCGTTGGCCGTCTGTGAGTTGGTGCAAGGCGCTCGATAGTTGTTCAGAAGTGACGCTGCGGGCGGCGAGGGCGTCTGGCCCGTCTCCGTTGGCCGGCAACGTCGTATCCAATGGTAAATGGTTGCGGTGCTGCTGCCGCCGGAAATGATCGACTGCCAAATTGCGCGCAATCTGGAATACCCAGGCTTGAAACGGGGCCTCCTGAAAGCGATAGGCGGGTAGATTTTCAATGACGCGCAAAAATACTTCCGTGGTCAGGTCCTCTGCAGTGTGTAAATTGCCGATTCTGTAATACAGGTAGCGCTGCACTTTTTGCTTGTACGCATCGTAAATCGCCGTCAATGCGGCGTCGTCGCCTGATTTGGCGCGCGCGATCATACTCTTGTGAATCTGTTCTCTCATATAGTCAGGGGCGTTCTCAGTCTCAGACGCCTTGCATTGTGCACAATGGCCAGAGACCGTCGAGAGTAGTGATCACCGTGTTTTGTGCCGGCCTCTACTTGTTCCTAACGCTTCAGACGTCGATTTTGTTACGGGCGCGAGAATAAATAGTACTAAAGGGCTACATCTTTTTACCTGACGCTTATGTAATGCGCGCCTGCTAAAAAATGGGCGATGGGTGAGGGACAGGTGGGGTTTCTGGAATTGCCGTAGGGTAGGAGACGTTAGCCTACTCTAGAACCGGCACGAAGTCGAACTGGTTGACA
This sequence comes from Candidatus Sulfomarinibacteraceae bacterium, assembly GCA_035464315.1. Classification (GTDB taxonomy): domain Bacteria; phylum Chloroflexota; class Anaerolineae; order Promineifilales; family Promineifilaceae; genus JAAYYY01. The sequence goes on from DATHSI010000069.1 coordinate 78,712, forward strand.
TCAACCAGCCCTTTGTCGGAAATGCGCAGGTCGGGAATGACCACCAGAGCCAGCAGGCTCAGCTGCATATTGGCGTTGTTAAGCGCGCAACCGCAGGCTCGGAATCCCTCCAACACGCGCGACGCCTTCTCGGCGACGTCCTCGGCGCGCTCGTCGGACATCAGGCCGGCGATGGGTAGCTCTACCAGGCCCAATACTTCTCCATCCCGAACAACGATTTGTCCGCCGCGGACACGGGCCAGTTCGTTAGCCGCTTTGGCCATATCTGCTTCGTCCGTGCCGACGATGATCATGTGGTGGCTGTCGTGGGCCACCGTCGTACCCACGGCGCAGGGCACATTGAAGCCGAACCCCTGCACCAGAGCCACCTGCACTTCTCCGGTTCCCTGATGGCGTTCCACGAGGGCGATCTTGGCGATGTCTCGCTCCAGATCACAACGCACTTCACCGTCGCTCGCTTCCACCTCCAGGCGCAGATGGCGCGTTGGAGCCTGGTTTTCAATAACGCCGATGACGTTGGCCGTCGCCGGACCGTCGCTGGGGGCCTCAAGGCGGAAATCATCCGCTGTCAGACGTCGGCCCAATTTCACACAATCAGTGGCCCACTGTGGGTAGGTAACCGGCGGTGGGTCGGTGACCAGCCGGCCCTCGGAGGCGATGATCTCACCGCGAGCAATGACCAGCTCGGCCTGGAATTCGGGCAGGCTGGTGGTGAGCACGATGTCCGCGTAGCGTCCAGGCGCGATCATGCCGATGTCACGGGCCAGACCAAAATGCTCCGCTGTGTTGATGGTCATCATTTGCACAGCCGTGATTGGGGCGACGCCCTGGGCAATGGCGTGGCGCAGGACACGGTCCATGTGGCCCTCCTGCACCAGCGTGCCGGAGTGAGAATCGTCTGTGCACAGAATGAAGTGGCGCGGATCAAGGCCCATTTCGGTAACCGCTTTCACCTGGCTGGCGACGTCGTACCACGCGGAGCCCAGGCGCAGCATTGCTTTCATCCCCAGGCGCACGCGGGCCAGCGCGTCCTCCACACGGGTGCCCTCGTGATCATCCTCGGCCCCACCGGCGACATAGCCGTGGAAGGGGAGTCCCAGATCGAGGGAGGCGTAGTGACCGCCCACGACTTTACCCGCGGCGCGGGTTTCGGCCATTTCGTCGTGCATTTTTTGATCGCCATTGAACACGCCGGGGAAGTTCATCATCTCGCCCAATCCAATAATACCCTCCCAGCTCATAGCCTCAGCCACTTCCTCCGGCCCAATGGAAGCGCCTGGCGTTTCCAGACCCGGTGCGGAGGGCACGCAAGAGGGCATCTGCACCCAGACGTGGATTGGCTGCTGTCTGGCTTCGTCCACCATCAGGCGTACGCCCCTCAAGCCCAGGACGTTGGCAATTTCGTGGGGATCGACAAACATGCCGGTGGTACCCCGCGGGGCCACAGCGCGCACGAACTCTGTCACGGTGATCATGCCTGACTCCACGTGCATATGTCCGTCCAGGAGGCCGGGCACCCTGTAGCGTCCGCCCGCATCCAGCAACTGAGTGTCGGCATCGATGGTGTGCGAGGCGTCCGGCCCGATGTAGGCGATCCGCTGGTCCTTAACGGCGATGTCGGTTTCTGGAATGATTTCGCCTGACTGCACGCACACCCAGCGCCCGTTGCGAATGACAAGATCGGCGGCGGCGCGCCCCATGGCGACGTCGACCAGTGTGCGGCTGAGCCGTGAATAGGTTGAAGCGGGGTGCTGCATCGAATCCTCCGTGGTGTGAGTGGCTGCTGTTCGCCGCCGTGACCGGACCGGCGGTTTGGAAAAGCTAATCTAAAGTTTGTCTATTCTATCCGATTTGCGGCGATTGGCCGCCTATATACAAATCGCCCCGGCGCGATGGCCGGGGCGACGGTGATACTTCGCCAATGACTGGTACTCAGTTGTTACCAGCCTGGTCAGCGTTGAGAGCAGGTGCTACGCTGCTCGCCTCTTTAGCGGCGACGTCCGCCGCGGCGACCACCTCGGCTGCCGTTGATGGCGCTGTCGTTGGCCCGCGCTTCCTCCAGCGTCCAACCTTCCAGAACGGCCTGGCGCGAGAGGCGCACTTTGTCGTTGTTCTTGTCGACGTCGGTGACCATGACCATGATTTCGTCGTTCAGCTTTACGGCGTCTTCTACTTTCTCCACACGTTCGGTAGAAAGCTGCGAGATGTGCACCAGACCGTCGGTGCCGGGGACGAGCTCCACGAATACACCGAAGTCCACAACGCGGACCACCTTGCCCAGGTAAATCTCGCCCAGTTCTGGACCGCGGGCAATGGCGCGGATTCGCTCCAGCGCGGCGTCGGTCTTTTCACCATCGACGCCAGCCACGAAGACGGTGCCGTCTTCCTGGATGTCAATCGAGACTTCGTACTCTTCTTCCAGGCTGCGGATGGTGCTGCCACCTTTGCCGATCACGGCGCCGATGTTGTCGGGATCGATCTGAATCGATTCCATGCGCGGCGCCCAACGGCTCAGGCTTGTGCGCGGCTCGGACAAGGTTTGCTCCATGCTCTCCAGTATCTCGATTCTACCGTCGTACGCCTGTCGCAAGGCCTCGGCCATCACCTCTCGCGAGATGCCGCCAATTTTGATGTCCATCTGTAGCGCTGTGACGCCTTCACGCGTGCCTGCCACTTTGAAGTCCATGTCGCCGAAATGATCTTCCATGCCCTGGATATCAGAAAGGACAGCATACTTCTCGCCTTCCTTGATCAGTCCCATAGCCACGCCGGCGACAGGGCGCTTGATGGGCACACCACCGTCCATCAGGGCCAGACAACTGGCGCAAACGCTGGCCTGACTGGTGCTGCCGTTCGACGAAAGCACTTCCGATACCACACGAATGGTATAGGGGAATTCCTCTTCCGTGGGCAACATGGGTTGGACTGCTGTTTCAGCCAGCTTGCCGTGGCCGATTTCGCGGCGCTTCGGCCCGCGCAAGAACCAGGTTTCGCCGGTGGAGTAGGGTGGGAAATTGTAGTGGTGCATGAAGCGGCGCGATTCCTCGGGATAGAGATTATCCAGCTTTTGCGCTTCACGCGGGGTGCCAAGGGTGGCAATCGACAGCACCTGGGTGCGCCCGCGGCGGAATAGGCCCGAGCCGTGTGCGCGAGGGCTGATGGTCACCTCGGAGGAAAGCTCCCTGATGGTCGTGTAGTCACGGCCGTCCGGTCTGACGCCCTGATTCACAATGCGATCGCGCACAGCCTTCTTCAGGTCCTTCTGGATGAGGTTGTTGACTGCTTTGGTGTCAACAATCTCGTCACCTTCGGAAAGAGCCTCGACAATCTCCTCGCGCAACTGATCCATCGCTTCGTGACGCTCGTCGCGGTCCACGTACTGCTCAATGATCTGGCGCACGCGGTCGCCGAGGTGGGCGCGCACCCTATCTTCCAGCTCGCTATCGGCCTCCATGATGGTTACTTCGCGTTTCTCTTTACCTACTGCGGCGCGCATCTCTTCTTGCAGATCGATGAGCGGCTGCATGGCCTTGTGGCCAAACTCCAACGCTTCAATGAGGGTGTCCTCATCGACCTCGTTGGCGCCGGCTTCGACCATGATGATGGCGTCGCGCGTGCCGGCGATGCGCAGATCAAGGTTGCTATCTTCCATTTCGGGAATGAGGGGATCGACGACGAATTCACCGTCGATGAGGCCGATGCGCACGGCGGCGATGGGCCCGCCCCACGGGATGTCTGAGATGTGTAGCGCGGCGCTGGCAGCGTTGACCGTCATGATGTCCAGATGGTTGACGCTGTCGGAGGACAACGCGGTGATGATTACCTGAACTTCATTGCGCATCCCGTCGGGGAAGAGTGGGCGCAGGGGGCGGTCCGTCAGGCGTGCGATGAGGATGGCGTCGGTGGATGGCCGGCCCTCGCGGCGGAAAAACCCGCCGGGGATGCGACCTGCAGCGTATAGTTTCTCCTCAAAGTCGACCATCAGGGGGAAGAAATCAAGTCCTTCCCGCACTGACTTTGACATGGTTGCGGTTGCCAGCAAAAGGCTATCCTGTACTTGAATGCTGACCGCGCCGCCAGCCTGCTCGGCCAATTTGCCTGTGCGGAAGGTAACTTCCTTCGTTCCCACAGTTCTTGTAAAACTCTTTTCCTCTAACATTAGGTTATAGAACCTCCAAATGTTGGTAAGCGCTCCACACGCCTGAGCAGTGAAACGACGCAAACCGGCGATGGCCGGCAAAACGCGCCCTGTTCACAACGTATTAGCGCTACTTGGTTGAAAGCTGGCGGTCAGTCGCGGGGAGGGGTTTAGGAACTGGAGACTGGCGCGTACGGTGTATCCACTGTCAGGATTCCTTACGTGACACTCTCCAATACCTAAGCCCTGCAACCCGCCAGACCGACCTCCAGAATTTAAACGAAACGCGTAGATGTCACATCTACACGTTTTGCGACAATTTGATTACCGGCGTAGCCCAAGATCAGCCAGAATCGCACGATAACGATCGGGATGCGTCTTGCGCAAATACCCAAGAAGTCTGCGTCGCTTGCCCACGAGCCTCAGCAGGCCGCGCCGCGAACTCTCATCATGACGATGCTCGCGCAGATGGTCTTGTAGCTGCTGAATACGCTCGTGAAAAATCGCGATCTGGACTTCCGGGGAACCGGTGTCACCCTCATGTTGGGCGTACTTCTCAATTAATTCGGACTTCCTGTCGTTCGATAAACTCATTTTACCTCCAGTGATAACTGTACGAGCCCAGAAGCCGCCGTGCCGAATACGTCGGTCTTCCGAGCAAGACATGGGATCGATTATAGCCCATGGCGATCTTGATGCAAATCAGCGTTTGATAAGAATGAGGCATGTGGCGCCCTGAATAGAAGCCTGGCGCGCACTCGTCCTATGGCGCGGGCTGTGGCGTTTCGGCAGCGCCGGCCGGTTCCAGCGGCGGATTGCTGGCCAGGTTGAGCACGTTGTCCAGCGCGCTTTTGCTGATGAGGTAAATGCGGGGGTCGCCCACTTTCAGCGTGTAGTAGGCGTCATCGGCCGGCGTGCTGTTGCCCAGCAGCAGGCGTATCTGCACCAGATCTTGATCGCGGCGCACGGCAAAGGTGAGGGTCTGAGCCGGGTTGTCCAACCCATACGCCTCTATGGGGTTTTCGTCGGGCGCTATCGTGCGGCGGCTCCCGGTTCCGAACAACGTTCGTATGGTGTTTGTCAGGGTGCTGCTGATCACCTGGGTCGCTGTGGGCGTCGTCATGTGCCAGGCGCCGTCATCCGTGCGGCGGAAGGAGGCCGAAGGATTCGCCGTGGCCTCCAGCTGGATGTCCAGGCGCTCAACGTTACCGGCGGAGACGCTGGCGAATGGATTGGGAGCCTGGGTCGGCGCCGGGAGCGCCGTGGCCGAAAGCATCTCCTGGTCGTCCTGCCGGCTCT
>DATHSI010000070.1:0-2740 GCA_035464315.1 Candidatus Sulfomarinibacteraceae bacterium
TAACGCTGGCGGCTGATCAGCCAGTCGTGCTGGCGGTAATGAACAGCGTAACCTTCCTCTTCTGACCGGCCGATCCAGTTGCGCTGCTTGGAAACGATCGATTCGGGCCAGTCGACCATATCCAGGTCACGCAACAGGCGATCGGCGTAAGCTGTGATCTTGAAGTACCACTGTTGCAACGTCTTCTTTTCCACCGGCGACCCGCAACGCCAACAACGCCCGTCCTCTGCCTGTTCGTTCGCCAGAATGGTCTGGTCTACGGGGCACCACCACTGTTCGCCGGCGGCGCGATAGGCCAACCCACGTTGGTAGAGCAGCAAGAAGAACCACTGTGTCCAGCCGTAGAAATCGGGATCGCTGGAGTTAATCTCGCGCGACCAGTCGTAGGAACATTCGATCAGCTGCAACTGTCGCCTGTAATTCGCAGCCTGGCGATCCGTGGTGAGGCGCGGATGCACGCCGTGCTGGATGGCGTAATTTTCGGCGGGCAGGCCAAAGGCATCCCATCCCATAGGATGTAGCACATTGTAACCCTCCATGCGCCGGAAACGCGCCGCGATGCAGGTAGGAACGTAATTGCGACAGTGACCGACAGACAAGCCGGCTCCAGAAGGGTAAGGAAAATAGTCTAAAATGTAGTGCGTGGGCTTGTGCGCATCGTCGCCTGTACGATACAGGTCCATCTCGCGCCAATTTTCACGCCATTTATGCTCAACCGTTTTGAAATCGTAATAGGTGTTCATTAGTCAGCCTCATGTCGGGATTGGAGACTGGAGATTGGCAAGCACCGATCTCTATTTACCTGGTCTCTGATCTCCCAGTTTCGCCAAAACAAAAAAGACCACGGAGCGAAACGCGTCCGTGGCCTTTAACTTTTTTGGAACAAGGGCGTCAAGAATCAGGCAAGAGACACGCTCCGGCAAACCATTTTGCGCAGGCCAAGAAGCAACGTATTTAACTGGCGCAAGTTGCCGGAGCGATACACCGTGACCACCTTTTGATTCAAGTTGCTTATAGCTTAGCATAGCGAGCGCGCCAGTTCAAGCCCGTCTCACGAAGAGTATAGCGCAAGTTCGTGGGGGGAGAGATAATAGGCGGCTCAAGTTGAGACTCGGCAAGGAGAGGTAGGATGAGTCGGCGCATGAGCCGCGAGGAGAGAAAGAAGGCGTTTCTGCGCAAAGCGGAAGCGATGTTTGAAGAGCTGGAAGGCTGGTATGACGCGCATCCGGAGGCGACCTTCGGCGAGATTGAAGCGGAAGCGCGGCAACAGCGACGGGAGCTGATGGGGGAGGCGCTGGAAGTGCTGGTCAACGGGCGTGATGTGGGCAAAGTCGAGGAGGGGCCAGCTTGCCAAGCGTGCGGGAGGGGGATGAAGTTCAAGGGGTACCGGCGCAAAAAGGTGGTGGGGCTGGAAGGTGAGAGCCTGCTGGAGCGCGCTTACTACGTTTGTCCTGAGTGTGAAGGGGAAACGATTTTTCCCCCTGGACCATAAACTACAATTGAGGCGGGACAGCTGGAGTGAAGGGGCGGCGCGGGTTGCCGTGCGGCAGGGATTACAGGCGCGGTCCTTTGCCCTGGCAGCAGAAAGCTATGAGGATGCGATGGGCAGTAGCATGTCGCGAGACAGCCTACGGCGCTTGACCGAGGGCTGGGGGCAGGACTGTGTCGGGCAACGGGAGGCGCAGGTGGCGGGGCTGTATGCGCTGGACGCGGCTGATGAGAAAGCGATCCCGCTCGTGGACCCCATCCAGCAGCAGGCGAATCTAGCGACCGACGGGGGCATGATGTTGGTGCGGGGTGAAGGGTGGAAGGAGGTGAAGATGGTCACGGTATCGGCTGTGCGGCGCCGAGGGAAGGATGAGAGGGGACGCTTACCGGATGGTCGGCGTTATGCTCCCTGGGAACCAGCCATCACCCTGGAGCGACACAGCTACCAGGCAGCCCTCTGTGATGCTGACGAGATGGAAGGCTTCCAATATCTGGAAGGCTGCCGTCGCGGCCTGCTCTCCTGTCAACAGGTCAGCGCGGTGGGCGATGCCGCTCGCTGGATTGAGCGTGTGACGGAGACCAATTTCCCGCACGTGACCCAGATTGTGGATTGGTTTCATGCCGCCGAACGGTTATGGTTGGTAGGTAAGAACTGTATCTCCGGGGAGAGGGAACGCAAGCGCTGGGTGCAAAAGCGGCTAGACGACCTCTGGGCCGGACAGCCAGAAGAGGTGGTCACAGAACTGGCGCAGATGAACTTGCCTCAGCACACGGACGAGGCGCAAGTGCTTCAAGCACCCGGTTACTTTACCCGCCACAAAGAGCGCATGCGCTATCATCAGTACCGTGTGAAAGGATATCCTATCGGCAGCGGCACCGTGGAAAGCGGCATCAACATCGTCGTTCATCATCGGCTCAAGCGTCAAGGACGCGGCTGGACCCGCTCTAACGGCCAGCGCATGTTGGCTGCTTTGAGCGAGTTGCATAGCGGCCGCTTTGCTTCCACCTGGCGCCGAACGCACGCCGTCGCTTAATCCCCACGAATCTGCGCTATACTCGGTCACGAATCACTCGCCACCATCCATGATCGTAGCCATTGCGCCAAATCGCACAATCCCTCCATAGTAAGGTTTACCATTCGCCCATTCCTCATTATAATGCGCCCTATGTGGCTAAACGTGCTCTTTGCCGTAATCGGTCTGCTTGCCGGTGGTTTCATAAACGCCCTGGCAGATGATCTTCCCTTGCGTCA
>DATHSI010000071.1:0-14502 GCA_035464315.1 Candidatus Sulfomarinibacteraceae bacterium
GCTTAGTAGAAAGCCGTTTACCTCTTCCGGCGGGTAGGTCATGGGCACGTTCATGACGCCTACACGATGGCCGGCCTCGTTTAGAAGCCGCCACAGCGACGCGCCGCTGATGTGATCACTGCGCACCACGCGTAACTGGTAACTGTCCGGTTCCCGTTGTACGAAGTCGAAGACCCCATGCTTGCCTGGATTGAGGCCTGTAATGAAGGAAGCCCACGCGGTGGGCGAGTGAACCGGCATCGTGGAACGGAGAATGCCCTGACTGCCGCGCCCGGCAAGGGCTGCCAGGTTCGGTAAGCGCCCTTCGCGACACCACTGTTGAATCAGCGGAAACGGTGCGCCATCGAGTCCGATGACAACCAGTTTGCGAGGGTCTATTGGCGTCTGTGGCATAAGCATTACCTTCTTTTCTGGAATAATAGCTCGATGTAGGCAACGAGGAAGTTATCGAAGTCTTTAGCTTTGCTCTTGAAGCAAGAGGGGTAATGGGTGATAAGGTCTACGTGAACAGCGTTCAGCGTCTCATAATAAAAGAGCGTCTCCAAATGGTGTGCATGATCTTGCCACAACTGGCGATATTGATCCACACGCCACTCGTTCATCCAGAAAAAACCCATCAGTTCGATCCCCTCATCGGCTGCAAACTCAGTCAGCGTTTCTTTGGTGAAAAGGCACTGGTGATAGGGAACGTGGATGGTCCGAAACTGGTGTGAGCCTTTGGCTGACCAATACAGAGGACCGAAATCTAGATAGATGTAGCCGCCCGGTCGCAGCACCCGCACTGCCTCACCTAGCACGCGGTCCGGTTCGGGGAAGTGCTCGAAGGAATTGAAGGAGAAGATGAAATCAAAGCTATTAGCTTCGAAGCCCAGGTCCGCAGCATCCATTTGTAGGAAATCGACGCCACTGTGTCTGGCAACGTCCGTGAATCCCTCGGCGCGTATGTCAATCCCCACTGTCTCTTTGCCCATTTGCTCCAGGGCCGCGCAGCACATGCCGTCCCATGCGCCCAGGTCCAGGAAGCGATTTACCGTCTGCCGTCCCTCAGGTATGAATTCCAACATCATCTCCGCTCGCTCGCGGCCCCGCTGTGCCAGGCTGTCTTCGTCGTAGAGATAATCCCATTTCACGGGTGGGTACTCTTTTTGCAGGCGCTCCAACATTTTGCGGTCGAGATAAGCCGGCGTTTCCGGCGCCTGACGGAAGACCCGAAGCGCTTTCCGCGCTCGCCAACGACAGTAAACCTCCCACCCTTTAATGAGCAGGGGGCGAGGCACAATCTTTTCGGCGAGAGCTCGCACACGCTCATTCATGGAATACCCTTCTCCTCTTCTAACGGTAGAGGGTGGTTACCCTCTGCTGCAAGCTCTTTTTGGAATAGCTCTCGCCAGTAATGCCAATCTTCGGCCGGGACGATGCGCAGGAGAAAGCCCGCCGCTGTGTAGACGCCGACGCCAGCAAGGATAGGCGCGACGAGACCGTACGTTTGCAACTGTGAGACAACGGCAATCATGGCCAGCGTGGCCAATCCGGGCCGGACAAGAGCGGGCCATACACTGCTACGCAGAATGTTCCGCTGTACGTAAGCGTATATCATGAGAAAGAAGGCGAGCGAAGCAAAGGTGCGGGCCATGGCCGCGCCGGTGATGCCGTAGCCGGGAATGAGCAATAGATTCAGGAGGACGTTGATGACCATGCTCAGGCCAGTCAGCCAGGCGGCGGCGCGTTGCCGATCGTACACGAGCATCAGCCGCGCGTTGGGCACGTTGAGAAAGGCGAAGACCACGGCCCAGATAGACCAACGCAGGGCGGGAATGGCCGGATCGAAGGACGTGTCAAAGATAAGGCGAATGATGCCGGGCGCCACCATGTACACGCCGGCAGCAGCGGGGAGGATAAAAATGACCAGGTACTGGGTCGTCTTCTGGTAAAGGAGCAGCAGCTTATCGTACGATTCGTGCCGGTAGCGGGCCATCAGAGGATATATGGCAGCGCGCAGCGCGGTTGGCATCATCCAGAAAGCAAGCATGATCGTCTGGGCGGCGCCGTACCAACCCACATCGGTCTCCGTAAGTAGCAGCGAGATGAGGAATGCATCTGCCTGATAATCCAGTAAGGAGAAGAGGTGGATGACCACGAAGCTGGGTGTGTGGCGTAATTGGGACCAAGAGAAGGACCAGCTCAGGCGATTGGTTAGGCGCTGCTTGTTGTCGTGGAAAAGCTGCCAGAGAAAGGGGAGAAAGAGTAGCAGGCTCAGGCCGCTGCCGAGCGGTACCATCCAGGCGATCTGTTGCACTGCGTAGCCATTGTAAAGGAGCCAGAGGCCGCCACCCAACTTGATCACGCTGCCGGCGCTGGCTACCAGCGCCGGTGGTAACAACCGTTCGTGCGCCTCAAAAAGGGCCTGCACGATACTGAATATGGCCTCTGGAAAGACGGCCAGCGCCAGGATACGGATGGCCTCCTCTGTGGCGGGACTGTAGGGTAAGACAAAGCCCAGTGCCAACAGTAGAAAGGCGTAGACGGCGCTTGCCAGCACCATGCGTATGGCCAGATAGTTCGTGACGTAAAGGCTGCTTTCGTCTCGCCGTGGGGCGACCTCGCGCACGAGCAGTTCGTGTAATCCCCAGGCGGAAAGGGCGAAGACGACCGTGAAATAGGTGATGCCCAGGTTGAAGACGCCGCCGGCCGTGGGTCCCAGGGAGCGGCCGATGAAGATGAAGAGCAGGCTATTGCTGGCCCTGACGACGATGTTACTGGTAAATGCCAGGACCGCATTGCTCATCAGCCGTCTGACCGTCTTCATTTGGCTTTTCGGTTCCCCTGCTTTTCGGCGATGCACACCCAGCCCATGGTATGATCCTTCACCTTGTCCAGGCGATCCATGTAGAAGAATATCAGGGGAACCACCAGAAAGAAGATGAACTGGGTAGCCAATTTGAAGGGCATTTGCAACAGTTGCCGGGTGCGCGTTCTGGGCTTGGGGAATAGCCAGAAGTGGAACAGTTGCAGGTTAAAGGAGAGGAACCAGAAATAGCCGCCCATGGGGCGCATTTCCACGACGCGCATGTCGCTGTTTTCCAGGAGGTAGCGGAAGCCAAAGGAGGTATAGCGAAAGTAATCGTGTGGTTTCTGGTGCTGGTGCCAGGACATGGGGGCGGAGAGATAAAGTCGCCCGCCGGGTTTCAAGATCCGGCCAATCTCGTTGATCACGCGCATTGGCTCGTTGACGTGTTCCAGCGTCTGGATGCACACGGCTGCGTCATAAGCGGCGTCGGGGAAGGGGAGGGCGCGTAGATCGCCCAACACGTCCAGGCTGCTGTAGTCCCAGCCCACGTCGCCCACCGCCAGATCCAGACCGACGTAACGGGTGTGCTCAAAGTATGGTCGATATTGGCCCTCGCCGGCGCCTGCGTCAAGCACTCGCGCGCCCGCAACCGTTTGCTCCCGGGCCTCTTCCAGCAACCGGTAGGATTCGTAACGGTTTACTTCGATGCGCCGGCTGATCCAGTCGGGGAGGGCCGCCAACTGTTGGTCGCGGCCAAAATTAAAGGGCTTCATTGGTCTCCATCAGCAATTGCAAACGCTTTATTCTATAGTAGATTGCGGCTGACCCGCCACCCGTCTACGAGGCCGCGTACGTAGGCCCATGCTGTGTTTAACTTTCCACTCAGCGCCAGACGTCCTACCATTTTTATTGCGCTCCCCAGGCGGTAGAAAAGGATCGCCGCCGGCCGTCCCGATGCTGCGTGGCGGCGGAAGAACAGGATGCTGCTCCGCGCCAGATAGTAACGATGTAGTGGGGAATCCGTGCCTCCGGCGCTCCGGGAGACGCGATGGTAGAGGTGGGCATCCGCTACTAAGCGTAATCGGTAGCCGGCCTGCCTCAGGCGTATGGACCAGTCCAGATCTTCATAATACATAAAGAAACACTCATTCAGCCAGCCCACTTCGGCCGCAGCTTGCAGATTTACCAGTAACCCCGTCCCCACCAGATAATCCACGTCTCGCGACTGGGTCCAGCGTGGCCCGTCAGGCTCACCCTGGCCCGTATCGCGCATTTCCAGCAGGCTCGGGTGCTGCCGGCCACCGGCGAACCAGATGCGGCGCGGTGGTTGTTCATAGAAGATCTTCGGAGAGAGAAGTGCTACATCTGGCGCCGTTTCCACCAGCAGGCGTGACAGCATGTCGGGTGCGGGAAAGGCATCGTTGTTCATCAGCAGGGCGTGTTCGAAGCCGCGCGCGTGCGCTTGTTCCAGCGCACGGTTGGCGCCGGCAGCGAAGCCCACATTCTCTGGCAACGCCAGTAACTCCACGTCAGGCAAAGCCCGACGCAGATATTCGACCGATCCATCTCCAGAGCCGTTGTCCACAAGCAGTAATTCGAAGCTGGCTGCTGTCATCCGCTGCACTGCGTGCACGCATTCGACTGTCATCTGCGGCTGCCGCCAGTTGAGGATGATAACGCACGTTTGCGGCTCACTCATAGTGTCTGGGCCGGATCCTCCGAGCGACTAGCGCCCCAGCACCAGGCGATCTTAGTTAGATAGAGGCCAGGCAGCGTGTACCAGAACCGCCGGATCACCGCAGGGCGCTTCCAGATGATGCGCGCTGTGACTCCCAGCGCCACCAGGGGCGACAGGGCCAGCACCAGCCGTGGATAGCGAAGCACCGACGGCCCCAGGAGCAGATCGTCGTGGCGCAGACGAACCGGCCGCATATGGTATCCAGAGGAGGCGCAATCGCGCCACACTCGCCTGAAATCAGTGCGCGAGTGATCGTGCCACACAGAGGCCGCTGGCCAGAAGTAGGGCTGGAAGCCGGCGCCCCGCATTCGTGTTGTCCACTCCACGTCCTCCACCCGATTTACCGTTTCATCCATCCCGCCGACGCGCTCGATGACGGTTCGCTCTACGGAAAGATTGAGGGTAGCAAGAAAATCGCGTGGCCCTGGAGGATTAGTGTCTAACAGCTCATGAAACAGCGTCAGGTTATAGGTAAGGTGCCAGTAGTTGTGGCCTGCCGGCACAATTCCACCGCTGACTACCTGGTGCCCGGCTTCATGCGCCGCCAGGTGCGCTGCCAGCCACTCCTCGGTGGGAAGACAGTCGCTGTCGAGAAAGATGAGCAAATCGGCGTCTGTGGCTGCCACGCCGCGGTTGCGGGCCACGGCGGCCAATACTGGTTGTTCAGTATCGATGAAGCGCACGTTTTCTGCCTCAGGCACGAGACCAGGCTGATCTCTCCCGACAACGATGACCTCGATCGGTACATTCGCGCCTGTTTCAGCTACTTTCTGACCACGCACGGCCGCCACTACCCGGTCGATGAGAGGCGAGTTCAAGTTGGGGATGATGACTGCAACATTATCGCTCATTACAATTGAGTTTCCATTCTGGCTGCCAACGCCACCGCCTCCAACTGCGCCACAAGCCGTTCCCACGAAAAACGTTCTTGCTCCCGTTCGATGTTGGCGGTGAACGTCGCCTTCAGATCCTCGTCGAAATAGCGCAGGATAGCCTGCGCCAGCGCCCCAGGATCCTCTGGGGGCACGACGAGGCCCGTCCGTTCGTGATCCACGGCTTCCGCCAGGCCGCCTACGCCGGTGGTGATCACCGGCCGGCCGCGGCCGAAGGCAAGTTGAATAACGGCGCTCTGCGTGGCGTGGCGGTAGGGGAGGACCACCACGTCCGCCGCGTCCAGGTAGGCAGCCAGTTCGTCGTCTGGTACGTAGCGGTTTTCAAACGTCACTGCCTCTTCAAGTTGTAATTCGCTTACCAGTTCGCGGTACGGGTCCTCACCTTGCCAGAATTCACCGGCGACCAGCAAATGTACCCGGCGGCAGCGCAGCACGTCGGGGAGCGCCTGCAAGAGGATGTCCAGGCCCTTATAGGGCCGCACGAAGCCACAGAAGAGCAACAATGGCACGTCAGGCAGGCGCAGGTTGCCGTCCGTGTTCCTTTCTCGCAACAGGGGGCCGTAACTGGGGAGAGGGCTGACGCGCAGCGGCGCCTCCGGGAAGTAGGTGCGCAGGCGCTCGCCGTCGGCCTGTGAGTGCACCAGAAAGCCGTCGCCGGGAGCCAGCGCCCAGCGCAGGGCCAGGCCGTCGAGATAGCTGCTTTCGTGGGGCAGCACGTTGTGGCAGATGAAGATGAGGCGAGGGGGGTGGCGCAGGCGCTTTACTGCTCGCCCCAGGACACCCCACACCGGCGCCCAGAAGGGCACCCACCAGGGGATGACCAACAGGTCCGGGGCCCATGCTTTGATGCGGCGCCAGGTGCGCCACCAGGTCAGCGGATTGAGCGGATTGAGCAGGTATTCGGCTTCCGTGCGCAGGGGGCGGGCGCTGGGATCGCGGTCGTCTCGCCCCGGAAAGAGCCAGCTGGGATATTGCTGGGAAAAGGATATCAGGAGAACGTGGTACTCACCGGCGCGTCGTAGCTGTTGGGCGAGGAGCGTGGTGTAATGCGCAATGCCGCCACGATAGGGATAGGTGGGCCCGATGAGGCACACGCGCCGCGGACGTTCCGAACCGGTTTTTTGCATAGAGGGTGAGTATAGCCGGGCGCCGGGGGGCGGGCAATCGGCAACCGGATGTGGAATGCAGTGCGGCCTGCAGCGCGCTAAAATAGGCGCATGATTATGGGGCACGACACGGTGCAGAACGAATGATACTGGTAACGGGAGCCACCGGCTTTGTCGGCCGTTCGTTGATGCGCGCCCTGCAGCAGCAGGAGCTGCCCGTGCGCACCTATAAAGGGCTGATGAATGACGGGATGCGCCTGCGCGAGGCGTTAGACGGGGTGCAGATTGTGTATCATCTGGCCTCCGCCGAAACTTCCGGCAGCCGCCGCCGTCTGCAGCACGTAGACATCGACGGCACGGAACGGCTGGTGCGCGAGAGCCAGCGGGCGGAGGTGCAGCGCATCATCATGATGAGCCGCCTGAACGCCAGTCCCAATTCGATCTATCCACTGTTGAAAGCGAAAGGAGAGGCCGAACGGTTGGTGCGCCAGAGCACCATTCCCCACACCGTCGTGCGCTCGGCGACGCTGTTTGGCATCGACGATCGCTTTCTCAACGTCATTGCCTCCCTGGCGGCCTGGACCTGGCCCTTTGTCTGGCTGCCTAATGGGGGTGAGGTGGCGATGCAGCCGCTGTGGGTGGAGGATCTCGTGGAATGTCTGGTGTTACTCCTGGAACGACCCGACTTGTGCGGCGAAACCGTGACTGTTGCCGGCGAGGAGCGCATGCGTTACCGGCAACTGGTGCAGCTGGTGCTGGAGGCCGCGGGGTTTTCGCGCGTGCCACTCAAAGTCGACGTGCGCCTGCTGCGCCCGCTGCGCGCCATGACCATGGGCTGGTGGCGTCCTCCGCCGGTAACCAGTTTCTTCCTCCATCGTTTTTCCGTGCCCGACGTGGCACCTGCCGACAGCGTCTTGCACACCTTCGACTTTCGCCCCGAACGGCTGGTCGATCATCTGGCCTATTTGCGGCGGGGCGGCTGGCGGAGACGGTTGTTCAGGTTGTGAATTGACGGTTGCAGGTTGGCAGGTTGCACGTTGCAGGTAGGTTGTGGTTTTGGTAGGGGGGCGTTTGTTGTTAGAATATGGGCTGGTGTGGAGCCTGAAAGAACATAGTGAACGATGGGATGTAGGGTATGGCGCAAGAGATACGCATCGAAGATATTGCACAGTACGAAGGCCAGGACGTGACGATTAGAGGCTGGCTCTACAACAGCACCGGCAAAGGGCGCTTGCAATTCTTGCAGTTGCGCGATGGTACGGGCATCGTCCAGGCTGTGGCCTTCAAGCCCGATCTGGAAGAGGAGCTGTTTGAAGAAATCAGGCGGCTGGGCCAGGAATCGTCGGTGGTAGCTACGGGCAGCGTGCGCCAGGATGACCGCGCGCCGGGCGTGCCGGGCGGCTATGAGCTGGGCTTGAAGTCGCTGGAAGTGTTGCAGAACGTGGAAGATTATCCGATCACGCCCAAGGATCACGGCGTAGAGTTCCTCATGGACAATCGCCACCTGTGGCTGCGGTCCAGCCAGCAGTGGGCCATCATGCGCGTGCGGGCCACCATCAAGCGGGCCATCATCGACTGGCTGGACGACAACGGTTTCATCAACATCGACACCCCGATTATCACGCCTTCCGCCGCCGAAGGAACCAGCACCCTCTTTCCCGTTGATTTCTTTGAGGACACTGCCTATCTGGCGCAGACGGGCCAGTTGTACAACGAGGCCAACATCATGGCCTTCGGCAAAGTCTACTGCTTTGGACCCACCTTCCGCGCCGAAAAGTCCAAGACGCGCCGTCACCTGGCGGAGTTCTGGATGGTGGAGCCCGAAATCGCCTTCTGTGACCTGGATTGCCTGATGGAAATCGAGGAGCAGTTCGTCAGTTATATCGTGCAGGAGACGTTGGAGAAACGGCGGCACGAATTGGAATTGCTGGAACGGGATACCGCGTCGTTACAAAAAGTGGCGCCGCCATTCCCGCGTATCAGTTACGATGAGGCGTTGGAGCGGCTGGCCGAGGCCCGCGAGCAGACAGACGATCCGGAGCTGAAGGAACTGCTGCAGATCGAGTGGGGCGAGGATTTTGGCGCACCGCACGAGACGGAGCTGGCCAATCAGTTTGAAAAACCGGTTTTTGTTTACGGCTATCCCACGCAGGTGAAGGCTTTTTACATGGAGCCCTGGCCCGGCCGTCCCGAGGTATGCAAGAGCGTGGATTTGCTGGCGCCTGAAGGGTACGGAGAGATCATCGGCGGCAGCGAGCGCATGAGTGACCCACAGGTGCTGGTGGAGGCTATCGAGCGCCACGAGCTACCCATGGAGCACTACGAATGGTACGTGGACCTGCGCCGCTTCGGCAGCGTGCCGCACAGTGGCTTTGGCCTGGGCCTGGAACGCACCGTGGCCTGGCTCTGCGGCATCCACCACATACGGGAAACCAGCCCTTATCCGCGCACGCTCAAATATATGTATCCGTGAGCCGGGCCGGCGCGCCTATCGCCACGCTCGTCTGACCTCGCGCCACACCCAATAATGTTTGTGTACCGGATCGCTCCCGCCGGGGTTGTGCTCTATCGTAGAGAAATCGTTGCGGGGCAGACCGCGCACCTCCGCCTGCAGGATGTGGAAGGTGTAATGCGTGCACAGGCCCGGATAGGAGCCGGAGTTGGCCTGGCGCGTCTTGCGGCGGTAGGTGTCCTCCAGCAGAAGCACGTCCTGTTGGGGCACGCCCAGCTCTTCCTTCAGGCAGCGCAGCGCGGCGTCTCTATAGCTCTCGCCCGGCTTCATCTTTTCTGAAGGAGGCCGGCCGCGCGCCCGCCGTTGCCCGCCATAAAAGTCCTGGTGCGCTTCGATGAGCAGGCGGCTGCCGCGGCGAATGTGTAGGCGCACGACGTTGACCACGCGCCGCGGCGGCTCTAACTCAATCCTCGTTTCGCCCTCGCTGATTTCAGCCCACAGGTGCTCCACCGTCTTAGCGCTGTCCTGCCCCCACGCGCTGAAATCGATATCGTGCGCGCGCAGCCACTCTCTCAATTCTTGTGGCGAATCAAACGGTTTCATGGTCTAAGTAGGCCTCAAACTGCTGCAGGTTGCGGCGGAAATCCCGTCGCCCAAAGCCAAACCGCACATGTTTATCATCATATCCCAGATAGGGACCGGGTAGCAACAGCACGCCCGCTTCTGTGATCAGTTGCCGGCAGTAGTCCGTCGCCGAGGTTACGCTGACGCCGACGAGGGCCACGGAGCCGGCCTGCGGTCGCCGCCAGGTGAATTTGTCTTCGTGGCGCGCGAAGAAGTCGCCGGCGATGCCCAGGTTCTCCTCCAGCACGGCGCGGCTGCGCGCAACCAGTTCGTCCTGAGCCGACAGGGCCGCCAAAGCCAGGAATTCGCTGGGCGCGGGCGCGCAGATGGTTGTGTAATGCTTCCAATTGATCAACCGCTCGCGCACCGTTTCGTCCTGAATCACCAACCAGCCAGAGCGCAGACCGGGCAGGCCGTGCACCTTCGAAAGGCCCGCCAGCACGATGGCCCGCTCGTAATGGTCCGCGGCTGAGGGGAGTTGCTCTGTGTCGCCGGTCTCCAGCCCGCGGTACATTTCGTCGCAGAAGAGCCACAGCTCGTGGCGGCGCGCCAGATCGATGATGGCCTCGAAGAGCGAGCGGGCGGGCAGGTAGCCGGTCGGGTTGTGGGGGAAATTGACCACCAGCATCTTCGTGCGCGCTGTCAATTGCGCTTCCAGCGCCTGCAGCGACAGGCGCCAGTGGTCCGCCTGCGGTTCGATGGGCCACGCTTTCACGTTCTCGTTGCCGCATATGTGCTGAGCCACGTTGTAAAGTGACTCATAAGCGGGTGTGACCACGATCACTTCGTCGCCCGGCTCCAGCAAGGTGCGCATAGTAATGTAGATCCCTTCCTCCGGCGCGCCGAGCACGACGACCCACTCTGGCAAGACCTGATCGTAAGAACCGGCAATGGCCTCGCGCAGCAGCGGGTGTCCCTGTGATTCGGTGTAGCCCAGCGTGAGCTCGCCCAGCGCGTCCATGCTGAGCCCGGCCATTTGCAACAGGTTGGCGATGGTCGTCGTCTCACAGTCGGAGGCGCAAAGATTGTAAGGGACATTGAACTCGTGCTGAGCGAAATACTCTTCGATACTGAACGGGGCGATTCTCATGGGTTGTCTCCATGTTGCGGTTTGTTATTCGTCTACTATGATAGCGATTTGGCATGGGGAGGCGAGAGGGAAGGGAGATTGGAGATCAGAGATTGGAGAACGGAGATTTGGGGCGATCATGGATCATTTTGTGGAGGTGTACCGGCGGAAGGCTGAGGCGTATCAGCGGATGATTGCGGCGGAAGATGTCGAGGGCAATCTGCTACCCGCGTTGCAGGCTGTGGCCGACTTTCGTGGGCGGCGCGTGGTGGATCTGGGTAGCGGGACGGGACGCCTGCCGTTGCTTCTGGCGACCGAGGGCGCGCGCGTCGTCGGCGTGGATCTGCACCGGGCCATGCTCGAGGAAAGCCGCCGGCAACGCCGGCGTACAGGTGAACAATGGTCTCTGGTGCAAGCTGATATGCAGGCCGTGCCCCTGGCGGGCGGCTGCGCCGATGTGGTCACAGCCGGTTGGGCCATAGGGCACTTCACCGCCTGGTACAAAGAAGAGTGGGAAGTGCGCGTCAGCCAGATCTTGCGCCAAATGCAGCGTGTGGCTGCGCCCGCGGGGATATTGATTGTGCTGGAGACGCTGGGCACAGGCCGGCGTCAGCCGGCCCCGCCTGCACCGCGGCTGAGGCGCTATTATGAGTATCTGGAGTCGGCCTGGGGCTTCCGCCGCCAGGAAATTCGTACCGACTACCAGTTTGCCACGGTAGAAGATGCTGTGGCTGCAACGGAGTTCTTCTTCGGGCCGGCGTTGTCCGAGGCCATTCGGGCTAATGGCTGGGCCAGAGTGCCTGAATGGACCGGGGTCTGGAGCCGGCCCGCGCAGCTGCCCTAGTTGAATCGTTGCTGCCTAGCTGCCCTTCAGGCGGGCGTCGAGTGTGATCTCGTCCACCGCTGCCAGCGCCTGCGAAACGGGGCACCCTTTCTTGGCCCCTTCCGCCACTTCCTGGAACGTGTCCTCGTCGATGCCCGGCACTTCGGCCTCCGTTTCCAGATGGATGCGTGTAATACGGAAGCCGCCGTCCCCTTTGGTCAGGTGGACTTTGGCCGTGGTTTGCACCTGTTTGGGGTCATATCCGGCCCGTCCTAGATCGCCCGACAGAGCCATGGAAAAACAGCCGGCGTGCGCCGCAGCGATTAGTTCTTCCGGGTTGGTCCCCTGTCCCTCTTCGAAGCGGGAGCTGAAGGAATATTGTCCTTCATAAGCGCCGCTGACCATCTTCATCGTTCCGTCGCCTTCTTGCAACGTCCCTTTCCAAACTGCTTCAGCAGAACGTACAGCCATCGTTATTGTGTTGCCTCCTTAGATAACCTTCGGTTTGAGTGAATCCCTTGACTCGGCCGGCCTGGATGCTTTGGAGATTGCACCGTCACCCTTGGAGCGTAGCAAAATAATGTTAACATTCCATAGATAGCGTGTTGGGTGAAATTCGGGCGACCAGCCGAAACGCGCGTCTAGCCCGGCTGCCACCAGGATGAAGACACCATCTTGCCACGGAACAGAGATAGGTGTAACCTTCCGTAAGTAGGGTTGGCATAGCGGAACTTGCGCCGTGTGATACTAGCGATGGACGCGCGCCACGTCATTGCGCAGCTCGACGTAGATGGGGTGCAGGCAGGTAATGATGGCGACGAGTCGCTGTGCCATCTGCAACTGGTACGCTTCCGTGAGGTCGCCGTCGGGGAACACCTCGTAGATCTTGGTCCAGCCCCTATCCCACATTTCCGCTTCGATCTGCTCGCCTAGCGTGTCCTTGATTTCGAAGAGGTGGCGGCGGAAGCCGTTCAGGAAGTGGCGGTTCAACGCGCGGTCGCGCGCCTCGCAGTGGAAACCCAGCTCCCAGCCGTCGCGATGTTTGGCGCTGGATACCTCATAGTGCAACCGCGGGTCGCCATAATGCAGTTGGAGCAGCCAGCGGTACGGTTGCCGCGCCTGAATGCCCCGCAATGGCTCTGGCAATTGCGGAATGACTACGTCCGGCAACGTCTTGAGAAACTTCGTGCGCGACAGCATCCTGTCAGGCACTATAGCACCAGTGCGCAGCGACGCCAAACGCCGTTATAATGGACGGCAGGAGGCGCAGGCATGCCCGACAAACAACAAACTTTCGGCCAGTTTGAAACCCCACCCGACGTCGCCGATCTGCTGCTGGCGTTCTGCCTGCGGCGGGCGACCGATCGCGTCCTCGACCCTAGTTGCGGCGCGGGTGCGCTGCTGGACCGGGCGGCGCGGCGTCAACGTTGGTTGGCGGGGAATGGTCAGGCCAATGGCCCTCCGGGCGACGCCCTTTTGTGGGGCGTGGAACTGGAAACGCAGGCGGCGGCGCTGGCGCAAGAGCGGTTGCCGCAGGCGCGCATCGTACGCCAGAACTTCTTTACCATGGAACCCGCCGTGCCCTTTGACGCCATCGTGGGCAACCCGCCGTACACGCGCGCGGAGTGGTTGGACCGCCTACAGGAGGAAGTGGGGCGGCAGATGGCCATGTTCGACGAGGCGTCAGCCAGTGAAACGCGGCGGAAGCAGTCGTTGATTCCCGCGCGCCTGTGGAACAAGGGGCTGAACCGGCGCGCGGGTCTGCACACCTATTTTTTCCTGCACGGTGCGCGCTTCCTGCGCGAAGGGGGGCGCTTTGGCTTTGTGCTGCCCAACAACTGGCTCGACGTGGGCTATGGCGCGGCGCTGAAGCAGTTCCTGCTGGAACAGTTCCGGCTGCTGGCTCTGATTGAATCAACCGTTGAACGCTGGTTCGACGACGCCCGCGTCAACACCTGCCTGGTTATTCTGCAGAAGTGCAGCGACGTGCAGGAACGGGCCGCGCAACCGGTGCGTTTCGTGCAGTTGCGGCGCCCGCTTGCCGCTCTGATCGACGCCGCGCCCGGCGACGCGGCGCGTTTTGAGCGCGTGGAAGCGCTGGCGTCGCGCCTGTTGCCGGCTGAGGACCGCACCAGCGAGGCGCTGCGCGTGAGGGTGGCGCCGCAACGGTCTCTGCACTCGGGAGAGAAGTGGGGTCCGTTCTGGCGGGCGCCGGCCGTTTACCATCACGTGCGCCGTCGCTCTGGCGCGCACAAGGTGGCGCCGCTGAAGCAGTGGGCCGCCGTACGGCGGGGCTATACCACCGGCGCCAACGACTTTTTCTACCTCGATGCAGAAGCGGTAGCCGAGTGGGGCATCGAGCCTCGCTTTCGCCGCCCTTTGCTGAAGTCGTTGCGGCGTGCGGACGGCCTGCGCCTGGACAGTGGCGCGGCGGCGCAGGAGGTGCTGGCCATCGCGCCCACGGACGAGGTGGCGGGCACGGCGGCGGCGCGTTACGTGGCCTGGGGCGAATCGCAAGGCTACCACCAACGGCGCACCTGCCGCCAGCGCGCGCCGTGGTACGCGCTGCCCGCCCAGGAGCCGCCGGCGCTGGTGCTGCCCAAGGGTATCTGGACGCGCCACCTGGCGCCGTTGTTGCAAGCGCCGCTGCTGGTGGACCAGCAACTGTACGGCGTGTATCTGAAACCGGGCGCCCCTCGCGAAGCGGCAGCGGCATTGCTGAACAGCGCCTGGCTGGCGCTGCAGCTGGAACTGCATGGCCGGGTCAATTTTGGTGAGGGGGTATTGTGGTTGGCCGGTTACGAGGTGCAGAATCTGCTCCTGCCTGACCCGCGCTATCTCAGCGGAGCGGAGACGGACGAGCTAGCGGCGCTATTTGCCGCTGTCGCCGCCCGGCCCCTGGCGGCGGACGTGAGCGACGAGCTGGCGCGCCCGGAGCGGCAGGCGTTGGATCGCGCCGTCTTCAAGCTGGTGGGTCTCTCGGAAACGGAGGGAATTGTGGTCGTGGAC
>DATHSI010000072.1:0-16971 GCA_035464315.1 Candidatus Sulfomarinibacteraceae bacterium
TCTGGATGCTGCCGCCGGTGTTGCTCCCGGTACTCGTCGCCGTACTGGCCCTGATTCCTCTGCAGGCGCGCCAGCTCGTCAGGGGCAGCCGCCTGGCGCAGGCGCTGGCCCTGTTGCTGCTCGCCGGGCTGGTGGGCTTCATGGTCAACGACAACCTGCGTTCGAACCTGCTCTTCTTGCAGTTGCCGGGCGTCGTGCTTCTGGCGCTGGGCTGGGTCGTGGGACGCCGCTTCCCTAACGTGGCCATCGCCCTGGCCATCGGGATGCTCGTGGCCCTGTTCGGCCTCAACGCGCGCATGAACATGGTCGCCGGCACAGTCGCGCCGCCGCCCGCCTGGCTGCGCCTGCTCTGGCAGCCTCTTATGCTCGCGCTGCCCGGCCTCAGCGCCGTGCTGGCGGCCGTCCTCCTGGCCAACAGCCTGGACCCTCGAACCGGCCGGAGGGCGTGGCTGCCCGCTGTGGTGGGCCTGGCGCTGCTCGGCTACCTGGCCTATTCTATTTTCTGGGCCTCCGTCTGGGATCATACCAGTGATGGATTGGGTGGGCTGTTCCTGGTCGGTCCGGCGGCGGGGGTGGCGCTGGCTGCCGGAATGGCCATGGCCCTCTTCCTGCGCGGGCGCGCGCGCACCGCAGGGCTGGTCTTCACCGTCCTGGCGCCGCTGCTGCTCTACCAGGCGTTCGACCGCGGCTGGGACGTTTCGTACCACGCCATCACCGACGCGCGCGCCGAGCGCATCGCGCAGGCGCTGGACGACTACCACCGGCGCGAGGGCGTCTACCCGCAGACGCTGGAAACGCTGACTCCACGCTACCTGCTGCTCGTGCCGCAGCCTGTGGAACTGCGCGGGGAAACCTGGTGTTATGAGGGCGGTGCGGATTTCTACCGCCTGGGCGCTTTCTACCGCGAATTCTTCTCGTCGCCCGTGCGCCTGGAGCTGTACGCGGCGCAGGGCGAGACGCCGCATGAGTGGCCCTGCGAGGCGCAGCTGGCGGCGATGCAGCAGCGCTATCCCTCGCCCCTGGGCAGTGGCGAAATGACGCGACCGCAACCACCGACCCCGATGCCGCCCAGCGAGACGGCGCTGGAGGCGCAGACGCTGTCCCCGCTGTTGGACACCCAGAACGTGGTCTGGGGCACCTGGTCGCTCGACAGCGTCTATTTCCTGTTGGGCGAGCCGCATGAGAGCGGCGGCACGGCGCTGTCGCTGCTCGATGGGCGCAGCGGATCCCTGTGCGCCATCGACGGCGCGTATGCCTTTGCGTCACACGCCGTCCGCCTGGATTCCTACCACGCCTGGTTGCCGGACGGCCGTCTGTTCCTGCTGGACGCCGCGGGCCAGATGGCGTTGGCCACGCCCTGCGAGCCGGGCGTGGAAGCGGTGACGCCGCCGCCGGAAACGATGCTCACGGAAGTGATGGCCCGCGATGAGCAAAGCGGGCGGCTGCTGTTAAGGAGCGCAGACGAGTACTGGCTGTTCGACGCCCAGGCGCTGATCTGGCAGCTCATCCCCGGCGTCACGCCCAATCCCTATGATCTGCACTGGGACAACGCCGCCTGGCAACCCGGCGGCGCGCAACTGGCCATCTCCCGGCTCAACGGCCGGGACGCCGGCGAGGGCAGCACGCTGTATATTCTGGACGGCGAGACGGGCCATGCGCTGCGCAGCCAGCCGCGGGAAGAAGCCAGCGACCAGAGCGCGCCGCACGTGGAGTGGCTGACGCCGGACGAACTGCTCTTGTTCGGGGGCGGGGCCTTGCGCCTGCTGGACCTGGGCAGTGACCCCATACAATCGATAGACGTGGTGCGCGAAATTTTTGGCCTGGAGTTAGACGTTCCGCACGATCTGGCGGGCCACGGGTCGCGCGTAGATTGGGAGCGCGGCGCCTATCGGTTGACGCTGCGGCCCAACCTCCCGCGCAACCGCTCCCTTTACGTTTACGACTCGGCGACGGGCGCGCTTGACGTATACGACGAGGCGGGACACCTCCTGTTGCTTTTTCCCGACGGCAAGCTGGAGACCTGGAACCTGAGCGAGCGGGAGCCGACCTATCAGGACGAATTTGTGCTCATCGACGTGGGCCGGGGTGTGGCGCACGAGCCCATGCACATCGAGGGCCACACCCCGCGCGATTATCCGCAGCTGCGGATGGCGTACCTGGCGCCGTCGCAAAAGCTGGCAGCCGCGTCATCACAGGGCATCTCGTTACACGCACTGCCCGGCGGGGAGATGACGGCCTTCTGGACGCTGGCGGGCGAGGGCTTCACGCCCTTCCTGCGCCCCGCGCCGGATGGCTCCGCGCTGGTAGCCATACGCGATTTCGGCGGCGTGTACTGGGTGCCGCTGCCGTAGCCCAGGAATAAGGGGGCTGAGGCCAGCGGTGGAAGAAGGAGGCGGTGTATGTCGTGGATCTACGAGAATAAACAATACTGGCGCGCATTTGCGCTCGCGCTAATGGTGGTGGCCATCGCCGGTCCCTGGGGCTTCGACCGCATCCACGTACCGGCGCCGCATGAGTGTTCGTCTCCCCACGTCCGGCTGGACGACATGTTTTGCGGCCTGCCGCTCTCGCTTGCCTGGTCGCTCAACGCGCTGGTCGCGGGTTTCAGAAGCGCAGGCTTCAGCGTGCGCGCCGCTGTTGGCATTCCTTTGCCCGGGCTCTCCATACTACTCCTGCCGCTGCTGCCGCTGGCGACCACCGCCGTCTTGTTGTGGCGCGGCGACGGGCAACCCTGGCGCAACACGCACTTGGCGGCCCTGGTCACGGCAGCGGTCACCGTTTTATTCGTGGCGGCCCTGAACCCATACGCGCCACATTGGGCTCTGTGGGGCTACTTGCTCTATGCCCCGGTGGCGCTGGTCATGCTGCTTCTGGAGCTGCTGGCGCTGGCATCGGATCGGGCAACTGCATACGAGTAAGCGCGTGGATATAATAAGGACGGAGGAGGCGAGTATGAGAAACAGCGGAAACGTAGCAGGCAGCGTTCGTCGCGACCCGGCGCCATCGGCCCGCCTCATCTCCAATATCATGGGCCTCGTGGGGCTGCTGATTCTAGGGCTGGTTCTGTACTACGCGTACAATGTGTGGATGATCCTCACCGACAGTGCGGGGACGTTCCACCACGCCAGTACTGTGGTCGATCTCGACGGCGATGACGACCTCGACGTGATAATGCACCACGTGCGCACCGAATCAGAGTTTACCGCCTTTGGCGTAACCGCCATGTGGTTCAACCAGGGCGATGGACGCTTCACAGGCGCCCGCCTTGCAGATCGGGCAGGCGAGACAGGTTGGGCGGCGGCAGCGGGCGATGTAGACGGAGATGGCGACGCCGATTTGTTCGTTTTCCCCGGCTACCGCCTGCGCCTGGTTTTCAACGAGGGCGGAGATCAGGGAGGACAACCAGGCATGTTCGGGATCAGCCGGACCATCGCCGCTCCCACCGCAGGCTCCCAATACGGGTCGCTGCTCGTGGGTGATGTGGACGGCGACGACCGGCCCGATGTTGTGGTAGCCGGCTGTTGTGGGCGGCTCTTTGCCTTGAGCGAGCACGTCAGGCCCAATTACTCCTGGGTGTGGCACAATCGCTGGGGCGCGAGCACCAGCCGGCCGGTCACTATTGACGCCCTGCAGGGCCTGGCCCTGCGCGACGCGGCTCTAGGTGACCTGGACGGCGACGGCGACCTGGACCTCTTTGGCGCCGTGATCGCGCCGGCCCAGGGATACAACCACAACCCGGCCGACCGTGTTCTCTTCAACGACGGCGCCGGCAACTTCACCGATTCCGGCCAACGCCTGGGCGCCAGCGACAGCACCGCCGTGGCGTTGGGCGATGTGGACGGGGACGGTGACCTGGACGCGTTGGTTGGCAAATCGTACGGGGCGCGTCTATGGATCAACCAGGGCCGGGCGCAGGGCGGCGAGGAAGGAACATTTGAGCCCGCGGCCCAACTACTCAGACTCGGCACAGCGACCGCGCTCTTTCTGGTCGATCTGGATGGCGACGGCGATCTGGACGCGCTCATCGGCAGCCGGCGCCAGGCTACCATCTGGTGGAACGACGGGCAGGGAGCGTTTACCGCCTCCGGCCAACGTTTCCACTACACACGGAAGCACGGCCTCGCCGTCGGCGATTTCGACGGCGATGGGCGCCCAGATATTTTCGCCGGTCGCTACACGGACGGTTACCGGGTCTGGTTCAACCAGGGCGACGGCGCGTTCAGCCAGAGACACTAACAGGTGGGCGCCAGGTCACCGCCGAGACGGCGCTTTTTCCCGTTCTATCCCGCGCGATCAGGGCCGGCGCGGTCGATATTGATCTGAATCAACACCCGCTTTTCGTCAGCCATCGCCTGGCGGTATTCTTCCCAATCAGGATGCTCGCCGACCACGCGGCGATAGTAATCGACCAATGGCTCCAGCGCCTGCGGCATGCTGAGAATGTGCGCCGTGCCGTCAACCTGGATCCAATCACCGAAAAAGGCGTCGGTGAAAACGCACACCGAGGCGCGGCTATCGCGGCGCAGATTTTTCACTTTGTAGGCGGTCTCCCGGGAGCTGACGATGGCCTGCCCTTCCTCATTGACGCCTACTAGTATGGGTGACATTTGCGGGCGCCCGTCCCCCCGGTAGGTAGCCAATACGGCATGGTGGTGCTGGTTCAGGAACTCTCTGGCCTGGTTAATTTCCATGGCTTGCCTCCAGATTTAAAAAAGCGGTCGGTGCCTACATGATACAAGCAACGGCAACGAGCACACAATGCCCAGATCTCGGTCACGCCTTGGATTGACGCGCCCACCCCTCTTATGCTAATCTGTTCGTATGAATACAAACGACTCTATCATCCGCCGCGCCACATCCGCGCGACTCCAGAGCATGCTTCTTAGCCGCAACGACCTTCGTTGCTGGAGCATGCCCCCTGCCCCCTGACAGAGTAACCACCTAAACTGCGTTTTCGAGGCCACGGGACTGTTCCAGTTCCGTGGCCTTTTTTTGATCGGAGAAGGGAGAGATTGGAGATTGGTTGATTGGAGATTGGTTGACTGGCGATTGGTTGATTGGAGGTTGAGAACCCGTTGGCGCTGGCGAGAGCAATCTTCAATCTCCAATCTCTAATCTCCAATCTCTCTACCCCGGAGGGAATCATGTCTCGCACATTTAATTTCAAATCCATCGAACAGAAGTGGCGCCCGTACTGGCGCGAGATTGATCTTTATCGTACTGGCGACGAGCCTGACAGGCCCAAGCACTACATCCTCGACTACTTCCCCTACCCTTCCGGCGACGGGCTGTCCGTGGGGCACTGCCGCAACTACGTGCCCACCTGCATCTACGCCCGCTTCCGGCGCATGCAGGGCGATAACGTGCTGCACCCCATGGGCTGGGACGCCTTCGGGCTGCCCGCCGAAAATTACGCCATCCAGCACGGCGTGCATCCGCGGCGCACCACGTCCCGGCAGGCGGACACCTATCGTCGCCAGCTGCAACTGATCGAATGCTCCTACGACTGGTCGCGAGAGATTAACTCCAGCGACCCCGAGTACTACCGCTGGACGCAGTGGTTCTTCCTGCTGTTGTTCCGTCGCGGCCTGGCCTACCGCGCGCCCGGCGAGCAGTGGTGGTGCCCCGTGGACCAGACCATCCTGGCCAACGAGCAGGTGGAAGACGGGCGCTGCTGGCGCTGCGGCTCGGAGGTCACCACGAAAGTACTGCAACAATGGTATTTCAGAATCACAGAGTACGCCGAGCGGCTGCTGGCGGACCTGGAGCACGTCGATTGGCCGGAGTCCATTAAGGCCATGCAACGCCACTGGATCGGGCGCAGCGAAGCGCCCGACGGCACCGTCAGCTACCGCATGCACGACTGGCTGATCTCCCGCCAGCGCTTCTGGGGCGCGCCCATTCCCATCGTGCACTGCCCCGAGTGCGGCCCAGTGCCCGTGCCCGAAGACCAGTTGCCCGTGCGCTTGCCCGACCTGGACGATTTCGCCCCCGCCGGCGACGGGCGCGCGCCGCTGGCTCGCGTCGAAAGCTGGGTCAACACCCCCTGTCCCCAATGCGGCGGCCCCGCGCAGCGCGAGACAGACACCATGGACGGCTTCGCCTGCTCCTCCTGGTACTTCCTACGCTTCGCCAGCCCGCACGAAAGCGACCGGCCCT
Organism: Candidatus Sulfomarinibacteraceae bacterium; assembly: GCA_035464315.1. Lineage (GTDB taxonomy): Bacteria > Chloroflexota > Anaerolineae > Promineifilales > Promineifilaceae > JAAYYY01. The sequence goes on from DATHSI010000072.1 coordinate 6,160, forward strand.
TCGATCCTGAGGCCGCGCGCTACTGGCTGCCAGTGGACACCTACGTCGGCGGCGCGGAGCACGCCGTGATGCACCTGCTGTACGCCCGCTTCTGGACCAAGGTAATGTACGATGCAGGTCTGATCGACTTTCAGGAGCCGTTCGCGCAACTGCGCAACCAGGGCGTGCTGCACGCGCCGGACGGCCGGCGCATGTCCAAATCACGCGGCAACGTGATTACTCCCGACGAAGTGGTAGCGATCCACGGCGTGGACGCCCTGCGCACCTACATCGTCTTCATGGGCCCCTTCGACGCCAACGTCATCTGGGACGAGGGCCAGGGCGGGCAGGGCGGCGGCATCCGCGGCGTCACCCGTTTCTTGAACCGCTTCTGGGATCTGGCCCACGACTCGCCAGCGGCTGCCCCGGAGCCGTCCCCGGCCTTCGCGCGGCAGATGCACCACACCATCCGCCGCGTGAGCGAGGACATGGAAGCGTTCAAGTTCAACACAGCCGTCGCCGCCCTGATGGAGTGGGCCAACTATCTGCAGCAAGCACGCGACGACGGCGTTGCGCCAGACCAGTGGCGCGAGGCGCTGGACGTCTTCTGCCGCCTGCTGGCGCCCATCGCGCCCTTCATCAGCGAAGAAGTCTGGCAGGAAACACTGGGGCGCGAGGAATCGGTGCACCGCCAGCCCTGGCCCGAGTATGATCCGGCGCTGCTGCAGGCCGCGGAGATCACCATCGCCGTGCAGGTCAACGGCCGCCTGCGCGATACGCTGACCGTGGCTGCGGACATCGACGACGCAGCGCTGCGCCAGGCGGCATTGGCCAGCCCCAACGTGCAGCGGCACGTCGACGGCAAGGAAATTCGCAAGACGATTATTGTGCCTCGCCAGGTGATCAATATCGTGACCTGAATCGTGAGCTGAAAAGAGGCCGGGGGCGAGGTCGCGCCATGATCGCCCCCGGCGCTACAAAGAGTTGCACGGTCCGCCCGCTGAATTGACCTTTACAAATTAACTACTCAATGGGCTCGGGCCGGTCTCCCAAGGCCAGGCATGGCCCGGCCATCTCTGGCCCCCGCGCCCGGGGGTGGCTCGGTCGGGAGACCGTCCACAGCATTAGGTAATTATTTTGTAAAATACCATACAGCGGGCGAATCGCGCCCCAGGAGAAGTTATCCAGAACTACGAGGTGTCAAGCTTAATGATTCCGATGGTTTGCACGATGGCAAAGACAGCCACCACATCGGCGACCACTGCCACGATCCACCGGCCTTCCGTGCTGAAGGGAATCAGGCCCCCGAGAAGCAACGCCGCGCTCCCCACCACCCACAGCACGTCCATCACCACTGCGGCCCAGGCTGGCCCGGCATTCACCGGAGCCTGGCGCACGGCGTACAACAGAAAGCCCGCGTACAGCAGCAACCCCAGGCCAATGACTCTTAAAATGAAGGTCGCGCCGGGCAACCCCATCAGTTGCGCCACGGGCGATGCCGCCGCCAACAGCGTCAGACCGCTGAGGCCCGAGAATAGCGCATTTGCCTGTAGGGCGCGCTGCAGCAGCCGGAACCCACCGCCCGCCGTTTGTTGCAGTTGTCCTTCCATTTCTAGCATCTCCTTTTCTGGAACAACGTTCAATTGCTCCCACCGTAGCGCGAAAAGGCGTGCCAGATCTATGAAAAACAGTGCCAAACAGTGCCAATCGGCCCTCATCCCCCGCTCTCGCCCGCCCCCAGCCAACAACCCAATCCCCAATCCCCGATCTCCAATCTCTACTCCCTACTCTCCAGCCCCGCCCGCTGCCGCAAATCACGCGCCACCAGCTTCGCCGCCGCCGTCTGCCAGTTGTACAGCGTTCGTTGCGGCACCTGGCTGCGGAACCACTCCATGGCCTCGGCTTCCGCTCCGTGCAGACCGTCCTGTGTGGCCCGCCGGCTATAAGGCTTGAGCCCAGCCACGTACGGAAAGTACAGGGCGTTGTAATGCCGCCACTCGTCAGTTGTGCCAAACTCACCCTGTTCCCGCGGTTTGAGACGCACGGCGCCCTCGATCAGAAGCTGGCGTAGCTCGGCCGCGCGCTCCAACGCCGTATCCGCCGCGCCGCGCTCCGCCAGCCGCCGGGTGACCATATCCAGCCGCGTGAGCGGATTGCTCGCCAGCCGCGGCAGGTTGCCCATCTGGCTGTAGGCGCGCCGCGTCAGGCGGGCGAACTCCTCCTGCGACAGATGCGCCGGCGCCTTGGCCCCTTCCAGGCGCGTGCGCGCCTCGCTCTCAGCGCGCAGGGCCGACCGCTCCCGGCGCAGTTGCGGGAAATGAGCCAGCGCCACCCGATCCGCCAGGGACGCCAGCGCCGGCCCCCACGTCGCCAAAAAAATGGCGCTGCCCACAGTCAGCAGCAACAGCGAGAGCATCGGTAGCGTGAGGCCCGTAGCCAGCCACATCACCAGGGCCACCTGTGCGCCGAAAAACAGCGCGGTGAAAAAGGCATAATCCAGCGAGCGCAAGAAATCGGGCCACAGCGCTTCCCCGCTGCTTTGCGCATCGTAATAGGCCGCCACAAAGCCGAACAGGAGCCAATCAACGGCAAGCAACAGAACCAGCCACGCCTGTGGAATGGGGCTCAGGGGCCACAGCACGAGGCCCACGAGCAGCGCCAGGAAGAGAGTCAGAACCAGCGCAGCGCGGGCCACAAGCGGTTGCAACTGCCCATCCCGAGACCGCAGGTCAATGACGGCGACGAGCCACAGGAAGGCCGGCGCAACAAGCAAGGGCCGGGCAACCCACGCAAGCGCACCCGCCGTCGCCCCCACCGCGAAGGGCTGCAATGTCTGCGCCGCCAGGGCCACGGCCAACAGGATCAGTCCCGCGCCCGCAGCGCGCAGCAAGGGATCGGCCGGGTTGCGCGACAGTAGATACAGACCGAGCCATAGGGCGAAAGCGTACGCCACCAGAGTCATAAACCACACTGTACGCACCTCTCAGGCAACTGACGAAGGTCAATCATGTTCAAAGCGACCTATGGTCAATATGACAGAATCGTCATAGATATCTTACTATTCTAATCGCCGTCGTCGTGGTTGCCACGCTGTTAAGGGCACCAAACATGACCAGGTCATATTGCACTACATCGCGCGCATGGTCTATAATGTTGGTAACTTATTCAGGAGTTACATTCCACCCAACATGACCTCATCGTAGCTTGCGGACTCAACCGTCCGCCGTCATTGCCCAAATCGACGAAGTGCTGGCATCGCGGTCCAGGAGGAAGCTGCGGACCCTATCATCCGTATCAGCAGCAAGAAAAGTAGGTAATAGCCGCTGTCGTCACAGTGGCATAGGACGCGCTATCTAGAGACATCTGGGGAGCGCCTGCGGCGTGGCCCGTGCGGCGGACCCGGGGACGGGCAAGCCGGCGGGTGTATGGAACAATGGCGTGGAGGAGGTGAGGCCCGACGGAACACAACTGAATTGATATTCTCCGCTGACACCTATCCAATATTGTACTCTCACTAGGAGGCACGAGCATGCGAGTGAACCCCGTAAAACTGTTTCTCATTGTGCTGTTTACTTTGTTGATCGCCGGAGCGGCGATGGCCCAGGAGGGTTCAGGGCCTGACCGGTTGGACGGTCGCGAGTTGCCCGCCGGACTGGCCGATCTCAGACTTGACCAACCGCTTACCCTTGAGGGCGCTGCTCCCCTGGGATTGGATCCATCTCTCCAGGACGCCGAGGGCCCACAGCAGGTCATCGTTCGCCTTGTCAGCCCATCGGTTGCCGAGCAGAAGGCGCGCGGCAGGCCGGCCGAACCGGCGCGGCAGGCGCTGCGAGGCGAGCAGCAAGACGTCTTAGGCGAAGTAATGGCTCTCGATCCAAACGCCAGAGTCCTGGCGCAAGTTCAGTTAGTGCTTAACGCCGTCTTTGTTGAGGTCGACGCTTCTGTGCTCGACGAGTTGGCCGCGCATCCCAACGTGTTGCGCATTGTTCCGGTCGCCAATTACGAGCTAGATCTAAGCGAGACCGTCCCCTACATAGGCGCGAGCGCGGTCCATGCTCAAGGCTTCGATGGCAGCGGAATCAGCGTCGCCGTGTTGGATAGCGGCATCGACTACACGCACGCTGCGTTAGGCGGCTCGGGCAATCCGGCCGACTATCAAAACAATGATCCAACGATCATCGAACCGGGCACATTTCCCACAGACAAGGTCGTCGGTGGCTTCGACTTCGTCGGCAGCGAATGGCCCAATGGTCCGCTAATGCCGGATCCCGATCCACTTGACGACGGCCCGCAAGCCGGTCATGGCACGCACGTTGGTCACATCATAGGCGGTGTGGGCGGCGTCGCGCCGGCAGCCGATCTCTACGCCGTAAAGGTCTGCTCCTCGGTTTCCACCTCTTGTTCAGGCATCGCCCTGATCCAGGGTATGGAATTTGCCGTGGATCCCGACGGCGACGGCGACCCATCAGATCGCGTGGACATCATCAACATGTCCCTTGGCGCGACCTATGGCCAGCCGTTTGACGACGATTTGTCGCAGGCCGTGAATAACGCCACGGCCATCGGCGTGCTTACCGTTGCCTCCGCGGGCAACGGCGCAGACAAGCCATACGTCAACGGCACACCGTCCTCGGCAGCGACGGCCCTGTCCGTGGCCCAGACGCAGGTGCCGTCCGCCAGTCTCCAGCTCTTTACCGTCGACGGCGTTGACTATCCCGCCGTCTTCCAACCGTGGTCGACGCCACTGACTAGCGTGATTAGCGCTCCCGTGCAATATGGCGATGGAGCAGGCGGCAACCTGCTCGGTTGTGACCCGTTTGCGCCAGGATCGCTGCAGGGCCTGATCGTGCTCGTCGATCGCGGCGCGTGCAATTTCACGCTCAAGATTAAGAACATCGGCGAGGCCGGCGGCGAGGCCGGCATCATCGGCCTCGTGGCGCCCGGCGCGCCGTTCGCCGGCGGCGATGGCGGCGACCGGCCCATCGATATTCCAGGCTACATGATCAGCCAGGCCGATTCGAACGCCATTAAGGCGCAAATTGGTAACCCGGGCATCGGCACGCTTGATCCGGCCAACCAGCTACCCCTCGTCGGCCAGATGGTGGGCAGCTCATCGCGCGGTCCGCAGCACGAATCCACGTCGCTCATTAAGCCCGAGATCGGCGCGCCAGGCGCTTCGGTTTCGGCCATTGCCGGCACGGGCACGGGCGAGGGTCCGTTCGGCGGCACCTCCGGCGCTGCCCCGATGGTTTCCGGTTCGGCGGCGCTTCTCTTGCAGGCGTATCCGCATCTGAGCCCGCTTGAGGCGAAAGCGATGCTCATGAACAACGGCGAGACCAACATCGACACCGATCCCTTTACCGGCCTGGCGCCCATCACGCGCATAGGCGGCGGTGAAGTACGCGTCGATCGCGCGCTGGGCGCACCGGCTGCGGCCTGGGACGAGCAATATGCGCAGGGCGCGTTGAGCTTCGGCTTCGTGGACGTGGAAAAGGACACGGTCAACCTGCACCGCATGGTGCGCGTGCGCAACTACTCCGACCACGACCTTGAGTACACGATTACGCCCACGTTCCGCTATGACGATGACGCCGCTAACGGCGCCGTGTCGCTACACGCGCCACAAAAGGTCAAGGTCAGGGCTGGTCGCGATGCTACCTTCCAGGTAAAGCTTACGATCCAGGGCGAGTTGCTGCGCGGAAACTTCATGAATTCCGGCAGCCTGGGCGCCGATCCCAGTGGCCTGACGCTCAATGAGTACGATGGCTACCTCATCCTGGACGACGGCCAACATCCAATCCACATGGCCTGGCACGTGCTACCGCGCAAGGCGTCGAACGTCGTGGGACGCACCAACCTGAACTTCACCGCCGGACAGGATGTCGTTGATCTGACGAACAACGGCGTAGGTACGGCGCAGAACGACGCCTACAGCCTGTTGGCCACCAGCCCCGATCTGCCGGAAGGCGGCCTGGGCGAACAGGCGCCGAATCCTGACATCCGCGCCGTGGGCATCAACACCTTCCCCGTTGGCGCCGGCTTCTGTTCGGCCAACCCCTCGTTTGTGTGGGCCTTCGCCATCAACACCTGGGAACGACAGGAGCACCTGCTGCCCGTAAGCCATCAGGTATTGCTGGATACCAATCAAGACGGCACGGACGACTACCTGATCATCAATCGAGACCTGAGTGGTTTCACCACAATAAGTGACGGTCGCCAGGTAACCTGGGCGGTGAACTTGGCAACCGGCGCCGCGTCCATCTTCTTCTTCACCGAACACTCCATGAACACTGGCAACACTGTCTTGCTAATCTGCGCCGAGCAAATCGGCATGAGCGCCGCAGACATGCTCAGCACGAATGTCGACATGTCCGTTTTCGCCCAGGACTTCTATTACGGAGGCCCCGGCGATCTCGTGGACGGTCTGACCGTGACGCCGCTGGGCGAGCGCTACTTCGGCATTCCGGAGGACATCCCCGGCAAGTCCGACGGCTCCATGACGGTGATCGACTTCGGCCCCTTCCCCGGTAACTCGCCAGAATTGGGTGTGATGTTGGTCACGAACGGCGACCGCGGCGCAGGCAATCGCGGCGGCGCCACGCAGAGCACAGAAGCGCTCTTGTTCATGGCCCCATAGTCGCCCCTGGTCCGGTGACCGTTACTCGCTCGCCGTGAGCGGGTTCCTGTGCCGGAGAGAAGCAAAAAGGTGGAATCTCCTGCTGGAGGTTCCACCTTTTTTGTATGCTGCTCAGTCCGTCGGCGTGCCGGCGGGCGGCCCGACATCGGGTACCATCTGCTCACATAGGATGAAGTAACCGCTGCGATTGGCGTGGTAGTTATGCGCCCGGTCGTCTACAATGAGCGTGACTCGATAACCTGGAACGAGCGCCTGGGTATAGACTTCGCCAGGTTGTGGGCAGCCCAGCGCGCCATCGGGCCACACGACTTCTTCTGCGCGCAGCACGGTGATCTGCTCCACGGGCACATCCAGACGCCGGGCCAGATCGGCCATCATTTCCTCCACCAGCTCCGGAGGCGCCTCAGAAGTAACCGGCGTCTCGGGTACGGGCGTCGGAACAAGGTCGGGGAGGCCGGTTGGCTGAGGCGTCAGTCGCGCTTCCCGGTCAGCGCCCGTGGTTGGCGACGGAGCGTCAGTGGGTGACGTGTCAGTGAGTGACGTGGCAGTCGACGTCGGCGTGGCGCTGATGGCGGCGGCCGGTTCATCCCGCGTTGCAGTCACAGACGGCGGCGCGGCCGTCTCCTCCGGCGGCTGCCCCGCGCAGGCGACAGTGAAGAGTAGAACCGCCAGGAACAAGAAGAAGAATCGAATCTTCATCTGCTTTCGCTCCTTTTCGTCGGTTAATAAGCCCTCTTAACTATATGACGTCAGGAGGCGGCTCCAGGTTCCCCTAATTGTCCATTCAGGCTCTATAAGCGCAGGCTGCGACAGCTATCCCCAACCCCCAATCTCCAATCCCCGGTCTCCAATCTCCGATCCCCAATCCCCATTCACCCATACAAATCCGTCTCCTTCGGCCGCACCAAATCCCGCGCCGTGCCCGCCGCCGCCGGGGGCCAGCGCAGGCCGCGCAGCAGCACCGCCGGCGTGCCTTCCGCCGCCTGGCCCATCAGCAGGCCGGCGGCGGCGGCGATTTCGTCGGCAAAGCCCACGTCCGTGGCGTGAAGCTCGTAGCCGTATAAGTCGCGCTCGCCGCGGCGGTTCCACAACGCGGGCAGACCCGCCACGCCGAGGGCCACGCCCACGGCCCCCATGCGGAAAGGCCGCCCGTGGCTGTCGGTGATCACCACCCCCACCTCAACACCCGTTTCCTCGTAGAGCGTCTGACGCAGCGCCGCCGCCGAGGCGTCGGGATCCTCGGGCAGCAAGAGCACGGTGGGGGCCTCCCCCTCCTGCCGCACGTTGGAGCGGTCGATGCCCGCGTTGGCGCTGGTGAACCCCAGCCGGTGGCGCACGATGAGCAGGTTGGGCCCCGTGCGCGACACACGCTCGCTTTCGCGCAGCACCAGTTCCACCAGCCGCGGGTCCTTGCCCGTGGTCGCCGCCAGTTTGCGGGCGCGCCCGCCCGGCTCCACGTCCGCCAGATTCACGGCGCGCCCTTCCGCCTTGGAGATGATCTTTTGCGCAATGGCCAGGACGTCCCCCGCCTGCAGCGCCATCTCCGCGCTGCGCAACGCCTGTAACAGCAGCGCAGCAACGTCATCGCCGGCGCGCACGTCGGGCAGGCCGGGAATGGGGGTCAGGGTAATGGAGTCGCTCATGGAAATGGCCGTCCTCCGGCCGGGTGATGAGGCTTTGCTATTTAGTCCGGGAATAGCGACCGGAGGCGCTGCCGGTTGAAACCAGCAGCTAGAAAGGGGAAAACATGTTTGAAACATGTTTGCTCCCGGTAGCCTGTGATTTCAATCGCAGGCGGTCGCCTTTTCAACCTTCACCACCCGAGCCCGATTCTCAACGAAAATCCTCCGGCAGTCCCGTGATGCGGATGCCCGAGTGCTTGATCTTGTTGCGAATGTTGATGCCGATCAACACCGCGGTCAGCCCTTCCACCACGCCGGCGTTTTGCAGCGGGCCGGCGTCGATGCCGCGCATGCCGGCGTCGGTCGTCAGATCGCGCACCAGATCCTTGTCTTCCTTGTTATCGCCGCAGATCAGCACGTCACAATTGACGTCCTGCTCCGGGTCCGGCAGCAGCTCCGCGGAAATGTTCTGGTAGGCGGCGACCACGCGCGCGCTGTCGCTCAGGTAATCCTGCGCCTCCTGCGCCGCGGACCCCGCCTCCGGCTGCCACACGTGGCTCACCTTGGGCGGCTCCAGGGGCACGACGACGGTAACCAGCAGCTTGCCCTCGATCACGTCGCGCACTGCTTCCAGCGTGGGCTGCTGCGCCTTGTAGGGCACAGAGAGGACGACGACCTCCGCTTCCCGGGCCATACTGGCGTTGTCCCCGCCCCTGATCGTGGGCCCGGTGTGGGACAGTTCTTCGTTCATTTCCTCCGCCGCCTGCGCGCCGCGCTCCGCCGAGCGCGAGCCAATCAATACCTCGTGGCCGGCCATGGCCCAACGCAAACCAAGCCCGCGCCCTTCGTCACCGGTTCCGCCTAGAATTGCAATTTTCACCTTCGATTGTCTCCTTCGTCTTGACGTGTATAAACGTAGAACCAGCTGGCAGCTGGTTTTACAAATACAGGGCAACGCAGCGCCTCTCCCCGGCGCTGGTGGCTCTGCACTTTTGTAGACCTCGCTGTGGAGATTAAGCTGATTCTAACGGTGATGCGCTATAGTGCAACATCGAACTATTCTATAATGTAAGCTAGATTGCTTGACGCTGCCGGCGCATCGGCTACACTCTGAATCAGATGCGAAGCGCACAGTGGTTGTACGAGCAGCAATGACAAGGAGCATGTGATGGCTGAACCGTTTAATGTAACAGACGACGAATTCCAGACCGAAGTCCTCGATTCCGAGACGCCGGTTCTGGTTGATTTTTGGGCTGAGTGGTGCGGCCCGTGCCATATGATCGCCCCCCACGTCAAAGAGATCGCCAGCGAATACGAAGACGTACTGCGCGTGGCCAAGCTTGACGTGGACGAGAACCCCACCGTTCCCGGTCGCTATGGCATTATTGGTATTCCCACCCTGATGCTATTCAAGGGCGGCGAAGTGGTAGCCCGCCTGACGGGCGCCCTGCCCAAGGACCGCATCGTGGCCCAGATTATGCCGCACCTGGAAACAGCCGAAGCGTAAGTTCTGCGCACTCATAAAGCCAGGCAAGGGCGCTCTCCTCAACGGGAGCGCCCTTTTTTTGTAGACGGACGGCCCAGCAAAGCTGGGCAAGGGACAACCGACCGCCAACGTGCAACCTCCAGCCGAACACACACGGTTCGGCCACCTGCCAACCTGCAACCTGCAACTCGCCAACCAATAGACCAATACACCAATCCCCATTATAATCCCCACATGTTAAGCGTTCTCTTTGCCACCATCGGGTTCCTGGCGGCAATCATCATCAATGTACTGGCCGACGACCTGCCGGCGCGAGAGCGACCGGCGAGGCCCCGGTGCGTCCACTGTGGGCGGGCCTATCGCCTGGCGGAGTGGTCGGCGCTGGCGCGGCGATTGGTGGGCGGCGGGCGCTGTGCGCAGTGTGACCTGGCCACGCGTCCCCGCGCGCTGCTCGTGGAAATCGTGACGCCGCTGATGTTCGCCGCCCTGCCCCTGCTGATCGGCCGCCCCGCGGACCTCATCTTCGCCGCGCTGTACGTGGCCATCCTCATCCTGATCATCGTCATCGACATCGAGCACCGCCTCATCCTGCACGTGGTCACCCTGCCCAGCACCTTGCTGGCCCTGGTGGGCAGCTTCTTCATCAGCAGCAACGCGCCGCTCTACGCGGTAGCCGGGGCTGCCTTTGGGTTCGCCGCCTTCTTCTTCCTCTACTGGCTGGGCCGGCGCCTGTTCGGGCCGGGCGCGCTGGGTTTCGGCGACGTGACCCTGTCCATGACCATGGGCGCCATGCTGGGCTTTCCCTACATCGTCTTCGCCCTGGTCATCGGCGTGCTTCTCGGCGGCCTCATCAGCCTGGCCCTCATCGTCACCGGTCGCCTTACGCTGCGCTCGTCCGTTGCCTATGGCCCATTCCTGGCCATGGCTGGTATTATTACAGTGCTGTGGGGAGAGCAGATACTGAAGTGGTACATTAGCTAATACGCAAAAAAAACGCATTATGACCGTAGACATTCGCCGAATCACCGAACATTCGGACTATCGCAAGCTGGAAGAGTTGCAGCGCGTCATCTGGAACATGGATGACG
>DATHSI010000073.1:0-7008 GCA_035464315.1 Candidatus Sulfomarinibacteraceae bacterium
TCAGGTTGTGCGGGCAGGGTGTTGATCGTCTCCACCAGCCGCTCGGCGTGCGCCAGAGCCTTGCGCCCGTTCAATTCGAAATCGGGCGTGCGGCCGATGTGTGTATCGCTGATGTGGACGAAGTAAACGGTGTCGGTGGGCATGGGTAGGTAGACGGTGGACGGCGGAGGGCAGACCGCCGTCCGCGGTCATACCAACTACGGCATGACGGCCAGAGCCGACCCCTGGACAGAATCGACCAGGGCGGCAACCGTGTCGTTCATCAGGTGGAAGTAGCCGGAGGGCGCAACCCCGATCCAGACGATGAAGAGCAGGAAGGACAGGATAATGGCCAGCTGGCCCCAGTTCACGTCCTCCAGCGCCTGGTTCTCAGGCTTGTCCAGCGGGCCCATGAAGACGCGCTGGTACATCCACAGCAGGTACACGGCTGCGAGAATGACGCCCGTGGTGGCGAACGCCGTGTAGATCCAGGGGTACGGGCCCAGCGACTCGGCGCCCATTGAGCCCAGCAGGATGGTGAACTCGCCCACGAAGCCGTTGAGGCCGGGCAGTCCCATGCTGGACAGGGTTATGATCAGCGTCAGGGCGCTGAAGATGGGCATGGCGCGCCAGATGCCGCCGAAATCGGCCATCTTTCGCGTGTGCCGCTTCTCGTAAAGGACGCCCACCAGATAAAAGAGGGCGCCTGTGCTCAGGCCGTGGTTCACGCCCTGCAGGATGGCGCCCTGCAGGCCGGCGTTGTTCAGCGAGAAAATGCCCAGCATGACGAAACCAAGGTGGCTGACGCTAGAATAGGCAACCAGCCGTTTGACGTCGGTCTGGGCGAAGGAGACGATGGCGCCGTAGATGATGCCGATAATGGCCAGCACGGCGATGGTTGGCGCGAAGGTGACGGAAGCTTCGGGGAAGAGGGGCAGGTTAAAGCGCATGAAGCCATAGGTGCCCATCTTCAGCAAGACGCCGGCCAGAATGATGGAGCCGGCCGTGGGCGCCTCGGTGTGCGCGTCGGGCAGCCAGGAGTGGAAGGGGAACAGCGGTACCTTGACGGCGAAGGCGATGGCAAAGCCCAGGAAGAGCCAGTTTTGCACGGCGGCAAAGGCCGAGCGTCCCTCGATTAGCTCGGGCACGGCAAAGGTATCGTTGGTTAGCCCCATGTACAGAATGGCCAGGAGCATCAGCAAAGAGCCGGCCATGGTGTACAGGAAGAACTTGATCGAGGCGTAGACGCGCCGCGAACCGCCCCAGATGCCGATGAGAAAGTACATAGGCACCAGCGTGAATTCCCAGAAGATATAGAACAGGAACAGATCCTGCGCCAGGAACACGCCCAACATACCCGCTTCCAACAGCAACATAAAGGCGTAGTAAGCCTTGACCTGGCTGGTGATGCCGCTCCAGGAACCGGCAATGGCCAGCATGGAGATGAACGTAGTCAGCAAGATCATCAGGATGCTGAGCCCGTCGACGCCCATGTAATACTGGATGTTGAGGACGTCAATCCACACCGCCCTCTCTACCAGCTGCAAGCCGGACACACTGGGATTGTATAGGAACAGGATTCCCAACGAGAGCAGAAAGGTGAGAACGGACGTCCCGATGGCGATCTTCTTGATCAGGTCATCCGTCTCCCTGTTCAGAGGCTTGAGCAGCAGGATGGCCACTACGCCTACCAGGGGGAAGAAAGTCAATAATGTAAGTGTCAACATACCATCGTGCTCCAGAAGTTAGAGATTGGGGATTGGAGATTAGAGATTGGAGACCCTGTAGAATCTCCAGTCTCTAATCTCCAATCTCCGATCAACATATTTATCCTGCCATCAACAAGAAATAAGCCAGCAAAGCCACGACGCCGATAAAGAGGCCCAGGGCGTAGTTGCGCACGTAGCCGGTCTGAGTGAGTCGAATCACATCCGCCAGCCAGCGCGTGACGCGAGCCGAACCGTGAACCAGGGCGCCGTCAATGCCTTTGGCGTCGAGGACGTTAGACGAAAATCTGGCGAACCCTACAAAGACATCGCGAATAATATTGTCATGCACAAAGTCGTGCCAGAAGGCCCAATCCACGGTGTGAGCCAGCCAGTGCGCGAGGCGATTGAAGGCGGGAATGAGGCCCTTCATGTACAGCGTATCCAGCGGCAGAATGGCAAACCACCAGATGAAAGGGCCGATTATCGGGATCTCGCGCAGCGGATCCGGCTCCTCAGCCGTCTCCGGACGTTGGCCGTAGACGAAGGAGAAGGCCAGGAAGAAGGAAGCAATCGCCAGCACCGTCGAGAGGCCGGCGACCAGGTAATTAATGGCCGGCGGCTGCAGCAGCGGCAGAGCCAGCAGCCCTTCTTCCGTCAGCGTGAAGGCCGTAATGGAGTGCTCCAACCACGCCTCCAGACCCAGGAAGATGCCCTCCGGGTGATTGTGCGCCGCCTCGGCCATCCCGCCGGTGAAGAAGGGGAGGTTCAGCAGACCACCCACAACCGCCAGCCCGGCCAGCGCGATCAGCGGTCGCGTCATCAGCGGACCGCTCTCATGCGCGCTCTCAGCGGCCGGGTGGCGCGGCTCGCCGAAGAAGACCATTTTGATCTGGCGGCCCATGTAGAAGGCGGTGAAAACCGCGGCCAGGGCCAACATCAGGTAGATGGGAAAATCGTTCTGGCTGGCGTGGGCCAGAATTTCGTCCTTAGACCAGAAGCCGGCCAGCGGCGGAATGCCGGAGAGCGCCAGCGCGCCGATCAGATAGACCCAGTAGGTGATGGGCATGTGATGCCGCAAGCCACCCATGACGCGCATATCCTGCGGGTCAAATCCGTGCTCCTCCGGTTCCAGGTCGTCGTGGAGGTGCGTGTGGGTGTGGCTGCCGTGCTCCACGCCGTGTATCACGGAGCCGGCGCCGAGAAAGAGCAGCGCCTTGAAGAAGGCGTGGGTAATGAGGTGGAACATGGCCGCCACGTAAGCGCCCATACCGGCGGCGGCGACCATAAAGCCCAGCTGGCTGATGGTAGAGTAGGCCAACACCTTCTTAATGTCGAACTGCGTGAAGGCGATGATGCCCGCCACCAGCGCCGTGGCTGCGCCGATATAGGCCACAATGGTCGGCGAGGGCAGCCAGATTTCGCCGCGGTCGGCCACCACGCGCACGATTTCAAAGAGAACGTTGCTGCGCACGATAAGATAGATGCCGGAAGTGACCATGGTCGCGGCGTGGATGAGGGCCGAGACGGGTGTGGGGCCGGCCATGGCGTCGGGCAGCCATACATAGAGCGGAATTTGCGCCGACTTGCCCGCTGCGCCGATAAGGAACAGCGTGGTGACAACGGCGAGCACGCCGCCCAGCGTATACGATTGCCCCAGGATGGTCACTGCTGCCCCTTCTTCAAACAGCTCCGCCGCCGAGCTGAAAACCGCGTTGTACTCCAGGGAGCCAAAGGCCCAGAAGAGCAGGATCATGGCCACAATCATGGCAAAGTCGCCCACGCGGTTGGCCACAAACGCTTTACGCGCCGCGTTGGCGTTCATCGGCTGCCCTTCGTCGTCCACGCGGTCGAACCAGAAGCCGATGAGCAGGAACGAACACAATCCAACCCCTTCCCAACCAACAAACAACATCAGGTAGTTGTTGGCGCTGACCAGAATCAGCATGAAGAAGAGAAACAGGTTCATGTAGGTGAAGAAGCGCGAGAAGTCTGGATCTCCGTGCATGTAGCCGATGGCGTAAATGTGGATCAGGGCGCCCACACCGGTCACCACTAGCATCATGGCCACGGACAGCGTGTCCACCTGCATGGCCCAGGGCACATGGAAGTTGGCCGCGGGAATATTGAACCAGTCAAACAGCGGCACTGTTTCGGCGTGGAAGCCGTTGTTGAAGAGGCCGATCATGAGCACAACGGTCACGAGCAACGACGCCAGGGCCATGGCGCTGGCAAACCAACCCGACCACAGCTCGCCGGTGGGGTCGTTGGGCGGCTCATGCCCTTCTTCATACGTTTCCCCATCAGCCTCATAGCGCCAGGGCTGCACGAATCGCCGGCCCACCAGGGCGTTAAACAAAATGCCGATGGCGGGGAAAATAAGTAGTAATGGAGCTAATCCGAATGCATTCATAGGCAACGACCGGTGTATTGGTTTATTGGTCTACTGGTCTACTGGTTGCGGGCGGTCCGACTGGAAAACGAACATACGCGAGCCCATGCAACGGCTGTTATCCTTTCAGAAGATTAACTTCGTCGATATTGATGCTGCTCTTGCTGCGGAAAATGGCCACAATCAGGGCCAGGCCTACAGCAACTTCGGCGGCGGCCACGGTCATCACGAAAAAGACAAAAACCTGACCATCAAGATCACCCATCTGTCGCGCCAGAGCCACAAAACTGAGGTTGGCCGCGTTCAACATCAACTCAATGGACATGAAGATAATAATAGCATTTCGCCGTAAAAGCACGCCAAGCGCGCCAATGGTAAAAAGTAGCGCGCTCAGCGCCAGGTACCACTCAATCGTTACTTCAGGCATTGTTGCTCTCCTCACTCTGTCGGCCGCGCAGCACAATAACGCCAATCATGGCCACCAGCAGCAGTACGGAGGTTATCTCAAAGGGTAGCACGTACGACTCAAAAAGGTGCATCCCCACAGCCACGGGACCGGCGTCGATGGGATCGGCCACCCCGGCGGTCGTCGCGCCTTCTGTGAGCAGCGCGGCGCCAAAGGTGGCGATCAGCGCCACACCCAGCAGCAAAGCCAGATAATTTTGCCAGGCGCCACCGCCCACGCCTCGCAATTGCTCGGCGCCCAGGAGCATGATCACGAAGAGGAACAGAACCATGATGGCGCCGGCGTAGACCGTGACCTGTACCATGGCGATAAAAGGGGCATTCAGCAATATGTAGAACACAGCCAGCGTGGCCATGTTCAGAATGAGGAACAGGGCGCTGTGCACGGCGTTCTGGCTGAGCACCATGCCCACAGCGGCGCTGAGGGCGATGACAGCCAGGATAATAAAGACGATGAAACTTCCCATTAAGCGTACTCCGGCAGATGTGTTCAACGATTTGGCAAATCGTTGTACGCGCTTTATTTTGGATTCTCCATGTCAGGGATGGAGCGATCGAACATACCGGGAGGCGTCTCTTGTGGCGTAGGTTCGCCGCCCTCGGGCACAGGATCGATCAACATATCTTTAGTATAGATGGAACTGGCGCGATCATAAAAGCTCAGCTCGTAATTGTCCTCCAACACAATGGCCTCGGTGGGACAGGCATCCTCGCAGTAGCCGCAGAAGATGCAGCGCAACATATTGATTTCATAGGTGCTGGCGTAACGCTCGCCGGGCGAGTAGCGTTCATCATCCGTGTTCTCAGAGGCCTCGACGAAGATGGCGTCGGCGGGGCAGGCCGCGGCGCAAAGCGAACAACCGATGCATTTCTCCAGACCGTTGTCGTAACGCTTCAGCGCGTGGCGGCCTTTGAAACGATAACGCACCGGGCGCTTGATTTCCGGATATTGAATGGTGACGGGCGGCTTAAACAGATGTTTCAGCGTTGTCGCCAATCCTTTGGCAATGGCACCAATCATAGATACTCCTCATCACAGGACGGCCCTATATCACAGCACCGTCCTGTTACGCAATCTTAAAATAGGCCTGTAAAGATGTTCAACAACGGATCCAGAATGCCCTCTTGCGCCAGCACGATCAAGATTCCGGTGACAGCCACATTGGCCAGCGCAATCGGTAGCAGGCGCTTCCAGCCAAAAGCCATCAACTGATCATAACGGAAGCGGGGCAGTGACGCCCGGACCCAGATCATAATGGCCAGGCTCAGGAAAATCTTCAACGAAAGATTGGCCAGGCCGATGAGCGGGAACTGGTCGGCAAAAGGAATCGGGCCGTAGAAGCCCCCAAAGAAGAGCACGGCGGCGATGGCGCTCAGGGAGATCATCTTCATGTACTCAGCCATGAAGAACATCCCGAAGCGCATCCCGGCGTACTCGACCGCATAGCCCGAGGCCAGCTCCTGTTCAGCTTCCAACAGGTCAAAGGGCGCCCGCTGCAACTCGGCCAGCATGCCCACATAGAAGATGATCGCTGCCACAGGCTGCAGGAAAACAAACCACTGGCCGCCTCGTTGCGCGGCAACGATTTCGCCCAGGTCCATGGAGCCCGCCAGCATGATCGGCGGCAATAACGCCAGGCCCAGCGCCAGCTCGTAGCTAATCATCTGTGCGGTGGCGCGGATTCCGCCCATCACAGCGTATTTGCTGTTGGACCCCCAGCCGGCGAGCACCACCCCATAGACGGCAATAGAGGTGACGGCAAGTACAAACAGGACGCCCACGTTGACGCCTGGGGCGATAGCAAAATAGGGCTCGAAGCTGAGACCAAATATCTGGAACGCGGGCATCAGGGGAATCACCGCCAGGATGAGCACGGCGGGAATCACGGCGAGCATAGGCGCCAGATTATAGACAATGCGGTCAGCCTGAGCCGGCGTGGGATCCTCTTTAAAGAATAACTTCACGGCGTCAGCCGCCGGCTGCATGAAACCGCCCAGAAAGCGGCGCTCGCCGCCGCGCCAGGGAATGGGGATATATCCGGCGCGATTCGGACCGACGCGATGTTGCAGGCGCGCCAATAGCTTGCGCTCCAGCAGCGTCGTGTAGGCAAACCCGGTGATCACGGCAAAACTGACAATAAAGCCGACGACCAGCGCACGCAGCGCTATTTCACCTGTTGTCATAGACAATCCTCATTTGCTTCATCCACTCGGAAGAACGGCGGGCAACCGCTTACGCGAGCGCGATTTCTTCAGTTTGCTGTGCTTTTTCTATGCCGTTCAGTTGCAGTACCGTGCGCCGCGGCGGCAGCGTGACGCCCTGCACCAGGCCCAGGCCCGGCCGGGTACCGCTATTATCCACGCGCACGCGCAGGCGATACTCCGCGCTATCCAGCGTCACGTTAGCGACGTCATCTTCGCCCACGTCCAGTCTGGCGGCATCCTCCTGATGCAGGACCAGGGTAG
>DATHSI010000074.1:0-9451 GCA_035464315.1 Candidatus Sulfomarinibacteraceae bacterium
CCGCGAGCCCTCCGGCCGACGCGCCAAGGCCGACGACGGTCAGCTGCCGCTCTCCGGCCGGTTGGTCTTCTCGCCCGGCCTCCCGGCCTTTCTCCGCTTGTTTGTCTGAACTCTTGTTCATGGTGATATAAAACGTCTAAATACTAGGGGGAAATCCCTTCTGAGAGATAGAATTGACGCATCAGGTCACAATCTTAAGAAGTATACCATCTGAGGCAGTTTCGAGAAACCGGTTAGAACGACCGGGCGAGGCGGTTGCTGGGGCCAGCGTTCTGGCGCGCAAGGAAGGTTTGGCCCCGCTGCTCAAGCGCCCTAGAGTGGCCACAACACCGGCAAGAAAATAACCAATAACAACCAGATCAGTAGCGTCAACGGCAGTCCAACTTTCGTGTAATCGAAAAAGCGATAACTACCGGGGCCATAAACCAACACCGAAGCCTGGTGACCAATCGGAAACAAGAATGAGTTGGAAGCTGCCATGGCTACACCCATGGCAAATGCCTGGGGTGCGACGCCAAGTGTTACCGCCGAACTAATAGCGATTGGAGCAACCAACACCGCTGCTGCCGCATTGGACATGAACTCAGTTATGATCGTGGTCAGCAAAAACAACCCGATCATGATCCCACGGGGACCCAGATCACCAACCAGATCAATCATCAGATTGGATAAAAAGTCTGCTGTGCCTGTTTTGGCCATGGCAATGCCCAGGGGCAACATGCCTGCTATCAGGAACACCGACTGCCACTCGATTGACGTGTACGCTTCCTCCATAGTCAGCACGCCAACAAGAACCATGAGCATGGCCGCCAGGACGGCCGCCGTGGCGATATGCAGCGTGCCCGTCGACACCAGCAAAATCATGCCGCCGAATATGGCCAGCGCAAGCAGCGCCTTGTTGAGCCGTCGATGCTCCATGGTGATTGGTCCCAGA
Organism: Candidatus Sulfomarinibacteraceae bacterium; assembly: GCA_035464315.1. Taxonomy (GTDB): domain Bacteria; phylum Chloroflexota; class Anaerolineae; order Promineifilales; family Promineifilaceae; genus JAAYYY01. The sequence continues at coordinate 935 of DATHSI010000074.1, forward strand.
ACAATAAAAGCCGGATCCTGTCTCAGGTAAGCGAGCCTCTGGCGAGACCCCTGAACCAGCAGTATGTCCCCTAACTGCAAGGGCACCTCACCCAGGCGACTTACGATCGCTTCCTCCCTGTGCCAGATGGCCAATACCGTCAGGCCATATTTCGCGCGGAAGTCTACTTCTTTCAGCGTCTTCCCGGCGAAGTCAGCAAGCTGGCTGATGACCACTTCAATTGTCGAGGCTTCCGGCGAGTTGAGAGCCAGTTCGCTCAAACGCCGGTGCGGATCTATCGCGAGCCCGATTCGATCTTGAACATCGAGGATCTTGCTGATGGACCCCTTGACCAGGAGCACATCGTCGACCTCGATGTGGGTATCGGGCAGAATTTCAAGGCGGACCTGGCCGTCGCGCATCAGACCCATAATTGTCAGGTCGTACTCCTCGCCCAAAGCAGTCTCTGCAATTGTCTTGTCTATTAGATTCGATGTGGGCAACACCTTGAGCTCGGTCAGATAATCACGCAAATTGTAATCGCCCGTCAAATCCTCTGTCAGATGCGTTTCCCGGTTTGGAAGTAAATGGCGGCCGGCTACGGCAAAGTACGCTATACCGCTGACCATCACGATGAGACCCATCGGCGTATAGTCCAGGAGCGTAAAGGGCTCATAACCGGCGTCGGCCAGAATCGAACTGACCAGGAGGTTGGGCGGGGTACCAATCAGTGTGGTTACGCCACCCAACAGAGAGCCGAAAGCCAGTGGGATCAGAAGTTTAGACGCCGGCATTTCTACTTTTCGACCGATGGCAACAACAGCCGGCAGCAGAACAGCGGTGGCGCCAATGTTGTTCATGAAAGCCGACATGACGCCGACAGCGATCATGATCACGACCGTTAAGCGGGCCGGCCGATTGCCGGAGATGCCAAGAATTCTCTGGCCCAAATAGTCGGCGACGCCCGTAATGAAGAGGCCTTCGCTAATGATGTAGATTGCCCACACAGTGATGACGGCTGGGTTGGAAAAACCAGAGAAAGCTTCTTCAACCGTTAGTAGGCCCGTGAGGAGCAGCGACAGCAAGACCATCATGGAGATTAAATCCACACGCAACCGCTCTGTGGAAAAAAGAACAATGGCGATGCCTAGCAGAGCAAGAACCAGAGCCATTTCAGGTGTCAACGATACCTCCGACCTTTTGGATGTGATGCTGAAAATGCCGGCCAAAGCAGGAACAAGCTAGATTCTAACGTAAAAGGGCACATCTTTACCAACGGTATTCTATCCGCCGAGCAGCTTCATAAGGTGTGAGCCGGATTGGATTAGCCGGCCCGCTCACAGGCGTGAAGACCATTGGCCTGCATTTGGCGCACAGTGCTAGCCCCTGTAAATTGAGAGGAGTTACTGGTTGTTTACCGACCATTGGGCGATCGGAGGGAGTTATTCGTGCAGTCAAGGATCTGATCAACAAACAAATCGTCAGCGTCCATGAAGGACTTATTGTTGGCAAAGTCTACGAGGTCTATTTTGATCGCGAGGCTCGCCACCTGGCAGCAATTCAGGTCGCTTATGAAGGCATCCTAGATCGCATGCACCGATTCATTCCCAGTGCAGCCATTCACCTTATCGGTGGTGACGTGGTGCTCGTCGAACGGGCCGACGTCGTTGGCGAGATGGCTGAAAGCGACGCTGAGGCCTGGGTGCGCCGCGACAAATTGGCAAGTCGAGAGATTGCCACTGCTGGAGAAACCAGAGTGGCGGCCATTGATGACATCATCTTGGGCGAAGAAGGGGAAGTGACCGGCTTCAAGCTGGGCCGCACCTATATCGAGAGCCCGGTGGCCAAGAGCGGCGCGGTGAGCCGCGATGCCATCGTCGATATAGGTTCCGATGAGCACCCGATGGTTGTCGACCTGGAGAAAGCCGAGCGTGAGGATTTTCAGTTCTAACGCGAGGCGTCAGTCAAACTCCTGACAGAGAGACGACACAAGTGCTGGTGCGCGGGAACGACAAGCGACGTTGATTTGCGGACGAACTGCGGTTATTTGCGTTTTTCGCGGGCGGGTCATGCCTACCGTCTTAAACAGAGCCGTTATTCACCAACCGTGGTGTACCGCCCCGCTTTGCGCAGCAGCGTAATGGTAGTCGCCTGACTATTAAGCTGGCGCGTTATCTCCCAGCCTGTGGCGCTATTCTTGAAGTAGATATCGTAGGGTATCGACGCTACGGGCAGGAGGATTGTTTCACCCGGACTTGCAAGAGACGTGCTGAAGAGCGAGCGGCCCATGAAGATTTGTGCCTGCACTCTGATGGTTGCCTCGTTGTGAAATGTTACTTTTAGTTCTGCCATCGGCCCTCTGCCAACCTCCTGAACCTCAATAACAATCGCGGATTGTAGCTCTGTCGAATATCTGTTAAGCGGTCTTTCATCATCCTTCTCCTTATCAAGAAAGCGCCGCCGGAGCGCGCGAAAAAAGGTCACGGAATTATGCAAAACGAATGCGTTTAGCCGCCGCCCGCAAGCGCGCGGCTACCCGATCAGGCATCTCGCCTTTGCTGATAAAGGCATCGGCCCCTGCGGAGAGGGCCGCCTGCTGGCGGGCATCCAGCTGGCTGATGAGGACGATGACCACCGTTGACGGGCAGGCTGCACGGAGTTGAGCCAGGGTGTGACCGGACGATATGGAGATTAATTCCCAATCGACGAGTAGCATTTCGGGCTCCGTTTCATGGGCCAGGGCCAGCGTAGTAGACCAGTCAGCCGCTTCGCCGACCACTTGCATGCTTAAATCCAGCAGCAACAATCGTAGGGCTGCGCGCACGTCGGGCCGGGGAGCGGCTAACAATACCTGAATCATGTATTAAGCTTACCTCTTTGGCACTTTATCCCCATCGGCCGGGAAGGGGATCTTGTACTCCGCCAGTTGGGGGAAATGACGAAGAGCGTGGGTCAGCGCCGGCGTAGAGGCGCCGGCCGCACCGGAATCCCCGTTGCTTCTCGTGTTCACGTTCCTGGCGCTTTCGTTGCCTCAAGAACCGGTTCAGCTTCTTCAATGAGAGTGGCAAGCCGCTCCATGCTACTGATCACTAGCGGCGGTGGCGCTTCATCCATGGCCTGGATCGTCGTCCATAATCGTGCCTGCCGCGCTTTCAGGTCGGCGATTAAGTCTGGCGGGCCGGCGGCAGCGCGGTGACTGACCAGGTGGCCCCACAGTATTTGACAGGCGGCGGACAGTGGGGGCGCGATGATGATGCCGAGAAGTCCGTAGGCGTCTGCCAGGGCGATAAGGATGACGACGGTAAGAATGGGGTTGTACCGGCGGCGGTTGGAGAGACGTGGCTCGAGCCACCAGCGCAAGAGGATCATGACGAGGAGGGTGTAGAGCGCGGTGAAGAGGCTGAGCGGTACGCTGGTCAGCAGGCCCACGACAAGCGGCGGCAGCAACGCCAGAACAGCTCCGACCATAGGTAGCAACAATATCAACGCGCCGGTCAGGGCCAAGAGCGTGGGATAGGGTGAGCCTAAGAGCCAGTAACCGGCCCCAAGAAGAAGCGCAGCGAGAAGACTCTGGAGGGCCTCGCTGCGAATGTAGGCGCCGAGGTCGGACTCCAGCGTCTGCCAGATTTCGCGGGCCCGGCGGCGTTGGCCCGCGGGAAGAAGGGAGAGCCAGAGCCGTTGAAAATGGACCTGGTCTGCACTCCAATAGAGGCTCAGAAGCACGATGATGAGCCCGCCGCTCACGATTTTGGCGAGACTTTGCGTCAGGCTCAGGATGGCCGGTAAAACGACCTGACCGGAGTCGCCGAGCATGGCGGCGAAGAGCTCGCTGGGCGGCGGCAGACGTGTGTCCAGCGCCTGTTGCAGTGAGGTGCCCTGCAGCCACAGTGGCTGCTGCCACTCATCTTGCACCGACACTTGTTGGGCTAACTGTTGAATCTCGCGCAATGCGGAGCTCCCGCCCAGGAAGAGCAAAAAGCCCACGCCGCCCAGGACAATGAGGGCGAGAAAAATGAGGACGACGCGCAGCACAGGGTTGCGAGCTGACCAGCGCCTTATCAGAGGACGGGTAGCGGCTGCCAAGGCCAGTGATAAGAGGACATAGACGACCACCACGCGGAACTGCCACAGGAGCAATAGAGCTAGCAGTGTGGTCATGACTGCCGCACCGATGCGCAATGCCTGTCTGGTCATTCCACACCTGTCCCGTTTGTTTCGGCCAGTAGTGTATCAAGGTCGGTGGCCAGAGTTTCAATTTCGTCCAGCACCAGGTCTGTCTGCCGAATCGTGCGATCCGATCCGGCCCTGGTGCGCCGCGCCTGGTGGCGCAAGTCCCGGGCAAGATCGTGCGCCTCATAGCGCAGGCGACTGCCAAGGTCACGCCCGCCGGAGAGTTCGGGCTCCATGGCTCCACGCTCGAAGACGAAGCGATTGAGCAGGATCTGGATGATCGCTGCCATTGGAATGGCCATCAGGGCGCCGGCGATTCCCAGCAGCGAGCTGAAGGCAAACAGCGCTAGCAAGGAGACGAAGGGACTGACGCCCACAGCCTGGCGCATGACGCGAGGCACCAGCAGGCTGCTTTCTAACTGCTGTATGACGACGGTAGCGACGACGACCCAGACCACTTTGTCGGGTCCCAGGGTCAGGGCCACGAGCGCGGCAGGGATGGCGCCCAGCAGTGGTCCGACGAGCGGGACGGCTTCCATCACGCCGGCGACGAGGGTCAGGACCAGAGCGTAGGGCAAACCTATGATCAGATAGGCAATCAGCGCCAGCAGGCCAACGATCAGGCTGAGGAGGCTCTGACCGGCGACGTAGGCGCCGACCTTTGTCTCCATGGCGGTAATCAGTTCGCGGACCCCCTCGCGCTTGCTGACGGGCGCCACAAGCAGGAGGGAGCGCACGGTTCGCGGCCCGTCGAGCGTCCAGTAAAAGGCCAGCAGTAAAATGGCGGCGCCCGTAAAGACGCCCTTTGAGGCGGAGCCAAGATAGCCCAGCGCCTGCCCGGCCGTATCCAGCATTTCCTGCCCGGTCGATTGGCCCGGATCCAGAAGGGACAGCGTGGCGGGCAGGAATCTACTGAACTGCGTAATCAAGGGATTGGGATGGCCGACTATCCAGTCGCGCAGACTTTGATAACTGTCGGGTACGGCTACCGCTAAGGTCGTGGTCTGTTCGACGATGACGGGGACCAACAGAAGGGCGAAGCCGATGAGCAGCGCCAGAAGCAGAAGGTAGACGAGAATAACGCCGGCTACGCCTGGGATACCGCGCCGTTGCAGCCAGGAAACGGGGGGTCTGAGCACTGTACCCATAATGATGGCGATGAACAGGATGAAGAGTACCTGGTGAAAACGGTAAAGTAGCCAGAAGCTGAGACCAAGGGCAACCAAGACGAGCGTAGCCCATACGACTCGCCAGAATGTCCAGGGAGAGGCGTGTGATGGTGACTGGATGGCCATGGCTGAGTTAACTCAACTCACCAGCGTGGGCTATAGAAAACGACCCGTACGATTCGTTCAACGCCCCAAGCCAGCAGAGCGTATACGATCATGGCGATGATCGATGAGAGTTCAAGTACGGCGCCGCCGGCGGTGGGGGTGCCAACTAACCCCTCAAAGGGAAAGAGGAATATATAGCTGGCGTCGTAGATAAAGGCGGCGAAAAGGTTGGCGGAGTTGGCTCCAATTAGCTTTAGGACGATGCGCATGGCAATCAGCGCTTCTACCAGGCCAAAAGCCAGCCAGATCAATTGGGAGGTCTTGAAGGAGAAGAGGCGTTGCTCCCGATCTTCTTCTCGTTGTGTCATCACGAATTCTGAAGGTTGTTCTTGTGATTGTGCCATTTCTACCTCAATGAACGCTGTCCCGGAGGTTTGAGCCTCCGGGACGGTTCGGTGCTTATTAGCCAATGTAGGCAGGGATTAGCGCAGCGCACCCCGCTTTGCGAGATTGTAGGCTGCCAATAAGAGAATGGCGCCTAAGAACGAAACGAGCAGAGCTGCTAAGCTGAAGTCGTTCTGGTTAATCGTACCCGCTCCGAACAGAGGGCTGAGCAACCAGCCGCCTACGAGGGCGCCTGCGATGCCGACCACGATATTCAGTATCATGCCCTGCTGGTCATCTGTGTTCATCACTTTGCTGGCTAACCAGCCGAGAATACCGCCAATGATAAGCCATACGAGAATGTTCATTTTGTGCGCTCCTTAAAGTGCAGTTCATTCTTGAATTGAAGTTGTTTTCGACCGTCTAATCAGGAACCTTTGGCGACTGATTTGCCGGCGTCGACTGCAGTGGCCAAACGCTCCTTTCCATCGTCAAGGGTATCCTGGCCGCGCTGCTGCAGCGCTTCAGTTTGCTCCAGGATGCTTGTCGACATGTCGTGAGCCTTCGTACGGGCCTGGGCCATGCCACCTCTTATGGTCCCGGTTGTTTCCTCCCGCACCTCTCTAACTTTGCGCCGCATCTGCTGGCGCGTCTTTTTGCCTGATTGCGGGGCCAGCAGCACCATGGCGCCGGCGCCGACCATGCCGCCAATCAGCAGCCCGCCTAGAAAGCCCGCCAGTGTAATGTTCTCTTGTTTGTTGGCTTTATTCATTCTGTATCTCCTGGGATTGTGAATTGTTTTCTTTGAACGTCACTCACGTAACCGACAGCGTTTGCTTGACCAAAAGCGTACTTAACCTGAGCATACATTAATGATCTTATCTTGTTTGCGTCCTGGGGACATCGGCTGGGAAGGGGATACTTGGCTCCGCCAGTTGGGGGATAATTGACTGAGGTTGCAGTGTGCCGCTCAAAATCGAGTAGCGAATGGGCGCGCCTGGTTTGTCGTTGTCCAACGCCCCTTTAACGGTCTTTCATGACGTAGCGACGCACCTTGCGATGGGCTGACATGGTAAGAAGAAGGGGTTGACGCTTGGCGGAGATCGGCTGTGTGGCGTTTAGTCGAGGATGCTGTGTTGTATGGCGAGGACTACGGCTTCCGTACGGCTGGATACGTCCAGCTTGGCCAGAATGTTACTGACATGGGATTTGACGGTGGAGGGACTGACGACCAGTTTCTCGGCGATCTCGGTATTATTCATCCCTTCAATCATTAAGGCCAACACGTCCCGCTCGCGTTCCGTCAGATCGCGTCCGGGTGGTGGTGGTTGGGTCGCGGCGTGGACCAGCGCCTGGGCAGCCTCCGGGGAGAGCGTGCTGCGACCTGCCTTGGCGGCACGAATCGCCTTGGCCAGTTCATCGGCAGATACGTCCTTAAGCAAATAACCTATAGCCCCCGCCTCGAGCGCCTTCTGCACCAGTCCCTCTTCTTTGAAACTGGTCAGTGCAATGACTTGCACGGTGGGGAATTTCTGGCGGATGGCGCGCGTCGCCGCCACACCATCCATATCGGGCATGACCAGATCCATGAGAATCACATTGGGCCGGATACGTTCGCAGAGTTGGATGGCGGCCTCACCACTGGATGTCTCACCCACCAGTTCCAGGTCATCAAAGACCTGCAAGAAGGTTGCCAGGCCGCGGCGCACCATCGTATGATCGTCAACAAGCATCACACGAATGGGTTGAGAAGGCGTCATCAGGGAACTCCTATGCCGATTATTCCATCCAGCGAACAGTGATTTCGGCGCCGTCACCCGGTTCGCTTTCAATCGATAATGACGCGCCAATCGCGCTGGCGCGCTCGCGCATCATGCTGAGACCGTTGTGACCCGGCGGGACGTGTTCAGGATCGAAGCCCCTACCGTCATCGCGGATGCGTAGTTCTACCACGCCGGCGTCATATTTCAGGTCTATGTCTACCTTGCCGGCCCCGGCATGTCTGGCGACGTTGTTGAGCGCTTCCTGGCACAGGCGGTAGAAGGTCACCTGCACGTCGGCTGGCAAGGCGCCCTCTCCCTGCACGGTCACGGTGACCGGGATGTTACTGCGTCCCGTGAGTGCGTCTCCCAATTGGCGCAGCAGGTCGCCCATATCGGCATCGGTGAGGACCATGGGACGTAGCTCAGCCAGCAAGCCGCGCATCTCGGCCATGGCGCCGCGGGTCAGGCGGCGCAGGTCTTCCAGAGACTTTCGCCCCTCATCTGCATCGCGTTCCCAGACACGCGGTAAGACTTCGGCAATCAGGGTGGCGGAAAAGAGAGACTGGTTTACCGCATCGTGTAGGTTTTGCGCCAGGCGCTGGCGTTCCTCCAGGGTGGCGGCCGTCTGCGCCTGTTCATACAGTTCTGCGTTGAGCATCGTAATGGCCGCCTGGTTGGCCATCAGCTGTGCCAGATTGGCCTGGTGAGTTGTGAAGGCGTCTGGCTGTGCATGGGCAATGCCCAGGCCGCCGATGACGCGTCCCTTTACCGCCAGGGGTACCCACATCCATGCATGTACGCCTTCTAAAAGGATGGCGCCGTGATCGCTCAAGAGTGATCGCAAGCCCTGTGCTGCGGGCTCATCGCTCCATACGTCGGCAATTCGCTGCACCCGATGTCCGTTCAACAGCGCCGGTAACGTCTCCGGACCCTCCAGCGGGATGCGG
>DATHSI010000075.1:0-6942 GCA_035464315.1 Candidatus Sulfomarinibacteraceae bacterium
GCTGTCTTCGGGTGTGCGCGCCACGCGGGTGTGGGCCGTTGCCCCGCCGGTGGACAGGGTCATGCCGGTGAGAATGCCGCCGCGCAGGGCCGCCTGCCGGCCGCCGGCCGGTGTTTCGGCGGCGGCTATCTCGGCCAGGAAATCGTCCAACGGCGCGGTGTGCGCGCCGGCCGGGGTTGTGACGGTGACCACGCCTTCGTAAACCAGTAGGGTGGCCACGAGCTCGCTTTCGGGATCGGCGACCATGATGGCTCCGCCCAGGGTGCCCGCCTGGCGGAAGGTGTTGGGCCCTTCGCGCCGCGCCAGTTCGCGCAGCAGGGCGGGGGCATTGTCGTCGTCCACGATTTGCTGCACGCGCACCATGGCGCCCAGGGCCATGCTGTCTGGACTATGGGTAACTTCGTCCAGCCCCACCGCCTGCAGATCAACCAGGGCTTCAACGTCCTCCGGCAGGCGCGCGTTCAGATGCGTGCCGCCGGCAAGTACGGCGCTGATCACGTTTTCTCGCGCCAGCAACGCCAGCGCCTCTTCTACACTTTCTGGTCGGTGGTAATTCTTCACATTGCGCATTGTTTGCTCCGTCAAATAAGGGTCGCCACGAATGGCACGAATAACTGTCATCCGCGCCGGCCCGCTTCCGGGCCTTCGTAGTCATACCTCTCAATCTTTCAATCTCCAATCAACCAATCTCCAATCTCTACCCAGCAATCAACGCCCGGCTGATTTTGTCATGTCGCTCCACCAGCGATCCCAGCTCCACCGTGCGCAGCTCGCCGTCTTCGACGATGATGCGGCCGTTAATAATGGAGAGGTCCACCGCTTGCGGCTGGCAAAAGACCAGGGCGTTGAGCGGGTCGTGGCGCGCGCCGGCGTAGGCCAGGTGATGCAGGTCGATGGCGATAACGTCCGCGGCCATTTGCGGGGCCAGCTGGCCGATGTCGTCGCGGCGCAACACGGACGCGCCGCCGCGCGTGGCCAGCCACAGCGCCTCGGCTCCCGTCAGCCCCGCGGGGTTGCCCGATACCCGTTGCAGCAGCAGGGCCAGGCGCGCTTCGGCCAGCATGTGGCTGCTGTCGTTGCTGGCCGAACCGTCTACGCCCAGCCCCACGGGCACGCCATGGTCCAGCATGGCGCGCACGGGCGCGATGCCGCTGGCCAGGCGCATGTTGCTGCTGGGGCAGTGCGCGGCGCCCGTGGCTGTGCGGGCCATCAGCGCCACTTCCTCGTCGTCCACGTGCACACTGTGCGCCCACCACACGTCGTCGCCCACCCATTCCAGTTCCTGGGCGTAGGCCGCGGGACGATGGCCGAATTCGGCCAGGCAAAACTCTTCTTCGTCCTTGGTCTCCGCCATGTGCGTGTGCAGCGTGACGCCGTAACTGCGCGCCAGCCGCGCCGACTCGCGCATCAGGTCTGGGGTGACGGAGAAGGGGGAGCAGGGGGCGAGAACGATGCGCTGCATGGCGTAGCGGCCGGCGTCGTGGTAGGTCTCGATGACGCGCCGGCAATCGCGCAGGATGGTCTCCTCGTCCTCAGTCACGCTGTCCGGCGGTAGCCCGCCCTCGCTTTCGCCCAGGGACATGGAGCCGCGTGAGGCGTGGAAGCGCAGGCCGATTTCCTGCGCGGCGCGAATTTCGTCATCCAATTGCGCGTCGTTGGGGAACAGGTAAAGGTGATCGCTGGCGGTAGTACAACCGCTGAGGATCAGCTCGGCCATCGCCGTCAGGGCGCTGACGTAGACCGCTTCGCCGTCCATACGCGCCCAGATGGGATAGAGGATCTTCAGCCAGTCGAATAGTTTAGCGTTGGGCGCCACGGCGCGGGTCAGGGTCTGGTAGAAGTGGTGGTGGGTGTTGATCAGCCCAGGCAGCACCACCTTGCCGCTGGCGTCGATGACGCGGTCGGCGTTGCCGTACGCCTGGGGCAGTTGTCCGCTCTTTCCCACCCATTCGATAACGTTGTCATTGATGAATAGCGCGCCGTCTTCAATGTTCTGACGCTCGTCGTTCATCGTGATCAGTAGGTCTGCATTTTTAATTACGATTGTGGCCATCGTGGATATTGTTCTCCTCATTGTTCTATTTGCGGCGACGCCCCTCTGGCGACGCTCCTGGTGGAGGCGATCCGCGAGTTAAGGTCCAGGTTGCTCGCCGGCCTGTGCCTGACACCATCGGCGTCACGCGTCCCACCACTCCCACCCCGGTGCTCGTCGGCAGCGTCTTTACAGGAGATGATAGCTAACGGTTATCTGCGCTGCAAGACGAACTGCTTCGGCGCCGGCCCAGGTAACTTGTGCAAATTGCTGTTTATGTTAGCCTTCTTCCTGTTAGAATTCGTGCCAAATGTGAAGTTCGTAACAAGAATCTCCAGTCTCTGGTAACTGCCTATGGAATGGTACCTTTATCTGGCCATCATCGGCGCCGGCTTTCTGGCCGGTTTCATTAACACGCTTGCGGGCAGCGGCTCATTGGTCTCGTTGCCCATGCTTATCTTCGCCGGTCTGCCGGCCAACGTGGCCAACGGTACGAACCGCGTGGGCATCTTGCTGCAGGGCGTGATCGGCGCGGGCAAGTTCCGGCAGAGCGACGTCCTTGACGGGCGCGGCGTGCTTATGCTGGGCATTCCGGCCGTGCTGGGCTCATTGCTCGGTGCGCAAATCGCCGTGAACCTGGACGAGGAGCTGATGGAAATGACCATCGGCGTGCTCATGCTGGTCATGTTGGTCGTGATTTTGATGCGGCCGCAGCGCTGGCTGGAGGGGGAGTTGAAGCGAATGACGGAGAGACCCAGCATCGGCGCTCTGGTGCTCTTCTTTTTCATCGGTATCTACGGCGGTTTCATCCAGGCCGGCGTGGGCATCTTCTTGCTGGCGGGCCTGGTGCTCGGGGTGGGATACGATCTGGTGCGGGCCAACGCGGTTAAGGTGGGTATCAACCTCTTTTTCACTGTGTTTGCGCTCCTGGTGTTCGTGCGCAACGATCAGGTCGTATGGTCAGTGGGCTTGATTCTGGCCATTGGCAATATGCTGGGCGCCTGGGCTGCGGCGAAGATGGCCGTGGAAAAAGGCGCTATCTGGGTGCGCCGGCTGCTCATCGTGGTTATTCTGGTGTCGGCGGCCAGTCTGTTGGGGATTTTTGATTTGATTATCGGATTGTTGTGATTAGGGGGATTGGAGATTAGCGGTCGGAGATTGGAAGTTGTAGGGTTGGGGCCGGAAAGCGGGGTGATGGGGAAGTCAGCGATGTATCGCTTCGCGCTTGTTATCCTCCTTCTGGTCCTGACGGTGGCTTGTGATGCTGCACAGGAAGGGACGGTGACGTCACCCAATGAGGTCACCATCACCGGCGCGAAGGCTACTGTCACCGCTGCCGTTCAGGAGACGACCACGTCCGAGTCCACGCCGCGCCCGCCGGATCCGGTGATGGAGATGGTCACGTACCGCGATGAGCGGGCGGGCCTGGCACTGGACTATCCTGCGGATTGGTTTCGCTATGAGCCGGAGGACCTGAACATTACGTCAGGCGAGGCATATACGGTCACGTTCAGCCCCTGGGAACCGGGGATGGAGGGCATGATTGAGAACCGGGAGAGCAACGGCGAGCCGCCGGCGGATGCGCAGCGCATTGACCTCGTCGTGCGCCCGGACGCGCCGTTGTCCCTGGAGCAGGCGGTGGCGCAGCAGGAGGAAGTGCTGGCGGCTGCGGATCCGCCGGCGACGATTGTGGACAGTGAGGCCTGGGAGCTCTCTAACGTGCTGCCGGCGCAGCGCTGGCGGCTGAGCGCCGAAGGCCAGGACTTGCACCTGCTGCTGACGATCATCGACGGCTGGACGATTCTGCTCCGCGGGCAGACGAGCGGGGAACAGTTTGAGGAGGTGGCGCGCAGCCTGCGGCCATTGGCGCGGCCCTGAGCGGCGGGACCTGATCCCCACCGACCTCCGGGCCGCTATGCTTTTGTGATCAACTCGCGGGACAAACTGCTCAGCACGCTGCAACCGTCGTCGGTCACGACGACGATGTCCTCTACACGGATGCCGAATTTGCCCTGGAGGTAGACACCGGGTTCGATTGAAAAGACCATGCCCGGCTGCAAGGTCGTTTCGTTGCCGGCCATGATCCAGGGTGGTTCGTGCATTTCCAGGCCTAGTCCGTGGCCCGTGCGGTGTACGAAGAAATCGCCGTATCCCGCCTCCTCCAGGTGCTGGCGGGCCGCCCGATCCACGTCGTTTGCCGTGACGCCGGCCCTGACTGCCTCTCGCCCACGACGATTGGCTTCGCGGACAGCCTCGTACGCCGCGGCTACTTCTTGCGGTGGGTCACCCAGTTGCACCACGCGTGTGATGTCCGACTTGTAGCCATTCAGCGTGGCGCCCACGTCCAGAATAATGGTATCCTCTTCCTGCAACTGCCGGTTTCCCGTCTCGTGATGAGGAAAGGCGCCGTTCGGGCCTGAGGCGATAATAACGAAGTCGACCTGCGAGGCGCCGCCCTGGCGAAAGCGATGGGCGACCGCCTCGCCCACATCTCGTTCCGTGACCCCCGGGCGGCAGGCGTCCACGCCGGCCAACATCGCTTCATCGGCCAGCGCCGCCGAGCGTACCAGGCGTTCTATTTCCTCGTCAGACTTACAGAGACGCAGAGGGCCTATCAACTTGCTTGCAGGCAGGGAGCGTGAGGGAGCCAGCATTTCTTGCAGCAGGATGAGGTGGTCGGCGCGCATCGTGTCATCCGCCGCCAGCACCGGCGCAGTGCCCGGCGCCAGCACTTGCAAGGCCCTGGCCAGCACCTGTTCTACGCCCTCATCATCGCGCCAGCGGATTGTCTCCATCCCCGTGTGTTCTTCTGTCTGATCCGCGTTCAGATGGGGAACCACGAACTTCGTGCCTGCCGGGCTCACCAGCAGAGCGCAGAGGCGTTCGTCCATCAGGGGGGCGAAGCCCAGCAGGTAGCGCATGTTGGCCGTGGGCGCGATGGCTGCCAGGCTCACGTCGTCTTCAAGCATTTGCTGTTGTAACCGCTGGATACGTTTTCTGAATGGGTCGGCTATGGTCATTGCGTCTCCTCTTGCTCGTTATCCCCGGTAGCGGCGCGCTCCGGGTGCATCGATCGGATTTCCAATGTCTCCGGATCGAGCGTCACGCCGTAGGCGTCCGCTGCCTGTTCAATGGTCACGTAACCGTTCTTTACATCTTTCTGCACCTCAGACACCGGTCTCTGCAAGGGGTCGCCGTAGCCGCCGCCAGAACCCGTAATCAGGCGCGTCAGATCGCCCCGGCGCAAGGGATAGCGCGTTAATTTTCCGGCCCAAACCGCAGCTTCTTTTTCACCCGCCGGAATGACGGCAGCTCCGTTGGGCGAGCCAGATTGTCCGCCTTCGGCGCCCCAGGGGAGAAAGCGGTGGCGACCGTACGTCGTCGTCAGTGCAGCTTTTTCACATAGGATGCGGTAATCGCGCACCAGCCCGCGCCCGCCGCGGTAGCGGCCGGCGCCCGCGGACCGGATGTCCAGCGCGTACTGTTCCACCAGCAACGGGTAGCGGGTCTCGCAGACTTCCACGGGAATGTTGTACGTTTCACCATCCCCCTGCGCCACGAGCCCGTTCTCGCCATCTTTGTTGATGCCCGCTCCCCAGCCGCCGGCCTGCGGCTCCACCAGCACAAATAACTCGCCATTTTCGTCGCGTCCCGACAGGCTCGTGCCGCAAATGCTGAGAAAGTGGCCAACGGTGAGCCGATCTTTGGCGATTGGGTAGAGAGCCTGCCACAGGAGGTCCACCGCCGAGGCGCCCGCTTCCCAATAGGTGGATACCGGCGCCGGCCGCTGCGCGGTGAAGATGGTACCCATGGGGCACACGACGCGCACGGGGCGGAAACAGCCCTCGTTGTTGGGATAGGCGGGGCTGGTTAAAGCCTTAAAGACGACGCGTGTCGAGGACTGCAGCCGCGCCCATGTGCCGTTGATGGGCCCCGCCGCCTGGGGCGCCGACCCGCTGAAATCGGCCGTGAAGCCCGCTTCGTCAATCGTCACGCGCACGCGGATAGGTATCGGCTCCTCGCTCAAACCGTCGTCGTCCATCCAATCTTTCGCCTCATAAACGCCGGCCGGCAACTGATTCAACTGCTGCCGCGCCATGCGCTCGCCATGGCTCAGCATGTCGCGTACCGCGCTGTGATAGGTCTCGGGCCCGTAGCGCCGGCACAACTGCCGCACGCGCGCCTCGCCGGCGCGGATGGCCGCCAGCCCGGCGTAAAGGTCTGATAGCGTCATGTCCGGCAGGCGCACGTTTGCAGCCAGCAGGTCCAGGATGGTCTGGTCGGGCTCCCCGCGATGGCAGATCTGCACGCCGGGAAGCTGCAGCCCTTCCTGATAAATCTCCGTGGCGTCCGTGGTCCAACTGCCGGCTGCCATGCCGCCCACCTCCGTCCAGTGAGCCTTGTTGGCGGCAAAGGCCACGACCTCTCCCTCGTAGACGATGGGGCCGATGAGGCACACGTCGGAGAGGTGTGTGCCGCCCCCGCTGTAGGGATCGTTGGTGGCGTAGACGTCTCCTGCCTCCATCGACTCCAGATCGAACTTCTCGACGATGGCCTGCACGGCGAAGGGCAACACGCCGGTGAAGCCGGGAACCCCCTGGGCCTCGGCGATCAACTCGCTCTGCGGGCTGATGAGGGCCACGGCGTAGTCCAGGACTTCGTAAATGATGGGGCTTTTGCTGGCCTGGCCCAGGCGCACGAACATCTCATCCGCCGCCGCCTGCAGGTGTTCCTGGATGACGTTGAGCGTAAAGGGATCGCTGTGCAATTCAGGCACTGCTCCGTTTCTCCGTGTTTTCATTCTGCTCGTTCCGTTGCTCTCGCGCCGCCATGGTTGCTTCCAGATCGACAGCCAGCGATTGTGGGTCCAGGACGACGCCATAATATTTGGTTGCCTGAGCCGGCGTCAG
>DATHSI010000076.1:0-3801 GCA_035464315.1 Candidatus Sulfomarinibacteraceae bacterium
GATCCATGGGCTGGTTGATGTTCTTCTTGGGGATGTCCAGGCGCTCCAAAATCGTGTGTACTTCCCGGCGCACACGAGCACCCTCTAGCCCATAGAGACGCGCGGCATAGAGTAAGTTTTCCATGGGCGACAGCTTCTTGAAGAACGAAGCTTCGACAGACACCCGGTTCAACATGCGCTGCACGGCGGCGGGTTCGTGGACGACGTCGTGTCCGAATACAGAGATCTGACCCTCGTCGGGGATCAGCAAGGTGGCGATCAGACGAATCAGCGTTGACTTGCCGCTTCCGTTAGGGCCCAGCACGCCAAAGACTTCGCCATGCATGATTTCGAAGCTCACGCCGTCGACGGCGACGGTTGGCCCCGATTCCTCATGGCCATTGGCGCTGCGCCAGTTTGTGAGGTAGTTGAGCCACGTGTTGCGCTCTCGGCCGAACACCTTGTACACGTTCTGGACGCGTACGGCGACTGCGGACGCCGCGGCCAGATTAGCCGGTTGTTTGCTCGCCACGTCTTCATTCAAAAATAGAACGGTTTCGGTCGGAAACATAATCGATACCTCGTCGTCGCGCGCCTGTATCTTCCGTTCAGAGCGCGAGATTAAGCTTTACTGGTTCATAGTCGTTATCACACGGCGGCCCGTCACTGGCATGCAAGATCCCCTCGGTGAGGTCGATGATGATGCTGGCCACGGTACGATATTGCTCGTCGATGGGCGCCGAAGGCTCCTCATGACGGCAGATGGAGCGTGGAGCGTTTGTGTGATCCTTCAGATAGGTCTGGAGCCGGGACGTTAACACGGGTCGTTGCGCCAGCAACCGTTCCAGCCGCTCTTGCCGGCGGCAAGAGTACAGGCGACGATCGTCAGGCGGTTCGTGTACGCCCAGCCGCGACGGTTCGACGAAGTGGTTGGCGTGCACGAGACAACCCTGTTGCCAGGGGATCTCGTACACGCCGGCGGGCGCCACTTCAACGTTCGTGGCCCTATCGGGCAACTGTGCGATAAGGAAGTTGGCGGAGCAGGCCACAGGATTCTGCATGACGGCTGTTCGCGCGTCTTGCAGCGAGCGCTGGCGCAGGGCCTCGTAGCAGCGGAGGTGAAAGGGCCGGCCCAAGCGCGACCAATCATCATCCGTGCTGGTGATACCGTTGATCACCAGGCCCACGCCGGCGCTATTCAGGCCGATCTTCCCGCCGAAGATGCCGGCTTCCGTAAAGGCCAACGTCTGCAGGCCGTCGTCGTACGTGGTGTGTAGCAGCGCGCCGCGCACGCCGGGGATCCAGTCCCAGTTCTGGCCCAGCAGCAGTCGCCCATCCGCAGTCGCCTCCGGAGAAAGCGCGAAGGCTGTACAGCCGTCTGCGCTTGCCATCTGGTTCACCGCGTACTGGTAGTAAAGAATCTCGTAGCGCACGTTAAGGGCTACGATGTCCTCCAGAGGAAGACCGGCCCCTTCGGCGATGCCGCGCATACCGGCAGCGTAATCCGGATTCTGGTCGGCAATGGCCACGGCGTAGCGTGCGGCCCGTTGCAATACTTCGTCGCGGCTCACTTTGCCTTCCAGCAAGAAGCGCTCAAAGTAGATGTCCAGATTTTGGCGGATACGCTGCCGGAGTTGCGCACCGTGTTGCCGGCCCTGTTGGTGGGGTGTGCCACTTAAGCGAACCGTGGGTAAGGGCATTCCTACTCCTCTAACTTCGCGCGCTGACCATTGGACGATGCAGTGTCCGATGTCTCGTCCGCCAGCTTCATTTCGAAGTCCAGGTGAGCCGGCTGCGGCACGAAGCCAAGCTGCAGGTTCAACTGGAACATGGGATTGTTCTCTTCGTTGTCCGTGTCGATGAGCGGGTTGCCGTTCGCCTGTGCGTATTCGATGGCGCGCACCTTCATTGCCGTGGCGATGCCACGACGACGGTGGCTGCGCACGACGCCCGTCAGACCCGTTTCCAGCAACTTGTCGGTTACCAGGTTGCGCCAGAGGACGCTGAGACCTACGTAGCGTTCGCCATCTACGGCCACGAACCAGGCGTCTGGCAACAGATTGGGGCTTTGCAGTACCGCATTCTCGAACGTTTCGAAGCTGCGCCTGGTAAACGGATCGGTGGATGGCACGTCCTGGACGCACTCCCACTCCAGATCGTAAAGCTTGCGTTTCCAGTCCGGGTCCTGCTCGCTAACTTCTTGCAGCGTTTTGATCGTGATGCCGGAGTCGAGCACGCGGTGAACCTTTAGCGCGAATCGCTCGTTGTCGAACGTCGCTGGATCCAGGGTCGAAACAGGGATGCGCATCACCTGGCGGAAGCCTCGCCTTTTCAGAAAGCGGATGGCATTCTCCCGATGCTCGCGCGTGTAGCTGACCAGCTTGCGCGGCTCTCTGGGTTCCAGATGAGCCAGCAGACGCGCATACATACGCGCGCCGATGCCTTTTCCCTGGTGTTCAGGGAGGACCTGGACATTCACAAAGAATTTGTGCGGCTGATGAGACCAGGCGGCGTGTCCTGTGGCTGCGGTGGCAACAACCTGTCCATTCAGCTCTGCCAGGTAGCGCCGGAAATGATACTGGGACTCGCGATTGTTATCCCAATGGCGGTAGGCAGGTACGGAGCTAGGGCGCTCGGGTTCGATGGCGTTGCACACGGCGACCAGCGCTTCGTAGTCGGCGTCGGTGTAGTCGAAGGGCCGGATGTTTAGCGCCAGGCTTCTGTCCTTTGTTCCCCGCCGCTGAACTGATGTTGCTCGGGTTGTCGTCTGCTGAGTCATGATATCTCCTTTGGACTTACGTCCTGGTCTGGTCGAATGCCAAACCTTGCTAATGCTGCGGGAACGTCCATGCT
Organism: Candidatus Sulfomarinibacteraceae bacterium; assembly: GCA_035464315.1. Taxonomy (GTDB): domain Bacteria; phylum Chloroflexota; class Anaerolineae; order Promineifilales; family Promineifilaceae; genus JAAYYY01. The sequence continues at coordinate 2,833 of DATHSI010000076.1, forward strand.
GGCCTGGTAATGGATGGCATGCATTCCCAACTGACGGGCGGCGACCACGTTTGGCTTGCTGTCGTCAATGAACACGGTCTCCGCAGGTTGGCGCCCAAGTTCTTCCAACGTCGTTTTGTAGATCTCGGGCGCCGGTTTCATGGTCTGCTCTTCAGCGGAGCAGACGATGAGGTCAAAGGCGTCGGCGACGGGATAGACGTCGGTCAGTTTGCGGCGCAGGGCATCGGTAAAATTGCTGATGATGGCCGTCTGGTACGCCGGCCTGAGCGACCGCACGTAATCGGCGAGCTCTGTGTCCAGGACATCACCGGCCCAGAAATCGCGCCGAAACTGCGCCAGCCGTGCTTCATCTAATTCCAGGTGATCGCCGATCCACTGCCACAGCTCCTCATCGCTGATAGCCCCGGCCTGCGCTCTGGTGCCCATCTCATCGCCGAACACGATAGCCTCCGATGCCCCGGGCGCAAGGCCCAGTTTCTGTTCCCACCGGCGCCGGTAGTTGTGATCCTCGGTTCTGACTAAAACGCCGCCGACGTCAAAGATAACTGCCTGAATCATGATTCCTCCGTGAATGATCGAAAAACAAAAAAAGGACGTGTGCACCCATATGGGTGTCCACGTCCTTTCTGGAACACAGTTGTTGCCCACGAAGTGTGGCAACAAAAAAGACCGCAGACACCCGATGGTGCGCTGCGGTCTTATTGAGGTTTACTTTATGTCAATAAAACCGGGACGCACCACGGACCGGAACGGCAGCATCGCCGCCGAACGGCCGCTTAATCTGGGAGAAGATGTACATGCACTGGTTCATTTCTCTGATGCGTCTCCTAAGACAATTTAGATAGTTTCGCGCCCAAAGTACAGGGCGCGCCGACCAACACTGTAGCATAAACAAAATGGGTCTGTCAAGCGCGATTTGAACCTGTGTTATAGTAAAGCGATTCTGACACCCATTAAGAGAAAAGCGAT
>DATHSI010000077.1:0-37714 GCA_035464315.1 Candidatus Sulfomarinibacteraceae bacterium
GGTCCATGGCTGCGGGGCCGGGACTCACCGTTCCGGCGCTGTTGATCGTGCCCCAAAGCACGGTGCGGTAGCCGTCGATTATCGAGGCCATGGGATTTACCCAGCGCATCAACCGCGCGGGCAGGATTTCCACACCCAGGATCGTAATTTCCTGCCCAAAGCGTGACAAAGGGTACATGACCGGCGTCAGGAAGAACCAGGCCAACATGACCACGTCCAGGATCATCATGATATCGCGATAGAAAACGTGCAGGCTGCTCAGTAAGAGGCACAATCCCAGCGTAAAAATGATCTGGGTGATCAGCAAGGGTACAATCCACACGGCGTGCGCCGTCAGGCCCAGGCCCGACGCGTAGAGAAACACAACGAGCACCAAAAGGGCAATGAAAAAGTTGACCAGGCTGGACAACACCGACGCCAGTGGCAGCACTTCGCGCGGAAAATAAACCTTTTTCACCAATGAGGCATTGCCCGTGATTGAATTGGTGCCGCCCACGACGGAGTGGCTGAAAAAGTTCCAGGGCATCAGCCCCACCAGGAAGAACACAGAGTACTGGCGGATCTCATTATTGCTCAGCACACCGAAAACGAGGCTGAAGACAACCATCATCAACAGCGGATTGAGCAGGCTCCACAGCACGCCCAAAACCGAATTCTTGTAGCGCACCTTCAAATCGCGCGCGACGAGGTTCTGCAACAGGTAACGATAGCGGATGAGCTCCCGTAGATCGGGCAGCATCGCCCGCCAGCCCACGTCGGCGTCGTAAATGTCGATGTGCTCTGTGGGAACTATTGCATCACCGGTTGAGGTGCTCATGGTATTGTCTCTCAGGGCTGACAGCGGTCGGAGCAGCCTGTGATAGGAATTGATGTCCTCGACTGGCTCATTGTATCCAGACAATGGACTCCGCCACGAGGCAGAGCCGCACGAATTGCCATTATAGCGAAGATAATGGGTGTTGAGAAATCTGTAACTGTCTCCTAATCTGTAGCTGGGAGGCAGACACAAGTGGCACAGAGAGTGGTAGAATCGAGCAACCGAAAGCGATCAGGAACGTAAAATGAGCAAACTTGCACCGCGTAGCCTCTCTATTCTCTTCGGATTTCTCCTGCTAATCACAGGCCTCGCCTGTAACACGTTGCTGGGCCAGCCGCTGCCGGACGCTCCCATTACCGCCTCCACAGCAACGCTAGCGGTGACAGCGCCGCCGCCCACCATCGCGCGGGCTGATCCGGCAACGGATACAGCGACCGCGCCCACGGCGACAACGTCACAGGAGAGCGCCACAGCGTGGCCCGCGCCCGAAGCCACGGCCCCCGGACGCCAATCGCAGGCGCCGCTCACGGCCGACCAGGAACGAACGTGGGACGAACTGGCCAACAGCAGCGCGCCGGTACGCGATGATGTGACCCTGGCTCAGATGTACCAGGGCGTACCCAACCCGCTTGAAGTGCAGCCCGCCAATGGGGAGCCACCGGCTGTGGGCCAGATCGACGACTTTACCGTCCTGAACATAGACAGCAACATCAATGTGTCCATCGAAGCAATTATGGTCGGCAGCAGCGAGCACGCCCACTTTTGGTTCGACACAGACACCCGGCAGCCCAGCGAGGCGGACATACAGGTTGTGGGCGAGACCTTCGACGAGATCTACAAGACGCTTGTCGCCGCCTTCGGACCGGAAGACAGGCCCGGAATTGACGGCGATCTGCGCGTGCACGTGGTCCACGCCTCCCCTGCCGCCCTCTGTGACGATCCCGGTCGCTGCGGCCTCGCCGGCTACTTCAGCTCCACAGACGCCCTGCCCCGTGCCGTGCGCGAAACATCCAATGAGCGAGAGATGTTCGTCATGAACGCCGACACGTTTGGCACCGGCTTCTACCTGAACGTGCTGGCCCACGAGTTCCGGCACATGATCGAAGACAATCACGATCGCTCGGACGCTGACTGGGAGATCGAAGGCTCGGCCATGCTTGCCGAAGAACTGGCCGGCTATACCGAGAACACGCTGGCTCGGGGAAATGCCTTCCTGGAAAATCCTGACCAGCAGTTGAATTTCTGGCCGGAGAACAACACCTACACCTACTATGGCCAGGGCTATCTCCTCAACCGCTACATTTACGACCGGCTCGGCCCAGAGCTGTACCGGGAGTTCGCCAGCCACCCGGACAACGGCCTGCACGCGGTGACGTCCGTGGCCGAGGCGAACAACCTCGATCTGGACGGCCACCGGATGTGGCTGGACTGGCTCGCGGCGCTGGCCATCCACAATCACCCTCAGGCGCCCGACCGCTACCGGCTGGGAGATGGTCGCCTGAACACCGCTGCCATGGTAGAAGTCGACCGCCCGGAGACCTTTGACACAACCGTGCGGCAGTACGCGGCCGATTATTACCGTCTGCAAGGCGACGGCCAGATCAACCTGCAATTCGCCGGCAGCCGCCAGGTGCCGCTGCTAGATACCGCCGCCGCCTCCGGCCAGCAGTACTGGTACGCCAATCGGACCAACTTCAGTCACATGCAATTAACCCGTGCGGTCGACCTGCGCAGCGTGTCCCAGGCCACGCTTCACTACCACGTCTATCACGACATCGAGGTTGGCTATGACTTCGCCTACGTCTCTGTATCGCGTGACGGCGGCCAGACGTGGCAGGGGCTGGTAGCCGACAACATGCAGGGGCTGGAGGAAAGGCACAATCCGGCAGGGACGGCGCTCACCGACCGCTTCTACACGGGACAGAGCGACGGTTGGGTCGAGGAGAGCATTGACCTGACACAGTTCACTGGCGAGGAAATCTTACTGAGTTTCTCCTACGTGACCGATCCCATCCTGACCTACGGCGGTCTGGCTGTGGACAACATCAGCATCCCCGAAATAGGTTTCTACGATGACGCCGAGAGCGACGTCGATGGCTGGGAATCCGCCGGTTTCACGCGCGCCACGGCGACGCTGCCACAAGGGTGGCAGGTGCAGTTGATCACCTTTGCCAATGGCTCCCCGCAGGTAACCGCGCTGGACCTGGAAGCAGATCAGACGCTGGCGCATACGGTCGACCTGGGTCAAAGTGATGGTGAGGCGATACTGATTGTCGCCGCCTACGCGCCACTCACGCTGGAAGAAGCCGTCTATCAGCTACAGATTGAGTAGAGGAAAGCGGAGATTAGAAATCGGGGTGCGCTAAGGATTTCTCGAGAGAGATGATATAATTGAGAAAAAACGGGAGCTAAATGTAATGGAATCGGTTGTTCCAACGAAGTACTGGCACGAACTGGCCAATGGGCGCATTCAATGTGACGTCTGTCCTCGCGCCTGCAAACTCAAAGAGGGCCAACGCGGCATGTGTTTCGTGCGCATGCGCCAGGACGACCAGATTGTGCTCACGACCTACGGGCGTTCCAGCGGCTACTGCATCGATCCCATCGAGAAGAAGCCTTTGAACCACTTTTTACCGGGCACGCCCGTCCTCTCCTTTGGCACCGCCGGCTGCAATCTAGCCTGCAAATTCTGCCAGAACTGGGACATCAGCAAATCGCGTGAAATCGATACATTGGCCGACCAGGCCGCGCCGGAAACCATCGCCCGCGCGGCCAGCCAATTGGGTTGCCGTAGTGTGGCCTTCACCTACAACGATCCGGTAATCTTCATGGAGTACGCCATCGACGTCGCCAGGGCCTGCCAGGAGGTAGACATCAAAACCGTCGCCGTGACTGCCGGCTATATGTGCGACGAACCGCGCCGCGAGTTCTATCGCTATATGGACGCTGCCAACGTCGATCTCAAGGCATTCACCGAGGAATTCTACAAGAAGATAACCGTAGGACATCTACAACCCGTTCTGGACACCCTGCAATACTTGAAGCAAGAGACCGACGTCTGGTTCGAAATCACCACCTTGTTGATTCCGGGCGAGAATGACAGCGACGAGGAGCTGGAGGAGATGACGCGCTGGGTCGTGGATGCGCTGGGACCCGACGTGCCCATGCATTTCACCGCTTTCCACCCCGACTACAAGATGATGGACCACCCGCACACACCACCGGCAACGCTGCAGCGCGCGCGAGAAATTGCCCGTAAGAACGGCGTGCGTTACGCTTATACAGGCAACGTCTTTGACGAGCAGGGCGGCAGCACCTACTGTCACAGCTGTGGTCGGAAATTGATTGGTCGCAACTGGTACGTCCTTTCCGACTGGAATCTGACAGAGGATGGTACCTGCCGCTTCTGTGGCGCCCACTGTCCTGGCGTCTTCGAAGCGCAGCCCGGGCGTTGGGGCGCTCGCCGGCAGCCGGTGCGCCTGGCCAACTTCCGGGCCTGACACGCCAACGCCCTATCGTGGCAGAGAGGGCTCAATCGCTTGCAATCGTTGCCCATTTATTGTATCCTCTGACGAGGAGTATTGTTGTAATATCCCGCACCAGGCCTGGACATGACGACTTCATCGGCGACGGGAATACGCGTTAAAGGAATTCGCGAGGGGATTCTTCTGGGGCTGCCCGAGCAGGGGTTGCCCTACTCAACGTTGCTGCAGGAACTCCAGGACGAATTATCACAGAAAGAGGCGTTTCTACAGGGAAGTCGAGTCGTGCTCGACGTAGGCGGGCATGTGCTCCAGAAAGGGCAACTAATGGAGATCCAGGCGCTGTTGGCCGAGCGCGAGCTGGAATTATGGGCCGTTCTGACTGAAACCGACGACACTCGCGAGGCAGCGCGCGCCCTGGGCCTGGCTACCCGGCTGGCTGGCAGCAATACCGATCTGGAGGGCAACCGGCTGCTCGAAGCAACCGGAACGCCAGAGGCGGTGGCTGTCATGGCGGCGGAATCGGCGCCGGACGCTCTACTGCTTCAAGAGACTCTTCGCTCAGGCCAGTCTGTTTACCATGAAGGGCACGTGGTGATCATCGGCGACGTCAATCCCGGCGCTGAGGTCATCGCCAGCGGTCACGTCGTCGTCTGGGGGCGGCTGCGCGGGCTGGTGCACGCCGGCGCCATGGGCGATACGAGCGCCGTCATTTGCGCTCTGCAATTGACGCCCACCCAACTACGCATCGCCAACCAGATCGCCATCCCACCGGACGAACAACCGGGCGACCCGATTCCCGAAATGGCGGCAATCCGCGACGGTCAGATTGTGGCCGATGCCTGGCGCAGCAGAGAGTAGCACATGAAAGAGTACGATACGACATGTCCACTACCTCCGGCGGTAACGCGAACTCGAAGAGGGTGTTGCATTCAATCTCCAATAAGGAAGGTGTCATGAACGCCAAAGTGATAACGATTACCTCCGGCAAAGGCGGCGTGGGCAAAACGACGGTAACGGCCAATCTGGCAGCCGCCCTGGCCATTATTGGGCAGCGCGTCGTAGCCATTGACAGCGACATTGGCTTGCGCAATCTGGACGTTGTTATGGGTCTGGAAAACCGCATCGTCTACGATCTGGTAGACGTGGTGGAAGGGCGCTGTCGCCTGTCACAGGCCATGATCCGCGACAAACGATTTCCTGATCTGCACCTCATTCCGGCAGCCCAGACGCGCGATAAGATGGCCGTCAGCCCCTCAGACATGATCCTGGTGTGCGATCAACTGCGCCAGGATAGCGATTATATTGTCATCGATTCTCCGGCCGGTATCGAGCGCGGCTTTCGCAATGCCATCGCCCCTGCCGACCAGATTCTTATTGTCACCAATCCCGAGGTCTCCGCCGTTCGCGATGCGGACCGCATCATCGGTCTCATCGAAGCCGAGGAGAAAGGACCCGGGAAACTGATCATCAATCGCCTGAAGCCGGAGATGGTCGCGCGCGGTGACATGCTTTCGGTCGCCGACGTCGTAGATATTCTAGCCATCGATCTGCTTGGCGTAATTCCGGAAGACGAGGCCATTCTTGTTTCCTCCAACCGCGGCCTGCCGGTAGCCATGAGCTCCGCCAACAGCACCAGCGCCAGCCAGGCATTTCGCAACATTGCCCGGCGGCTGGAGGGTAATGATGTGCCGCTTATGGAACTGGAGCCTCAAGGTGGTCTTTTCCATCGCCTGCGGAGCTGGGTAAATCGAGACTGACAGACATCGACACTTGTTCCACCTGAACCTACCGAGGAGTAGGGATATGAGATGGCTTGATCGTTTATTGGGGCGCCAGGAACGAAGCAGCAGTGTGGCCAAGACGCGCTTGCAAATGGTATTAACGCACGACCGCAGCGACATCTCTCCGGGCCTGGTCGAACAAATTAAGGATGACATTATCGAGGTCATCGCCCAACATCTGGAGATTGATCCGGAAAACGTGGTCGTTAATCTGACCAGGACGGCGAAAGAAAGCCGTCTGGTGGCCGAGATTCCGTTGCAGGATAACGGCAGGCGTCGATAGAAGTCAGCGTCACATTGTAGAAACAGGGAGCCGCCGCCTCTCTTCTGATCAGAACATGAGCGCCGGTTGACAATCTCTCGCGAACGTTCTAGAGTCCTACGCAGATTATTGAGTAGCGCCTGAAGTTGCTATCCTGAACCTATAGAAAAGCCGTGTTACAACAAGAAACGTCCGTCTGGCGGCACTTCGACCTCTGGTTGACGGCCGCCGTTCTGCTTCTAACCGCATACGGCGTTATGATGATTGCCAGCGCTGTGACAGGCGCGCCGGCTTTCGAGGATCTGCCGCAACGCCAGCTTGCTTATGCCGTTGGCGGGCTGATCGCCATGTTCCTCATCGCCGCCATCGACTATCGCGTCCTGACTTCGGGCCACTGGTATATCTATGGCTTTATCATCGGCTCTCTGATTCTGGTAGCCGTCGTGGGCACCCTGGGTAACGCCTCGCGCCGCTGGTTTGACCTCGGCTTCATTCGTATCCAGCCTTCGGAGTTCGGACGTATCTTCCTGGCCATCTCTTTTGCCCAGTTCCTCGCCAAACGCCAGGAGCGGGTACATCGATTCTCGAACACCCTTCTGTCGCTTGCCTACATCAGCCTCCCGGTGGCTCTGATCTTCATCCAGCCCGACCTGGGCATGTCCATTTTGTTCATCGTCATGTGGTTTGTGATGATATTCATGGCGGGACTGCCCCTCTCTCACTTTGCCGTTTTGGTCACAGTCGCCGTCGGCGCCGCCGTTTTCATCTTGCCTTTTCTGGCCGAATACCAGCAGGAGCGTATTCTGGCCTTTGTGAACCCTGAGGCGGTCCCCGAGCAGGCCTTCAATATCGAACAGGCGCTCATTGCCATCGCCTCCGGTGGCCTGTTCGGCAAAGGCTATCTACAGGGCACGCAGAGCCAGTTGGGCTTCCTGCGCGTGCAGCACACCGACTTCATTTTCGCCGTCATCACCGAGGAAATGGGGATTATCTTCGGCTCGCTGATTGTCATGTTGCTCATGGGCTTCATCCTCTTGCGCATCCTGAAGGTCGCCGAGATGACGCCCGATCCCGCCGGTCGCTACTTATGTGTGGGCATCGCCGGCGTGCTCTTCTTCCAGACGCTGGTGAGTGTGGGCATGAACGTGCGTCTCTTACCAGTGACGGGGCTTACCCTGCCTTTCGTCAGTTACGGCGGTAGCTCACTGGTTACCCTCTTCCTGGCTATTGGCGTTGTGCAATCAGTGCGCATGCGCCACCGCAAGCAGGAGTTCGGCTAAAGCGATTCAGTCGCTTTCATTCTTCTGTCGCCGGTAGTAGCGGCGCGCCTTGGCCCGATTACCGCAGCTTTCCATGGAACACCACCTGCGACTGCGGTTGCGACTCGTATCCAGAAAGAGCCAGGTGCAGGTAGAACCATCACACTGCTTCACTCGCTCTAACGAGGCACTCGCGGTCAACAGCTCCGCGGCATCGTGCACCACGGGCCACAACATCGCATCCAACGCACTCCCATCCTCTTCCCAATGCCAGTGAAAGCCACCGTCGTGCGGCGCCAGCCGCAGGTGCGGCATGACCCGCGCTACCTCCTGATTGACTGCCTGTAAGGCCTCGGCGGAGGGCGCCCGCCCATCTATTACTGCCTGAACTATCGTGCGTAGCGCCTGGCGCAGGGCCACGGCTCGCTCGACAACAGACGCAGCTGCGTCCGGTTCGCGCGCGGCCCTCTGCCGGAGCGCCTGCACTCTATCCTCGGGCAACGCGCCTGTATAGGCGCCCCACGCGACGAGCGTATTGTAAGCATCCAGGCGCGCCTGGGTATCCTCGCCTACGGGCCAATCCACTGTGTTGGCAAAATCGAGGCTCAGCCGCTCGCCCACTAGCTCCCACGTCTCTGCCTGACTTTTTTCCTCACCCATCTTTCTAACCACCAAATTAGTACTTGACAGGTTATACTCTTTTTCGCTACAATCTAACCATCAAAAACAAGTATAGCAGGTTAAACGACCACCGGCAAGGCAGCAGGGAAATGAAATGTCACAACCAATCGAACAACGCTTTCGGGAATCCACGGTGCGCGACATGCTCGCACAACTGCCAAAGTTGTTGCTTGGCCCGTTTGCAGGGCCAGGCCGCGATAGCCATCGCCTGACAATCATCGCCTCTTTTGCCGCCGTATATTTCTTTTGGGGCTCCACCTACCTGGCCATCCACTACGCCATCGAGACAATTCCGCCCTTTCTCATGGCCGGAATCCGTTTTCTGGCGGCGGGCGCCATTCTCTACGGTTGGTCCCGGTTTCGTGGCGCGCCACGGCCAGGTCTGATCCACCTGCGCACGGCTACGATCACCGGAGGGCTGATGTTTTTGGCCGGCAACGGTGTGCTGGGCTGGGCAGAGCAGTTCGTACCCACGGGTCTAGCCGCGTTGCTCGTGGCCACCGTTCCGCTGTGGGTCGTTGTCCTCACAGCTATTGGAGACCGCCGACTGCCCTCGCGCGCTGTAACCGCCGGTGTCCTGATGGGGCTTGCGGGCATCCTGCTCCTTGTAGGGCCGGGGAACGTCAGCGGCGGGCGGGCAATCGACCAGCGCATGGCCGTTCTGGGCGCCGTCGCCATCGTCTTTGCCGCGCTCGCCTGGGCAGTGGGTACGCTCTACTCGCGGCGCTCGCCCCGTCCTACCGTGGGCACGATGGCTATCGCCCTGGACCTACTCGCCGGCGCCGTCCTCTTATTTCTCTTCGCTGCCCTAAACGGGGAATGGGCCCGCTTCGCTCCAGACAGCGTCTCCCTCAAGTCATGGCTTGCCGTCGCCTACCTCGTCGTCTTCGGCTCCCTGATCGGCTACAGTGCTTACATGTGGCTGGTGCGAGAGACGACGCCTACGCAGGCCTCCTCCAATTTCTACGTCAACCCGGTCGTAGCCGTCATTCTGGGCTGGCTCCTGGCCGGCGAACTCCTCACGCCGCGCATGCTCGTCGCCGCAACCATCATCGTCACCGCGGTGGCCCTCATCGTCACCCGCCGCAATCGCTAATCCTGAGCGCGCCCTGTGAACCCTCAGCAGCAGGGCGAGTTGACAGCCGGCAAAGAAGCGATTACTGTTAACCCAACTATTCAAAGTTGGAGAGTGACTATGCCCGTTCGCGTTCGATTTGCCCCCAGCCCCACGGGGTATTTACACATTGGCGGGGCGCGCACCGCCCTGTTTAACTGGATGTTTGCCCGCAAGCATGAAGGGCAATTTATCCTGCGCATCGAAGATACAGACCAGAAGCGCTCCGTTGAGGGCGCCATCGAGGCCATCATCAATGATTTGCGCTGGTTGGGCCTGGACTGGGAGGAAGGGCCAGACGTTGGCGGGTCGCACGGCCCTTATATCCAGACACAGCGCGCCGCCCTTTACAAAGAATGGGGCGAGTGGCTGGTGGAACAGGACCACGCCTATAAGTGCTTTTGCACCCAGGAAGAGCTAGAAGAGCGACGGCAGGCCGCCATGGCTGCCAAGGAATCGTGGGTCGGTTACGACCGGCGCTGCCGCGTTCTGACCGCAGAGGAGGTCGCTGAGAAAGAGGCCCAGAATCTGCCCTACGTGATTCGCTTCAAGGCGCCCCTGGAAGGCGAAACGGTGATCGACGACGCCATCCGCGGCGAAATCACCTTTAATAACGAACAAATCGCGGATGCCGTCCTCCTCAAATCGGATGGCCTGCCCACGTACCACCTGGCCAACGTGGTCGACGACCATTTTATGGAGATCACGCACATTTTGCGCGCTGACGAGTGGATCAGCACTGCGCCGCTACATATGAACCTGTACGAGGCCTTTGGCTGGGAGCCGCCGGTGTATGCCCACCTGCCGCTGGTTCTGGATCCCAGCGGCAAAGGCAAGCTGAGCAAACGCACCCAGGCTTTCACCGACGAAGGACAGCAGGTGCTGGTAAAAGTCGAGGAGTTTCGGGAGGCCGGCTTTCTGCCTGTGGCCCTGCGCAATTTTCTGGCCAATGTGGGCTGGTCCTTTGGCGGTGACCGCGAGAAGTACACTATGCCCGAGGCAATTCCCCACTTCCGTCTAGAAGATATCAACCCGGCGCCATCGCGGCTTCCTTACAGCAAACTGGAGTGGTTAAACGGCCAGTACATTCAGGAGATGGAACCCCTGGAACTGGCGCGAGCGGTAAAACCGTTCCTGGAAGACGCCGGCTACGAGGTAAACGTCGATTCCCTGTTGGCCGTGATGCCTGCCATGAGCGTGCGCCTCAAGCAGCTCACGGATGCTGTGGATTTTCTGCGGTTCCTCTTCGTCGAGGAAGCAGAGTTACTGTCGCTCTCGGCCGGCAACCTGACCCACAAGAAGTTGCCCCCGGACGCCGCCCTCAGCGCCTTTCGCCAGGCGCTCAGCTTCGTGCGCCAAACTGACTCCTACAGTCAGGAGACCATCGGGGAAGCGATGATCGAAATCGGGGAAGCGCACACGGAGAATGGTAAGGCGGGTCCCCTCTTGGGCCGCCTGCGCCTTGCCGTCACGCGGCAGAAAGTGTCTCCACCGCTCTTCGAATCAATGGTCGCCCTGGGGCGGGAACGTACGGCGCGTCGACTGCAACAAGCGGTGCACTTGCTTGAAGAGGCGATTGAAGTGGCCGGTTCCCAACCCTGATTCGGGTGATCCACATTGCGGCATCGCGCGCCGGTGCAAGGCTACAGGCCCGGCAGCGCACGCCCCTGCCCGAATAGCATCAGCGCTATCACGACAAAGTTGATCAACAGGCCGATCAGCCCTTTCTCCACAATAAACTGCGTGCTCCCATCCCACAGCACCAGTAGAATGGCCGTGGAGAGCAGCGCCGCGCCCAGAAGTAGAAGACGCCACCACGATGTACTGAGCAGGATCCCCACGCCGGCGGCGACAAACCCCAGCGTCGCCATAATGAAGAGGACCGACGCCAGCGAGCGAGTCGCTGCATCGCCCAGAAGATCTGTGAAGAGCCAGGAACGAGAGGACCAGCCCATTTCCGGCTGAAACTCGACCAGCCTCTGGCTCAGGGCCACGTACCATAGGTGCACGAGGCCATGCAGAATGATGAACAGACCCAATGAAAATTTGAGCATCATATCTCCTAACAGCAGTTGGCCACGCGCCACGGTATCGAGGCGTGGGTATGGCAGGCGCGCGGTAACAGTGACGGTCTGCAGGACAGTCTAACCCCTGCTCTCCGCCAACCATAGTGACAAAGATCACCCGGTCAACATGATGGCCTGCAGCTTTGGGCGCTATCGCCCCTGTGCTATACTCGATCGGTGGTCTTCCATCGGCCATCATTGCCACCTTGCAAATGCGAATTTATACGCGGCTGGAGTGTTTATGAACGAGCTATCTGAACCAATTCTCAGTATTAAGAACGTCTCAAAGACATACGCCACGGTGCGCGCCGTGGATGATCTCTCCTTTGATCTCATTCCGGGAGAAATATTCGGCCTGTTGGGACCTAACGGCGCCGGCAAAACGACCACCATCCGCATGATCCTGGATATCATCAAGCCTGATAATGGCCACATCGCCGTCCTCGGCGGGCCGATGACCGAGGACAAAAAGGAGCGCATCGGTTATCTGCCGGAGGAGCGCGGGCTCTACGAGGATATGACCCTTATGGAGGTGCTCTTGTTCATGGGGCAGTTAAAAGGGCTGAGCCGCGCCGAAGCGCGTCGCCGGGTCGAAGCGGACCTCAAAGAAGTAGATTTATGGGAAGCACACGAGCGCAAGGTAGAAGCGCTAAGCCGCGGTATGCGTCAGAAAGCTCAATTCGTGGCTGCCACCATGCATGATCCGGACCTGATCATTATTGACGAGCCGTTCAGCGGCCTCGATCCGGTCAACACGCGTCTGATCAAGAACCTCATCTACCACATGCGCGACCGCGGCGCAGGCATTATCATGAGCACGCACCAGATGCACCAGGTGGAAGAGATGTGCTCGCGCATCCTGCTTATCAATCACGGCCGTCGCGTGCTATACGGCCCGTTGGATGATATCCGCCATCGCTTTTCCAGCAACGTGGTCGACGTCTCATTGCGAGGCACACCACAGGTCATACCAGGCGTGCAGCAAATTACGGCACACGAAAACGGCAATTACCGCCTGCTGCTGGATGAGAATGCGCCGCCGGAAGACGTGTTGCAGGCTCTGGTCCACGATCCGGAGTTGGTCGTGGAACGCTTCGAGCGGGTGCAAATTTCGCTGGATGAGATTTTCATCCGCGTGGTTGGTCGCTCCGTGGAGGAAGAGGGGGAAACGGCGCAACCCGAGGGAGCTCCCATCCCATGAGAAAAATGTGGCTGGTGGCTCTGACCACCTATCGCAAGCGCGTGCGCTCTGGCATGTTTTTGATATTGACCTTCGGCCTTCCCGTGCTGATGATCGCCGCCGGGGCCGTGGGCTTTCTGGCGGTATCGGCCGGCAACGGGGACGCGCCGACGACCATCGGCTACGTGGACCACACCGGCGAGTTAGCAGCGGTCGAAACCGTCAGACTGGAGGAGGCTCTGGTTAATCTGGACCAGACGTTGCATTTCGTAGCCTATGATTCAATGGACGCGGCGGAGGCGGCCTATTTAAACGGGGAAATCGGCGGCTTCTTGCTGATTCCCGATGATTACTTTGAGGGCCAGCCGGTCACCTATTACAGCGACGCGGAGGCGGGCACAGTGATTCAAGAAGGGCTGCGTCTCTTCCTGCGACGCAGCCAGCTGGTCGAGCAACCACAATGGCTCTTTGAGCGGTTGGACGATGCCGCCACGTATACATACGTGGCCCAGGGCAGCGGGGAAGTAGTCAGCGAGGGCGTCGGATTGATCGTTCGCCTGGCCACGCCCGCCTTTTTGGCCATCATCTTCATGTTGGCCGTGGTCTTTGGCACCAGCCAGATGGGAGCGGCCATCATCCAGGAGAAAGACCAGCGGGCAATGGAGATGATCATCACTTCGCTGCGACCCATGGAACTGGTGGGCGGCAAAGTGCTGGGGCTGACCCTGCTTAGCCTGACGCAATTCGCCATCTGGACCGCAGGCGGCATCATCGCCCTCTTCCTGGGCTTCTCTAACCAGCTCGATTTACAGGGGCTGGCGCTCCCCTGGAACGCCTTGTTCTGGGGCTTTCTGCTGATTATCCCCGGTTACTTTCTTTTCGCCATGTTGGCTGCCGGACTGGGCATCATCGCCGGGAACTCCCAGCAGGCACAACAGCTTGCCGGCCTTATGAGCCTCCTTGGCCTGGCTCCGATCTACCTGCTGGGCCCAATTCTGAGCAATCCTGACGGCCCCGTGGCGGTGGGATTGACGCTCTTCCCGCTCACCAGCCCTATCGTGGCCCTGATGCGCACCGTATTCACCGCCGTCCCCACCTGGCAAATGGCAGCGGCATTCGCCATCCTGGTGGTCAGCCTGGCGTTCACAATCTGGCTGGTCACGCGCATCTTCCGTGCGGCAATGTTGAACTATGGCAAAGCACTGCGGCCTCGCCAAGTGTGGCGAGCGCTGCGGCAGGCGTAACGAGGAAAGGAGTTTATGCGAAAGATATGGCTTATCGCAGGACGTGAATTCTGGCAACGGGTGCGCACCCGCGGGTTCATCCTCTCCTCGCTGTTCACGCCGCTCCTCCTTCTTGTCGTGTGGGTTGCAGGTAGCTTCACCGGTGGCGGGGCTGAGGAACCGGCGGCGCCACCGGCGCAAGGGAATCGTGAGGAGCTCATTGCCTATGTGGATGAAGCGCAGTTCATCACCCGCATGCCGTCCCAACTGCCCGAATCCCTCTTCCAGGCCTATCCAGACGCCACTACAGCAGAAAGCGCATTGACCGCAGGCGAGATCGATTTCTACTACGTGATCCCGGATGACTACCGCGAAACGGGCAGCATCCGCCGGGTCAGCAACGACCTGCCCACCGGCCCGCCCGACAACGGCTTATTTGAGCTACTACTCCGGGTCAATTTGCTCCCTGACGCCGATCCAGCAACGGTGGCGCGCGTGCAACGGCCATTCCAGAGCGCCCAGTTAGCGGTGGCTGCGGTGCGTGAAGAAGTGGTGGAACAGACCGACGACGGTCTAAACATGATGCCCTTCCTGGTCACGATCCTGGTCATGGTGCCTCTCTTCACCAGCGGTAGTTACTTGCTTTCCAGCTTGACGGAAGAGAAGAGCAACCGGGTCATGGAACTGTTGCTGGTCTCGCTGAGACCGCGCGCGCTACTGGTGGGCAAACTGCTGGGCCTGGGCGCGTTGACAGCGGTACAGTACGTGATCTGGATCGTGCTCGGCGCGGCGGTTTTTGCCGTCGTGGGCGCCAACCTGGAAACGCTTACGAATGCCATCAACCTGACGCCGGCCGAGCTGGCGCTCGTGTTCGTCTACGCCCTGGGGGGATACGCCCTATACGCCACACTGATGGCCGGGCTTGGCGCGCTTTCTCCGAACCTGGAGGCAACGCGCAGTTGGGTTTTCGTCATAACCCTGCCCATGCTGATCCCCATTTACCTCTGGGTGCTACTGGTTAACGCCCCTCACGGCATACCGGCCGTCGCCCTCAGCCTCTTCCCCTTCTCCGCCCCCATCGCTATGCTCATGCGCCTGGCCAGCGCGACAGTGCCGGCCTGGCAGGTGGCCGTGAGCCTAGCCCTCCTGGGAATAACGGCGATATTCATGATCTGGTTAATGTCACGCCTCTTCCATGTCCAGACGCTACTCAGTGGTGAGTCCTTCTCTGTAGGCCGCTTCTGGCGCGCATTAAGACAGGCATGATGAGGCTCACTCGCAGCATACGCAACGACTGACTGAGGGCCAACGGCAAACCTGCAAACCTGCAACCGATCACCCACTCACCGGCAGCACCAGCACCGACGGATGCACCTCATCGTGATAAATCGTCTGCTCCGCGACGCGCATCTTCGTGGCGCGTCCGGGCGGCTCGCCGGCGCCCAGGTTCCGGGCGAAGCGCGGGT
Organism: Candidatus Sulfomarinibacteraceae bacterium; assembly: GCA_035464315.1. Taxonomy (GTDB): domain Bacteria; phylum Chloroflexota; class Anaerolineae; order Promineifilales; family Promineifilaceae; genus JAAYYY01. Next base: position 15,335 of record DATHSI010000077.1, read on the forward strand.
GCGCGCCGCTTGACAGTTGCAGGCGCACCGCGTGTCCCGGCCGGAAGCGGTAGGCCGTGGCCCACATATCCACTTCTATGCGAAGGGAACCGTCCGGTTGGCGCGCGCCGCGCCCCGGCCGCACGCGGTAGAGGCCATCACAAATATTGAGCGACCGGCCATCCGGCGTCACGTCACAGAGGCGGGCGAAAAAGTCCGTGTGCGCCAGGCTGGAGCGCACGTAGAGAACAGCCCGCACCGGGCCGACGACGTCCAGCGACTCATCCAATAGCGGGCCAGTGTAGGTCAGGACGTCGGGCCGCGCCTCCAGTTCGCGGTTATCCACGGGTCCGGCGCCGCTGTAGAAGAGCGCGCCGCCCACGGCCGGCGTAGGATTGGCCGGGTCATAGCTGTACTGATCCGGCGCAGACGCGGACGAGGGACGCGGCCCCAGCGCGCCCTGCGATTGCAGGTACCAGGAACGGTCGGTTGCCGGCGGCGGCCAGCACTCATAGTTGCGCCATTCATCTGCGCCCATCACGTGCAACCGCACCGGCGCCGCTCGCAAGCGATCCTCCTGTCCCTTCAAAGTTGCCGCGAACCAGTCCAGCCCTTCTCGCAACCCATTCCGAGCCACACTGTTGTCCGTGTGTTGCCAGGGGCCAATGGTCAGGTAAGGGCAACGGCCGGCGCAGCGCAGCGTATCGTAATCGGCCAGCAGGTCGTGGAGCATAAAGTCATACCAGCCGCCCAGCAGGTGAACCGGGCTGCTGACCCGATCCAGTCTATTGCTCAGATTGCTCTCTTCATACGCCGGAGGCAGTTGCACCTCGAATCGCCGGCGAAAGTACTCAACCTCTTCGCCAAGCAACAGCTCATCACACTCTTCCAGCGGCAAATGGTCGTAGGCCGGGCGCAAAACGCGATCCTGCCCACGCGCCGTCATGCGCGAAAAGGCGAGCAAGGGGTTGAGACGGCCGCGCCCGCCGGGAGCATGATCCAGTGCCTCCAGCAACACCATCCAGCGCAGTGCCAGATCCAGAGGCAGCGCGTCATCGGTCGCCGTCAGCGGGCCGCGCGAGGAAGCAATGCTGGGAAAGAGCGACGTGACGCCGTCCGGCTCGGCCACAGCCAGGGCCCATTGCACGTATCCCAGATAACTCTGTCCCCAGAGACCCAACACGCCGTTGTACCACGGTTGCTGCCGCAACCAGGACACGGTGGCCTGGCCATCGGCCGCCTCATCTAGAAAGGGCGCAAATTGGCCATCAGAATCAAACCGGCCGCGCACGTCCTGGACAACCACGTGGTAGCCGCGTTCCGCAAATCGCTGAGCGTAAAACGCGGGCACCAGGCGGCGTCCGTACGGGGTGCGTATGAGAATGGTGGGAAAGGAACCGGCGCCCTGCGGCTCGTAATGGTCTGTCGCCAGAGTTAGCTCCTTGCCCACAGGCACCCGCAGATTGCGGTGTACATGCACCTCATTCTGAACAGGCGGCAGCCCCAGGCGGCGCGCAAAGAGAGCGCGACGAAAGCGGTATGCGAACCAGGCGCCAACGGCCGCAACCAGGGATAGGAATCCAAGCAGCTTGTTTCGTTTCATCTCCACACCCCCAAACTACGTAATTAAGGGCCTTCCGCGCGCGTCGGCGCCGGCAACGTGATCACTACGGGCGTCGTCGTAATTACAGGAAGGGCCGTCTCCTCCGGCGTCGGCGTGGGCGTGAACGTCTCCGTGGCCTCCGGCGTCGGCGTGGAGGTAGGCGTCTCTGTCGGCGTCGGCGTGCCGGTGGGCGTCGGCGTTTCGGTGGGCGTGGGCGTCGGCGTGGGTGTGGGATGTTGTACGCTGAGCAACACGCGCGCTTCCACCGTCACCGGATCCTCGCCCTCTGTAAAAGGATTATCAGGCCCGTAGACCAGCAGGCGCAGCGTCACCGGCCCGGACTGGCTAATCTCACCGGTATCCCACGCGCCCAGCAGTCCATCGTTCACGGCCTGACCTCGGCGCTCGCCAACCGCGGCCCAGCCGCCCGGATTGTGGCTCAGGCCATATTCCAGAGCGTAACCGGCAAAGTTGGGCGCCGTGGCCGACCCGCGGACCTCGACCTGGCCCGTCACTTCCTGGTTAGCCTGGGGCGCCGTGATAACTGCCTCCGGTCGCGCTGTCTCAGGCGTGCAACTTTCCTCCGGTGGCAGGCGCAAGGGCAATTCAATATCCAGCGACTGCGCCCAGGCGCGCCCATCCACCGTTTCCTCTATCCAGCGGCGCGCGTTGTCCGTGTCGCGGGCCACCACATCTTCCCGCCCGCTGACCCGCAGGTGGACAAATGTTGCTTCGAAGACACCTTCCTGGCAATGTTCATTGGCCCGAAGCCCGGTCCAAAGGTCGATGGGCACCCGCTGCAGGAAATCGTCTTCCGCCGGGGGCGGAAGCTGGTCGCTGGCAAAATACTCCGTCGTGCGCTCCGGGCAATCGGGTCCTGGACGCGCGCCGGATACGGCGCAGATCTCCATCTGCACCACGTCCTCGGGCGTACTGAATTCGAGAGCGGGCCGGCTCGCCAGATAACCACTCATGAAGTCGCGCCAGATGGGCGAGGCCATCTGATAGCCCGACTGCCCCTCGTTCACCGGCTCCTGATCCGTGTTGCCCACCCACACGCCGGCGGCAATCTGCGGCGCAAAACCAACCGTCCAGCCGTCGCGGACGTCAAAGCGATCGGTGCCCGAGGTGCCCGTCTTGGCTGCCACGCGGTGCCCGTCGACGGTCAGGTTGTTCACCGGGCTAAACTCCGGTTGGCGCGCCGCGTTGTCCGACAGGATGTGGCTGAGCAAAAAGGCGTGAGCGCGGCGCATCACCTGTTGGCCCTGAGGATCTGGCGGCGCATACTCGCCCAGCGCGTCGCCGCCGGCGTTCGTAATGCGCTCAATCGTGTAAGGCTGGTGGTAGACCCCGCCGCCGGCCAACGTGGCAAAGGCCGCCGTCATGCGCAAGGGGCTGATTTCACCGCCACCCAGAGCCAGCGACAGGCCGTGTTGGTTAGGAACGCCCCCCGCAGCACAGCCCTCATCCTGCAGCGAAATCTCGAAGCGGCGCAAATCCTCGATAAAGGGACAGACACCCACGTACTCCAGCGCCTTCACCGCAGGAATGTTATAGGAATTGCCCAATGCCGGGCGCAGCAACATTGGACCGTGAAATTCGTCGTCGTAATTCTTGGGTTCGTACAGGGGGTTGGCGCCGTCGGGGAAACGGGTAGGCACGTCCCAGATCAACGTCGCCGGCGTCCACCCTTCTTCCATCGCCGAAAGATAAACAAGGGGTTTGATCGCCGAACCGGGCTGCCGCGGCGCCAGCGCCATGTTTACCTGGCCCCGGATCGCTTCGCTGTTGAAATCCAGGCTGCCGACCATGGCTACAATGGCGCCATCAGCCGGATCGATGGCTACCAGCGCCGCGTTGCGCGCGCCGGTGCCGGCGATACGGTCGCCGTGCGCCGCAAGCGTCTCCTCGGCCAGCCGTTGCGCATCCGCGTCGAGGGTGGTGTGCACGCGCAAACCACCGGCGTAGATAGCCTGAGCGCCCAACGTGTCTTCCAGTTGCTGCAAGACGGTGAAAACAAAGTGCGGGTGGCGTATGGTGCGCGGCGGCGGTCGCATGCTGCGCACCACAGGAGCCGAGGTTTCAATCGCCGCCTGGGCCTCCTGGGGTGTAATGTAGCCTTCCACAACCATCAGCCGCAACACCTGCGCCTGCCGCCCCAGCGCCAGTTCCGGCGCCGTGTACGGATCCCAGGCCGCGGGCGCCTGGGGCAGCCCTGCCAGCAGCGAGGCCTCCGCCAGCGTCAGATCGCTGGCCCGCTTATTGAAATATTGTTGCGATGCAGCCTCGATGCCGTAGGCCAGGTTGCCATAGTAAATTTCGTTCAGGTACAGCTCCAGAATCTCATCCTTTTCATAGGTGCGGTACATTTCCGCCGCCAGGATGATCTCCTTCACCTTGCGGCCAAATGTGCGTTGTGCGCGCTCATCCTCATCCAGAAGGAGGGCGCGGGCCAGCTGCTGCGTGATGGTACTGGCGCCGGAGACGATCTCCTGCTCCTGCGCCGCCTGCACAATGGCGCGGCTGATGCCCACCGGATCGAAGCCGGGGTTGGTATAGAAGCGGGCGTCTTCTGTGGCGATCGTGGCGCTGATGACGTATGGCGAGATCTGATCCAGGCGCACCGGCGTGCGATCGCCGGCCTCAGGATCGCTAAAAGAGTAGAGCGCCGTTCCCTGGCGGTCGTAGATAACGGCGGTCTCAAAATCGCTGGCGCGCTCGCGTAGTTCACTGACAGGCGGCAGCTGGCTGGCAATGGTACCGTACCCCACAACGGCGGCAGCCATACCCATCGCCGTAAGTACCAGCGCGGAAAGCAGAGCAATCAGAAGAAAACGGACAACGCAGCTCGCGCCGCTGCGGCTCGCTCGCGGCGCCGGACGCGCTTCATCACGCGGCATCGCCACGTGCACGGGTTGCGGGCGCCGCCGCCTGGCCGCCGGATCGCGCACCGGCCTGGTACCCGCCGTCTCGCCGCCGCGAGGCCGCCGCAGGTGCGGTTCCGTGGGTGGATCTTGCGGAGGCTGTGGCGCGTCAGACCGTTTCCCTGCCCTGGGATCGGTGCTGCCGGGGAAGGCCACTCTGGGCTGCACGCGGGTGGCCTCTTCGTCCTGCTCCAGGGGGCGCGAGGCAATCGTACGATCCTTGGCCAGTGGTGGGAGCGTTTTAGGTTTGGGCCGGGGCAACTTCGCCGGAATCGGCGGGCCGGTGGGCGTCGCCTCGCCGGCCTGCCCGCCGGCGTCATCTTCTTCCGATGCGTCGTCGGCGGGCGCTTCCTCGCCCTCTGACTGCGCCGCCGGCGCCTTTTCACCTTCGTCTTGCCCGCTCTCCCCCGCTTCCTCGGCCATCAGATCCAGCAGCGAGACAGTCTGCGTTTCCTCGTCGTCCGCAGGATTACTCTCTGCAGCCGGATCAGGCGGCGCAAGCGGCCGCTCCTCGTCCTGTTTCCGTTTCTTACTGTCGTCGGTCATAATAATAGGACGCGATCAGCGTCCATTTTGTTCCGCAGCCTGGCTCTGCACCAGCATGACCCACGTGCCGCGATGGACCACCTCGTCGCGCTGGTTGAGGACGCTGACCTTCATGGTGACGTTGCCGCCGCCCAGCCGGGCCAACGCCTTCGTTTCCATCACTTCGATGACCACGTGGACCGTGTCGCCGATCATCACCGGCCGGCTGAACTTCCATTCCAGCTCGCGAAAGGCGAGCACAGTGCCTTCAATCATCCCCGTCTGCACCGCCAGGCCGCTGGCAATGGACAGGACAAGCAAGCCGTGGGCGATGCGCTCGCCGAACATGCCCGCCTCGGCGTAGGCCGCGTCGGTGTGGATCTGGTTGAAATCCCCGGAGAGCCCGGCAAAGCGTACAATATCTCCTTCGGTAATGGTGCGGCCGGCTGTGACAATGGTCTGGCCCACCTCAAAATCTTCGAAATAGCGTCCGCGCGGCTGATAGCCTGTGTCTGCCATGATTACTCCTCGCTGACTGCCGCCAGCTTTTCTGCCTGGTCGGCGATGGTCAGGCGTTGAATGAACGGGTCCAGGTCGCCGTCCATGACGGTCGGCAGATTATAGCTGGAATAACCAATGCGGTGGTCCGTCACCCGGCTCTGCGGGTAATTGTACGTGCGAATTTTCTCGCTACGGTCGCCGGTGCCCACTTGCGAGCGGCGGTCGGCGGCCCGTTCGGCGTGCTGCTTCTCTTCTTCGATCTCCTGCAACCGCGCCTGCAAAATGGACAAAGCCACCCGCTTATTCTGCGTCTGGCTCCGCTCGCTCTGCACGTTGACCGTCATGCCCGTCGGCTTGTGTACCACACGGATGGCCGTCGCGTTCTTCTGCATATGCTGTCCGCCAGGCCCGGAGGCGAAGGTGCTGGTGATGTCCAGATCGTCGGGATTCAAATTGACTTCAACGTCCTCCATCTCCGGCAACACAGCTACGGTAGCCGTGCTGGTGTGAATGCGGCCCTGAGATTCGGTGATGGGCACGCGCTGCACGCGGTGCACGCCGCTCTCAAACTTAAAACGGGAAAACGCGCCCCGACCCTTGACCGCCAGAACGACTTCTTTATAGCCGCCCACGCCGATCTCGTTGGCGTCCACGACCTCCGTGCGCCAATTTTGGTTTTCGGCATAGCGCGTGTACATGCGCAGCAGGTCGCCGGCAAAGATCGCCGCCTCATCACCGCCGGCGCCGGCTCGTATTTCAATGAAGACGTTTTTCTCGTCGCGTGGATCCTTGGGGATCAACAGGCGGCGCATTTTCTCTTTCAACTGCTCCCCGCGCCGCTCAAGCTGCGCCACTTCCTCCTCGGCCATGGCTACCATCTCTGGATCTTCGCTCATCTCCAGCAGGTCGCGCGTTTCCTCCAATTCCTCCAGCAAAGCCTGGTGTTGCCGGTAAGCTTCCACCAGGGGCTGCAGATCAGAGCGTTCCTGTGCCAACTCTGTGAGTTTAACGTGGTCAGCCAGCACCTCAGGATCGACCATCTGCTTTTCCAGATCCTCATAGCGGCGCACAATTTTGGCTATCTTATCGAACATTCCTCTCGTTCCATCCAGTTCCAACAGGGCAGGCGGCGTATATGGCCGATGGATGCTCCTATAAAGACATGCGGCCCTACGCTTCGTTTCCATCGTCACGCACCGTAGGGCCTGGCCCACCACATCGGGAACTGTCTCTCATCACATAAAGACTTGCGAAGTTGGATTATAGATTGGTCTGGGCAGCGGCGTCAAATGCGCCAGAAACAGGGCGCTTCTGCTGTATAATAGTTAATGAGTGGCAGGCCAATCGACCGCGAGTGCGCAAATACCTGGGGATGGATTGGTGAAGACCAATTATGTGTGGCGCGAGGCCGAAGAAATGGTGGCGGAGGAAACGGATACCGTTTCCGGATTTCGCCCGCCTCACCGGCGACTGTTGTGGTTGATGCTCATCGCTGTGATCGGCGCTGCAGCCCTGATCGTTCAACTACGACAGCGGATTGAGGGTCAGGAACAGGCCTTGCGCGAGGAGATCGTCGCCAGCTTTTATCTGTGGCACCAGGCGCTCCACAGCTACGATCAGGAACTGTTTCTCTTTCAACTGGCCGACGGCGACCAGGCCTGGAAGGAAGCGCAACTGCAGCTGTTCGCACAGGATCGCCTGTTGGACCGGCCAGGCTTCGGTCTACGTTACAACACACAGGACGGAACGCCGGAGGTCACTGCCATAGCGCTGTCCCCCGACTGGCAGACGGCAACGCTCTCGGCGCGATACCCCTATGTCCTTGTGGAAAGTCACGAGCGCACCTATTTGCAGGCCACCTACCGCTTCCGTCTACAGGAGGGACATTGGTTGCTGGCGTCACCCGACGGCGACTTCTGGGGCGCCGAGCAGACGTTGCAGCGACCAGGGCTCTCCATCATTTATGCGCAGCGTGACGCTGAGTTCGTGCAGCGGCTGGCCGACGACCTGGCGCAGGATCTACAGAACATGTGCCACCAGCTGCGGCCGATGGATGACGATTGCCCGCAAAGCGCCGCGGTCAACGTGCGCATCGAGACCGATCCAATTGTCCTGGCTGCCTTCTACGACCGCGTCACCCCCGTCGTTCGCAAGGGCCACTTTGTGCTACCGTCGCCCACACTGGTTGGCCTACCCCAACTAGAAGACGAAGACGCTTATCAGGCGCTTTACGGCGGGTACAGCCTGCGCCTGCTGAAAACGGCGGCAACGAATCTCAGACCGTTGGCCAGCCCGCCGGAGCAGGACCTGGCCCTGCTCTGTTTCCCGGAAAGGGGCCAGCCTCTACGGTTGTTCCGTTATGTAGTGACCGACGACCGCTGGGTTAATGAACTTCCCACGCAGGACTTCCGTTTTCTCCTGGGCGTACCCGGGGGCGATGGCATCATCCTACAGGATGTACCACCCGGAGAAGTGGCGTCGCATCTACGCCTGTGGCACTGGCAAGGCGACGAGGCCAGATTGCTGCTGGACAGGGTCGTGTCTGAGCAGGTGAAACCGCCGGCGGGCTGGGCCAGTTCGGCGCAACCACGGCTTCTGCTGCACGATCTGCAAGAAAACCGATCCCATCGCTATCACTGGCTGAATCTCAACGACTGCGGCCCTACGGGGTGCCGGCTGGTCGATCTATCCGGCTACACTACCTGGTCTCCATACGGCACTCACACACTCTTGCTGGATGGCGAAAACCTGTGGCGCGGCGACCACGAGGGGCAGCGGCAGGCGCCGCTGGGGATCGGCCTGGCACCGTTCTGGCTGGACAACGAGCGATACGGTTACGTGCGCTATGACCGCGATGCCGGCGCCCCCTCCATGCAGGTCGTGACCGCTACCGTTGGCATAGACCTGCCGCACATCGTGCTGCCTGTTCAGGCGCTTGGCGAGGCGCTGGCGGCGGAGACGAATCCGCTCACTTTCATTAATTACGTGGCTGCTAACCCCGGTGACCCCGACCTCTTGTTCCTCTGGTCAACGTCGGTCGGCGTTGCAAAAGGAACACACGCCATCTTTTCCTATCGCCTTTCCACTGATGACCTGCGCCTCATCGCGCAGTTTGAGCAATTACCAAGAGGGGATCCGTCACGCCTGACGCCGGCGGGCTATCCGCCATTTCGCTTCTCGCCCGATGGGCACTGGCTGCTGGTCACTTCCCTGGAACGTCTGCCGGCGACAGCGTGGCAGTTCCAGCTTTTTGATCTGCACAAGGAAAACGATCAGGCATTTTCAGTCAGCTATCCCGCCTATCCCACGCCGTTTCCCATCTACGACTGGACGCCCGACGGGCGCTGGTTGGCCATCATTGAAGAGGGATTCCTGAGGCTACTGGCGCCGGCGGCGGGCCACGAACGGGTCATCCCCTTCCGTTTTGAAAATTGTCTGCACGCGGCGTGGATGGCGTCATGAGAGCAGCGCCCGAGCATTCTCCAAAGCGACCGGCGCCAACGCCCGGCAGTAGTGGATAGAAACTGTGACTTATGGTAAAAAAACAAACGTTGGCGCTTGCTGGGCGCCGTAGCCACCTAAGAGATGAAGGGCAAGCCTTTATGAAGCCAACTTATCCCCAACGCGTCCAGATAGCCCACCTGCCGACACCGGTGGAGCACATGGATCGGCTCAGCAAACACCTGGGCGGCCCGGAGATCTTGATCAAGCGCGATGACCAGACCGGCCTGGCTACCGGAGGCAACAAAACGCGCAAGCTAGAGTTTCTGGTCGCCGACGCCCTGGCCAATGGCCACGATCACCTGATTACCACCGGCGCTCCCCAGAGCAACCACTGTCGCCAGACGGCAGCCGCCGCAGCCCATTTCGGCCTCGGCTGCAGCCTCGTCCTACGCGGAGAGGCTCCTTCCGAGAGCACGGGGAATTTGCTTCTGGACAGATTGCTGGGCGCACACCTCTACTGGGCCGAGGACCGCGAGTGCGGCGAGGTGATGAACGAGGTGGCTGCTGAGGTGCGAGCAATGGGCCGCAAACCGTATACGATTCCACTCGGCGGCTCCAATGTCATGGGCGCCACAGGCTACGTAGCCGCCATGGAAGAGTTGACCCAGCAGCTGCGTGAACGAAGTATCAACGTTGACTTCATCGTCTTTGCCAGCAGCAGCGGCGGCACGCAGGCAGGTCTGGTGTTAGGCGCTAAAGTGTATGATTTTCGCGGCCAGATCCTGGGAGTCAGCGTGGACCACGGCGCCGATACCTTAAAGACATTGGTCTCGGCGCTGGCCACGGCAACGGCCACACACCTTGGCCTGGGGACGATTTCCGTGGCGGATCGTGTAGACGTCAACGACGACTATCTGGGCGAGGGTTACGCACAGGTGGGGGAGACCGAGCGAGAAGCGATCCAGCTGGTGGCGCAGCTAGAGGGCGTGCTGCTTGACCCGGTCTATACCGGGCGGGCCATGGGTGGCCTGATTGACCTCATCCGTTGGGGCGCCTTCACACGCGGGCAGACCGTGCTCTTCTGGCACACGGGCGGGACTGCGGCTTTACCAGCTTTCGCTCACAAACTACTGTAGTTGCGCCAGAAAGCAGTCGCACGTTCACTCCGGTTCGGTTATCAATGGCTGCTGTTGCTCCATAACTTGCTTCAATTTCGCGGATAATTCATCCGGCGAAAATGGCTTGCGAATCCAGTCGATGATACCATGTTCCAGCAGCGACCGCCCCTCATCTTCCAGCGGGTATCCGGTCATGACCATTATCTTCACCTGCGCCCGCCGGTCGACCAGATTGCGGTAGAGGTCCATGCCCCCCATTTCAGGCATGATCATGTCGCTGAGCACCAGATCGACAGCATCCGCATACTCACCGTACAGGGCCAGTGCTTCACGCCCCGTGTTGGCCACGAGCACATCATACCCCATCATCTCCAGCGTATCCTGGATGGCGACCCGCGTTGGCTCATGATCCTCCACCAACAAAATCGTTCCCTGTTCGGAGCCAAACGACTCATCATCACTTATCGGAACCTGGGACGTACGCGAGGAATCCTCTTCCAACGCCGGCAGATAGATGGTGAACCGCGTTCCCTGGCCCGCCTGGCTCTCCACCTGGATCAGCCCACTGTGTTGCTTGACGATGCCGTAAACCTGGGAAAGACCCAGTCCGGTCCCCTGATCCCGCTCCTTGGTCGTGAAGAACGGTTCGAACAGGTGCGGCAGATCATCGGCCGCGATCCCGTGTCCGGTGTCTGAGACGATGAGGCACTTCCACTCCCCTGGCCTCATATCGGGCAGCGGCGGTCGTCGGCCAGGCGCAAGCTGCATGTGGGTCAGGCCAATGCGCAACTCGCCGCCGCGGGGCATGGCGTCCCTCGCATTCAGCGCCAGGTTCATCAATGCCTGCTGCAACCGGGTGGGATCGGCATGCACCAGGTAATCTCCAGGCTGGACATCCAGTTCGATCACGATGCTCTCCGGCAGCGTGCGCTGCAACAATTTCACCACTTCTTTGACAAAGGGCTTAAGGTCCAGACGACCACGGTCCATCACGGAGCGGCGACTGAAGTCCAGAATCTGGGCGATGAGATTGGCCGCGTGTTTGGCCTGCTTACTGATGGTCGCCAGGTACTCGCGCCGTTTGGGGAAGTTCGGATCCCGCTCCAGCGCCTGGCTATACAGCGTGATAATGGCCATAATGTTATTGAAATCGTGAGCGATACCCGCCGCCAGTTGGCCCACTGTGGCCAGGCGTTCCTGGCTTTGCAGATATTGTTGCCGGCGTCGTTCATCCGTGACGTCACGGATGACCAGAACACGGCCGGCGCGGCCTGATTTGCGATCTATGGGCCGCTCGGTCAGCATGAACGTGCGCTCGCCATCCTCCAGTTGAAGCTCATGCCAGGGCATCTTCTCTCCATGTGCTGTAAGAACCTGTTCCAGCGGACGCCCACCCAGCCCTGTCAAAGGATCGCCCACTTCCACCGGGCTCATCAGGGACAGATACTCGCGTCCGGCGGGGTTCATCAATAAGATGCGGTTCTGCGCATTGAGCAAAATCACACCTTCGGGCACGGTGTCGATAATCCGCTGCATCTGCTGCCACTGCCGGCGCATCCGCTCCAGCAGTCGGCGCGTGGCCTGGAACAAGTTGGCGCTGGCAATGGCCTGCGCAGCCTGGTCGGCAAAACCGCGCAGCAGGTCCAGTTCTTCGCGGCTGAACTCCCTCGTTTCACCGAAGACATGCACCGATAACATTCCCAGCCGGCGACCGCGGTATGTCAGGTCCACAAACGTCACCGTGCGAAAGTCGTGGCGTTTAAAAAGCACAGACAGCTGTGACTGCGGCAGGGCCTGGACGTCGGGCAACACCATAGGCAGCGGCTCTTCGCCCGTGAGTTCACCGAGTGCATTTACGGGGACTGGCCGGGCCTCCGCGCGAAACTGCGGCGGCAGGCCCACCGAGGCAGCAAATTGAAACTCTCCCGCATCTTCGTCCAGGAGGCTAATAGCCACAGAAGGCACCTGCAGCACGCGCACCGCTTCCTCACAGATCATGTCCAGTACGGCCTGATAGCCCACCTGTGGCTGGTTCAGGCGCTCCGCTGTGCGCACCAGAGCCTCGGCCCGCGCCGCGCTGCGCCGCAGCTCCCCTTCGCTCTGTTCGCGCTGCATGGCTGCACCCAGCGCGCCCGCTGCAGCACGCAGAATTTCTACCTCGGCGACCGACCAGGACCGTTCTCGCCGGCAATCGTCAAATCCCATGTATCCCCAAATCGTGTCGCCGACAAAGATGGGAACGGCGACGATGGAACAAATGGCTTGATCGCGCAAGAAGTCACGCTCGGCGCCGGAGAAATCCGCGGCCCTGCCGTATACCGGCTCATCACGGGACAATATGTCCATCCAACGCTCCAGCCCGGCTTCCTCGACGGCGATACGCCACACGACCTGGACACCCAGCTCGGGCGTGACGTGCTGCGCCACCCAGGCGTAACGCCGGTCGAGGACCAGGCCGCCCTCTGCGCCGCGAGATCGTTCAAACACGTAAACGCGGCTGGCGTCAATGGCCGTGCCCAGCTCTTCCAGTACTTCCTCAATATGCTCTTTCCAGCTGCCACTGCGCAGGAACTGCTCCGCTGAAAAGCCGACGGCGCGTAACACCTCCTCCAGCCGCACGCGATCGGTAATGTCGCGCCCATAGAAACTGACGTGCCGCTCCGAAACAAAAGGCACCACTTCAAAGCTGTAGACGCGCCCATCGCACACGAGATCTACCGTGCTGCGCTCGCCTGACTCGAGCCCCCGCTGAGTCAGATCTTGCCAGAAGTGGACCGGTGGTTCCTCGCCGGAGCGGCAGCTTTTCACCAACAGCGAGCGTCCCACTTCGTTGCCATAAAGCAACTTACCACTTTCTGCAAAGCGCAACACCGGGCTGGGGTTCTCCTGCGGAAAGCGCGCCAGGTACCTGATTTCAGCTTCGGCCCGGGCGCGTTCCGTGTCGTAGCGCTGCTGGCTGCTGCTCAACTCCGCCTTCTTCTCTTCTACCGTGGCCTGAAGCCAGTGAGTGCGCTCCCAGGCGCGATTAAGCAGGAGCAGCACATTGAACAGCAAAGCGCCTCCCAGGCTCCAGATGAGCGCAAGCACGCGCAGATCGGGCTGTGGCGGGCCGTCCTGCCATCCGATAGACATCGTCCACACTTTATCCCCAAATACAATTGGCTCCTGGCGGCTGGAACCAGCGACCGCGTCCCTACCCCAAAAGGCAGCACCGTCCTCGTTGAGCAACTGCAACTGGTGATCGGGCTGCAGATAGCCGGTCACTTCTGATAGCAGCGGCTGCAGGCGAAAGACACCCTGCACCACACCCATAAACATCTGTTCACGGTATAGAGCACCGTTGACAACAATAAAGACATCATCTTCATCGCTGGTAAGGGGCTCGCTCACCGTCAGATCGCCCATGCCTATGGCTTTGCGCAAGGAGGGCAATGCGTAGGGTATCTGCAGCTCTGCCGGCGCTACGTGCTCGCCGGGATATGTATAGTCTACGACCAGACTGGGATTCAGGTAGCGCACAGCCTCCAATCCCGGTGTGGTGTCCAGGATCTGCTCAGCGAAGAAGTCGCGGGCTTCTGTCGTTGGCAGATCGGGGGAAGCCAGCATAAAAGCCCGCAAATGCTCCACTGCCGAAATTTTTCTGCTACTGGAATCGGTCAGCAGATCTCGCGCCTCGTTGGCCGTATACTCCAGAACGTACGCGCTTTCCTGATGGACTCGACGGCGATAGTTCTGATCGACCAGGAACATAATGGCGAGACCGGCAATTGCCAGCAACACTAATGTTGGTCGTCTCATCAAGATCACTTGTAATGCTCTACCGGCGCCCGGTAGATTCAAAATAGGCGAAAATCGCCTGTTCGTGAACCTATTCGAACCCAAATATGCGGAGAAAATTCGTCCCCGACATGAGTTGATTATGTCAGAATCGTGAAGGGTCGCAACGGGACAATCGTACCGTCGTGCTGTCGAGTAGCGGCCAATCTATGGGCCCGGTTCTGCCTCTGAATTCGGCGTTTCTACAGACAGCGTGCCCAGGTGGTAGGTGTCGCTCTCCGATCCACCCTCGATAACGACAGGAAGCCGGGCGGCGGGGTCATCCAACGGATAAAGGCCCAGGTACAGGTCATAATTACCGGGCGCCGTCTGCAGCGGGACGAACAGGCCATGATTGTCGATCACGCGCTGTCCCGGCTGCCAGCCGGTCGTCAGCAGGGCGCCGCCGCCCGGTTCGGCGTCTCGCTGCGCCACCAGTCGCCCCTCCCCATCCAACAGATGCAGAAAGACTTTATAACGCACCTCTATCGGAACGGCTGCCCGCCACAACAACGTCACCTGGGCGATGTCACCCGGCGCGAGCTCTGTCTGTCCCAGGGTATAACCATCAAGCGCCACTGCCCGGCCAAAGGTCGCACCCGCGGGCTGCTGCATTTCCATCCCCGGCTCCGGCGGCGCTGCGTAGGTCACAAAGCGAACATCCCCGACCCATTCTTCTGTAGCCTTAAAGGCATGCCTGTCCAACCAGTTTTCCACCAGGCGTTGCGGATCGCGCTCCGCCTCCCCCCAATACAGCGCGTAGATCCGGTCGTGGCGCACCGCGATCTGCGAAAGCTCGCCGGCAATCTCGCCGGCCTGTGGTTGCCCGCGCGGAATGGGATAAACAGGCGCACCCTGGCGGTGATAATAGGTGAACACTTCCCACTGGTTCGCGGCATTGAGAACGATGCCGGCGTTGGGATGCCCGGCGCCGGCAATACGCTGAGCGATACCGCGATAATCGGCGCGTGCGTAGGCCGGGTCGAAGTACAGATCCTGCAACGCGCGGGCGCTACTGTGGACAACCAACAGAACGAGAGCCAGTGCAACGAAACGCACAGCCACACGCCCCCTGCCGGCTACACTCGCAATGCGCCAGGCTGCGACGACGCCGGCGGCAAGCAACAGAGCCAGAAAGGGTACAGAAACGCTCATGAACTTGAAGTAGGCCGGTCGCGTGGTACCCACCGCCGCCATGAACCCAACAGGGACAAGCGCCAGGAGCGCCGCGGGTATCGCAGCCGGCAGACGACCCGCCGGATGCCAGGGCTGCCACAAAGCCACAACCAGCGCCAAAAGACCTAATGCAGCAGCAGCCAGCAGAATGGCAACCGGGGCTTCCTGGCCCGGCGCGCCAAGGAGCAACCAGCGCGCCGCATCGCCCACAAAGTGTGCGACGCGGACCTCATCACCGGCGCGCCCGCCCGCCTGTCGCAGAAAAATCGGCACCCAGGGCAGGTAGAGAAGCGCGGCAGCGCCAGCCAGCAGCGCCCAACGCAACACTCCGGAGACGGCACGGCGCAGGCGCTCGACCACAGCCTCAGGCTGCGAGAAGTGGTCCGCCAGCTGCCACGAGACCACGATCAACAGCTGAGCAAACAGCACCGCGGGGAAAAAGTAGTGCGTGTACAGACCGGCCGCGCTGACCAGCACATAGGCACCCGCCAGCATCCAAAGGTTACGACTTGCGCCCGTTGGCAGGCGCGGGAGCAGGCGCAAGAGAAGCAGCGTGGACAGAACGGCCCAAAGCGCCAGCAGTTCGTACATACGCGCTTCCTGACTGTAGTAGACCAGGGCGGGATTGAGAGCCGCCAGCAGCGCAGCGAGAGTCGCCTGCCATTGCCGCAAACGCCCCGCCCGGCCCACCGCGTAAGTGGCGGCGACGACGGCAACGCCGGCAAAAGCGCTGAGGGCGCGCAGGCTGAACTCGCTATCTCCCAGTAGCCGGCGCCAACCCGCCAGCATCAGGTAGTAGAGCGGCGGATGGATGTCGCTGGCCGTTCCTTCAATGATCAGCGTCAGCGAGCGCTCGCTGAGCCGGGCGCTATTGCCTTCGTCGTTCCAGAACGATTGGGCATCGAGACGGTAGAAGCGAAGCGCCGTGGCCAGCAATAATACCAGGATCGGCAGGATGATTAACAGCCTCTTTCGTCTCATGCGGCGTAGTGTACATGCGCATTCCGCGAGTTGCCAGAGCCTGAAGTAGCGCCCGCTGTATGCAAGTATGGGAGTCTGGTTTTGTGGGAGGTAGTTGTTCGGCTAGACTATGGGACGTTGAAGGAGGAACAGGAAACGCATGGCGACAATGCCAGGTGGAAAGTGGGTTGAGGGCGTGAGCATGGTCAGAGCGAGCCGTGAGCGGTGGGAACTGCTGCTGCTCGTTGGCATTCTGCTGCTGGCGGGCGTGTTGCGCATGGGCTGGCCAGGCCTGACGGAGTTCAAAGCGGACGAGGCGCGGCTCCTGGCGCTGGCCCTGGATACAGCATCGTTGCAGCGCTTTCCCCTGCAGGGCATCGACAGCTCGGTAGGCTTCCCCAACTCAGCGGTCAGCGTCTGGATATACGCGCTGCCGCTTCTGGTGTGGCAACACGTCTACGCTGCGACCCTCTTCACCGGTTTTGTGAATGTGCTGGCCGTCGCCGGATGCTGGTGGCTGGCCCGCCGTTATTGGGGACCGGCGGCGGGCCTGGCCGCGGCTCTGCTCTTTGCCACCGCTCCGTGGGCCATCGTACACACCCGCAAAATCTGGGCACAGAATCTTTTGCCGCCCCTGGCCATAGCCTGGGCCGTCACCGCCGTGCTGGCCTTGGTCGAACAGAGGCGGCGTTATCTGACGCTGCACCTTCCGTTGCTGGCGTTTGCGGCTCAAGTACACTTTGCCGGTATCGCTCTGGCGCCGGCTACTCTGCTACTGGCGCTCATTTTTTGGCGCCGGCTGCGCTGGCGAGAGGTAGCGTTGGGCCTGTTCCTGTCCTTCCTGTTAGTGGCGCCTTTCCTTTATTCGCTGCTGCAGGAAGGCGTCGACTGGCAGGCGGCCCTGCAGCAATCACATGCAGGCGAGAACCATTCAGCGCTGGCTCCGTGGCGCTATCTCTACCTCTTCAGCAGTGGAGTGGAGGTCCATAGCCTCGCCGGTCCCCAACGCTTCCAGGAATATCTGGCCCGCATGCCCGACCTGACGCTCTGGCATCTGGTCTTTGCCGGGCTTCTGATCGCTGGCGCGCTGTGGCTGGCCTGGCGCGCCTGGCCCTGGCGCTCGCGACGGGGTGAAGCGGACATTGAGGCCCACGCCGGCCTCGTCATTCTGATCTGGCTGCTTTCCACACCGCTATTCTTCACTCCCTTTCCGGCGGAAATGACCCTGCACTATGTCTTGCCCTCGATACCCGCCCCCTACGTAGTTACCGGGGCCTTCTTTGGCCGTTTGCTGCAACTTGGCGCCGGCCGGCCGGCCGGCGCTCGTTGGCGACCGCTGGCCTGGCTTGGCCTGGGCACAGGCGCCGCGCTGCAGACGTGGGCCTGGGTAGTTCTTCTCATGTTCCTCGTAACCCAATACACACCAGATGGGTTCGGAACGCCATTGGCCATGACATTGCGCGCAGCGGAGCGAGCAGAGGCTGTTCGACAGGAAACGCAGGCGGCAGAGATATTGCTGGCCAGTGATGCCGAGGACCCGCAACTGGCGGAATTCGCCGCGGTCTATGACGTCCTGCATCGCGACACACCGCACCGCTTCGTAGATGTGACCCGGTCCGCCCTCTTCCCACAGGCCGCTGCCGTCGTGTTGCTCGACAGGCAAATGACCGGCCCGGCGGTAGATCTCTACGCTCGCGCAGCCGGCGCGACCACGAGCATTCCTCTGCGCGCAGGCGAAGGACAATTGCGTATCATGGCCTTGCCCGGGCAAAGCGCGCCGTCCCCTGAAATCGCGTACAACGCTCCCTTTCTCTTCTCCAATTTCGTCAAGCTCTTTGGATACGACCTGGAACGCCTCGAAGACGATATCTGGCTGTGGCGACTCTACTGGCGCCCCGCCGACCATCCCCGGCCCGAAGATTACCACTTTTTCAACCACCTGCTGGATTCCTCGGGCGGGCGCGTGAGCCAGAAAGATGCCGCCGCTTTCCCCGCCCGGCAATGGCGGGCTGGCGACGTCGTCGTCAGTCACTTCAGGCTGGACCTCCCCCCGGATGCCGCGCCCCCCTACGTTATGCGTATAGGTCTCTATCTGTATCCGGATATGGAAAACGTCCCGCTAATGGACGTGGGAGGGAACCCGCTCGGAGATGCGGTGGAGGTGGAGATTGGGGATTAGTTGATTGGAGATTAGTTGACTGGAGATTGGTTGATTGGAGATTGGTTGATTGGAGATTCGGTCGTCAATCTCCAATCTCAAATCTCCGATCTCCAATCCCCGAGCCCCACCTACTCCCGCCAGCCGCGGGCCGTGAGCGGCAGGTCGTCCTTATCCTTGCCCCAGGTCGTGACCAACGCCTTTCCCTTGTCGGTGAGAAGGTAGGTGGCGGCGGGAAACTTTTTATTGCTGTCAATCAGTTGCTGCTCGCGCAGCTGTTCCACCGTCTGCCACTCCACAGAATGCGACGCCTCCCCGTGCAACGGGTGCAGACGATACTGTTTGTTGCCGTCGAGGTCGCGGTGCGACTTGAGCGTCGCGCCGGAACCCAGGGCCAGCAGGAGCTGTTTTGCAGCAGGCGAGAGGGACATGAATAGGACAGCGCTTACCCTAACAGGTGCACGTACTTCTGTAGATCGCGCTGGCGGATCTTCTGGTAATTATCGCGCTCAATCTGATCCATTTCTTCCGGCGTCAGGCGAATGCTCAGAATGTCCAGCGCATCTTCGGGCGACTTACCGTACGCCAGCTTCTTCTTGCCATTCTTCAGATCAAACAGATACATATAGTGAGGGTTGCTAAAGCTGCTCATAGCGGCCTCCGGTCCCCCTTACGCTTTGATCAGCGCGTCGCTGAAGTCACCGCTGCGCCGCGTCTGGTACGATTCCAGCCCGCGGTTGACTTCATCGTCGTATTTGCCGGCCAACAAATCGCGGTAGAAGTCGTAATCCACGCCCACCACCTTCTCGTCGTCTGGGAAACGATGGTAATTATCCTTGGACATCAGGCTCTTGCCTTCGGCAATGAGCTGATTACCCAGGGCAGAGCCGGGATAAGGCGCGTAGTAGGAAATGGAGGGGAAAACGCGCTTCATCGTCTTCAACATGCGCAACGTCTTGAAGGCATCTTCCGGCGTCTCGCCCGGAATACCCAGCATGATGTTGGCCCAGAATTTGGGCGGCTCCTTGCCCTCACGCTCCATCTTATCGCCAATACGATTGGTCAACTCAATGGTGAAGAGGTTGTCCTCCTCCGTACATTCCTTGTTCAGCAGGCGCAAGATGCGGTCGCTGCCCGACTCGAAACCGATAGATACCGTCGTCCAGTTGGTTTCACGGATTAAGGCCTCGTACAGGTCGGGCCACTGGCGCACCGTATCCGAGCGCGCCGCTGCCCAGTAGGGCCACGTCTTGTTGGCTTTACGCGGATACTTATCAATCCACTCCCACAGCCAGCTGGGGTTCTGGAAGAACATCGAATCGTGAATGACCACGGAGCCCAGCGGGCCGTACGTCTCATCCAGGTAATTCAATTCCTCGATGACCATATCTACGGGACGGCGACCCATGTTCGGAATATACGAATTCTCGTTGCAGAAGACGCATTGCCAGGGGCACACGCGGCTGGTGAGGATCGTCGCCACCGGCGCCGGCCCCCAGCCACATTCCGGTTCCAGTGGCCAGTTGAAAGAGCGTTTGAGGCGACGGCTGGCCGGCTTGGGCCACAGCGTGCGGTCGACCATGGGCCACTCGGCCATGGAACGAGCGCCCTGGCCCAGGAATACACGTGAGAAGCTGTCCGGGTCGCGCACAAGATCCACGATCACATTCTCACCCGGACCCTGGCAGATCTTATCAAATTCCGGCACCGCTTCCATCTCGTCCAGGGCCACGGTGGCGTGCATACCACCGGTCAGAATCAGACCGTCAGGATTAACTTCTTTGAAGATTTTGGCCGATTTCAAAGCAGCCGGATAGGTGTAACTGCGCACGTTCATGATGGCCATGCGATACCCCTCCAGCTGCCGGCGCAACTGATCCCAGTTGGTGACGGCGCGCGTGGAGAGAATGTCAGTCTCTACACCATTCTCATGCAAAATGGTGCGCAGCAAACCCAGACCGTGGTCCTGCCACTGCTCGTGTGGCCCGTCCGGATTGACCAGATCTCCCAAATCGCCGAGATCAATCCAGACAATGTCTGAACGTCGTTCGTGCTTTCTACGGAACAATTGTCCGAACATCTTCCACCCTCCTGCGATGCTCGAAAAATCGGCCAACGCGTTTCATACCCCAATACTCGTTGTTACTTACCATAATACGATTATACGATGTTGATTGCCGAATAAGATGCCAGCAGGCTACTCCTCAAGTGGTCGCCTGCCGTTGAACCCGGTATGGAGTTCGTGATAAAAAGCCACCCGTGGTTCTCCGTGGCGCCAGCACAAGTATACTTCGCGACCATTGCGCTCTGCCAGGAAATCCAGTAGGCCCGTGTTCATATCCTTCACCACGCAACCGTACGATTGGATCTTGGCCATCAGACGCTCGATAGCAGCAAAGTCGCGCACGAGTTGCGATGCGGTGGCGCCCCCCACATTGCTGTGGAGATCCTCTATGATTCCACCTATTTCCTTGCGAGCGGCAACGACCCGAGCGCGTCGCTCCAGAAGCTGATCCATCAACGGTACAATCGTCGGCAAAAGGTCATTGGCCTCCTGTACCGTAAAATACCGTGGCGCCATCTCTCTCCAGATACGAAACGAGGCGCCGCAACCACTAGAGAAGTCGAGACGCCTCGTTCTGAAGCTTAAACTGCGTTCAGCCGCTATCCGCAGCCGCACCCACCGCCGCTGCCCGCGGCGGCTCCGGCGCCAGCTGCTGCCTGCTGTTCGTTACCCGTCTTGAAGCTGTGACCGCAGCCACACGTGGAAACGGCGTTCGGATTCTCAATATTGAAACCGCCCCCCATCAGGCTATCCACGTAGTCAATGGTAGCGCCTTCCAGATACATCATGCTGGTGGGATCAATAAACACCTTGATGCCACTCTGCTCCACGACGTGGTCGAAGGGACGCGGATCTTCTTCTAAAGCCATGCCATACTGCATACCCGAGCAGCCACCGCCTGACACAAATACACGCAGCCCGTGGTTAGGCACATTCTTCTGCTGCAGCAGATCCTGCACCATGTTTATAGCAGCTTCGGTCAGATGGACGACTTCAGTCTGTTCCATTACAGCCATGTTATGTTCACCTTTTTGGTCAAACCAAACCATTATCAAACAACTCGACTCGAGTCGATTTTAGCAACAAACAAATGGCGTGTCAATTTTTATCAAATCTTTCTATAAAAATATGATGGAAGGAGGCTGTTTCTCCAGAAGGGAGCACTAAAGATTTGTGAATTGCTGTGGCCGGTGTCCCCACCGAGCCACTTCGCGGGCGCGGTCAGGAGACCGGCCCGATCACAACATTTTCGCACTCCCCTCCAGAAAGCCATCCAAAGGGTACACCTTACGTATGTTATAATTTCAGATGCCCGGGTTGTTAGCCACATGCGCGGGCGTAAGGCTGTTATGAAAACCTAAGACGTTGCGAGGGGCTCCAAATGAACTCGCATCGACGCCAAGAACCGGTGCTGATCGTAAGGCTATTCGGCGGCCTTGACGTGAAGCAGCACAGCGCGCCACTGCGTTCGCTCAATTCTCCACGCCTGCAAGCTTTCTTCGCTTACCTGATCCTGCATCGACAGGCGCCGCAATCGCGCCAGCACATCGCATTTCTCTTTTGGCCGAATTCGGACGAGAGACAGGCAATGGCCAATCTGCGCAAGTTACTGAACCAGCTACGGCAGGCGCTGCCGGAGGCCGACCACTTTATCGACGCCGACGCTGCGACAATTCGTTGGCGTCCCGAGGCCTCCTTTACGCTGAACATTGCTGAATTCGAGACAGCGCTGGCTGGTGCCGATGCAGCAGAAGCGGCAGGTGAGTGGCAGGCGACTCGCGACGCGCTGCAGAAGGCAGTGGCGCTTTACCAGGGCGATCTGCTCCCCGGTAATTACGATGCCTGGCTGGCGTCCCGGCGCGAGGCCTTGTACCAGTCATATTTAAGCGCGCTGGAGCGCCTGAGCCAACTATTGGAACATAGGGGAGAGTACCAGGAAGCCACAACAGTTACGCGGCGGCTGTTGCAGCGGGAGCCGTTGCGCGAGCTGTACTACCGCCGTCTGATGCGCCTGCATGCGCTGCGCGGCGACCGCGCCGGCGCCCTCGCCGTCTATCGCGAATGTGCAACGCGTCTGCAACGCGAATTAAACGTGGATCCCGGTCCCGCCA
>DATHSI010000078.1:0-3624 GCA_035464315.1 Candidatus Sulfomarinibacteraceae bacterium
GGCCATGGCCGAAATCAGGGTGTCTACACCCTTGGTTTCTTCCAACCGGCCGGCGTAGAGGATGTGGGCGGCAGATTTCTTTGTCTCGCGCGGCCGGTTGCCGTTGGCGGAGAGGAATGGCTCCAGGTACAGGCCGGTGTGGATGACGCGGGCGTCTTCGACGGGGACGCCGGATTGCACCAGCGCCTGGCGCGTGGCGGCGCTGACGCAATAGGCATTGTCGAAGTGGAGGCGGTGCTCGCGCTGCTCTCGCGCCAGGATGGCCAGCGCGATGGGCGCTATCGCTTTCCTGGCGAGTCTGCTGAACCACCTGCGGCCCGGTTGTTGCCAATAGAGCCGGTGCTGGCTGGGCAGCGTGGGCCAGTAGTCGGCGAAGCGGTACAGGGTGCGCGGGCCCGCCTGCTGTTCAATGTAGGCCGGCAAAGACCGGGGCAGGTTCCACATACCCCAGACGAAGACGACGTCGGGGTTGAACGTTTGCAGACAGCGCCGGAAGCTTTGCAGGTTATGTTGTTCGCGGCGCCTGCGGGCGGTGAAGAAGGCGAGCGCGTGTCGCCAGGGCTGGAGTTCCATTTCCAGGTAAAGGGTGCGCCAGATGCTGTCTGCCGCCTCTGGCTCTGTTGCTCCAGACGCGGAGGCCACGCCGTGCCGGCTGGTGAGCACGAGCGTCTGATGGCCGCGTTGCTGCAGCCCGGTGACCACCTGCCGGCAGGAGTGAGCCTGCCCTCCGGGGGCATGAGGCGGATAGAAGTTAGTGACGAACAATATGCGCATCGTCGGTTACTCCGTTTGAAGGGGAGTTTGTGCGATTGTTGCCCGTTGCTGCCATGACCTGTTCCAGATAGGCTTCGATACGCGCTACCATTGTGTCCAGCGTGTAGTTGTCCAGGACCGTGCTACGTGCATTTGTGGCCAGCCGCCGGCAGAATTCCGGGTTGTGTACAAGGCGGCTGACCTGTCTGGCCAACTGCTCTGCATCGCCGGCGGGGAATGTGAGCCCGTTGTATCCTTCGTCCAGGATCTCCTTTGTGCCGCCCGTGGTGGTACCCACGACGACCAGCCCAGCGAGCATTGCCTCTTGCGTCATGCGCGCAAAGGGCTCTTCGTAAATCGAGGGAAAGAGCAAGACGTCGGCCTGCGCCAGCACATCCGGCATCTGCTCTTTGTCCACTCGCCCTCTAAGCGTAACGAATGAATCTAACTGTTTTCGTTTCACCAATCTCTCAAGGGAGCTTTCATAGGCGGGATGGCCCGCTCCCACGACGTTTAGATGGACGTCGCGCACGCCCTGCTCGTTGACCAGGCTGGCCACTGCTTCGATGGCCGTGTGCACGCCTTTGTGCTGTGCCAGTTGGCCGGCGTATAGCAACTTCAGTTGCCCGGAGTCGAACGAGCGGGGCCGGATGTTGTGGAAGCCGTTGAGGCGCGTCCCGCCGTGGATGACCTCCGCGTCGTGGAAGGGCAGCCCAGCGTCGATCAGGATCTGGCGCACGGCGTCGCTGACACAGATGGCGTGCCGGAACCGGAGCGCGGGGCGGCCTTCTTGGGCGAGCATGCGCAGGGCGATTTTGCTCAGCAGGGCGCGGAGGGGACGGGTCAGGGGGTGGCGACCGGGCTTTTGCCAGTAGGTGGTGTGCATGTCTACCGACGCGGGCCAGTAATCTGAGATGAAGTAGACGACCCTGGAGGGTAAGAGCTGTTCGGCCACAGCCGGCACGGCATGGTTCATGGCCCACATGCCCCAGACGAAGACCAGATCAGGTTCGACGGCACGAATCACCGATCTCACAATCGTTTCGTTCTCGCGTTTCTGCCGCCGCCACTGTGTGAAAAAGTGGAGGGCGTTGTAGCGCACAAAGTCGCCGTCCAGGTGTAGCAAGCGGTAGACGTGCGCCTCGCCAGCGTCCGTCGGACTTTGTTGGGCCGCCTTCTCTGCCTCGTGGCGGCTGGTCAGCACCCTGATGTCATGGCCCTTCTTCCGTAGCCCGTCGCTGACCTCGTGGCACCACTGAGTGTAGCCGCCGGGCCGGGCGGGAGGGTAGAAGTTGGAGAGAACCAGGATGCGCATCGGTTGCTGTTCCTTACGATACCGCGCAATCACGCCGCACGTCTCAATCGACGTAGCCAAGCGCGCGCAGGCGTCGCCTTGTCGTGTCGTCCAGTTCGAGGGCATCAGGCAGCTCTGAGGGCTCGGTCAGCGCCACGCGTTCCAGATGGCGGCGCACGACCGCTTCAAATTCCTCTGCCCGTTGAGCCTGGTCTGCAGCCACGTCGGTCGTTTCGGCGGGATCGGCCTGCAGGTCGTAGAGTTCGGGCTGTTGGGGCTGCTTGTTGTCCCAGATGTACTTGTGCCTGCTCGTGCGCACGGCGATGCGGTGCCAGGGAGGGCGGTGCATTTCGCAAATGGCCTCTGTCACCTCGTATGAACCGGCCGGCTGATGCCACAGGGGGACCAGGCTGGTTCCTTCCATGCGCGAGAGACCGTTGCCGGAACCCGGGGCCGGGCAGCGACACAGAGCCAGGAGCGTAGGCATGAGGTCCAGGGCGCGCACCTGCCTGTGGATAACGGTGGCGTCGCCGTGCTGCGGAAGTCGTATGATAAGTGGCACGCGTATTATCTCATCGTACAGGTTGCTCTCCCAATGGCCCCAGCGACCGTGGTCCAGGAACTCCTCGCCGTGGTCGGAGACGGCGACGA
Organism: Candidatus Sulfomarinibacteraceae bacterium; assembly: GCA_035464315.1. Lineage (GTDB taxonomy): Bacteria > Chloroflexota > Anaerolineae > Promineifilales > Promineifilaceae > JAAYYY01. Next base: position 2,699 of record DATHSI010000078.1, read on the forward strand.
TGATAGTGTTCTCCGCGAGGCCGGTTGCTTCCAGGTAATCGAGCAGCCGGCCGATCTGTCTGTCCAGGTAATGTAGCGCCTGCAGGTAGAGGCCTAAAAAGCGGTCGCGTTGTTCAGGTGTGATGTCACGCTCTCGCTTGAAACTGGCCCGCTGGTGCATAATGGCCAGGTCGCGCCACGCCGCTGCCAGTTGGTCAGGCTGTGTCAGTTCATCTTCCAGATGGTAGGGCCAGTGGATGTCCATGTAGTGAATCCAGCCGAAGAAGGGCGCCTGCACGCCGTCGAGCCAGCGGCAGGCGGACGCCGTGACCTCTTGCGCCGGGTTGTACACGCGGGCGGGGCGGAGTTGGATGCCCAGCGGCGTGACGATACGGTGAAAGATCCTGTTGCGCAGCAGCCGCTGTCCGCCGCTGAGGTTACGCAACAGAGGATCGCGTTCGTCGGGGACAAATTCTTCAAAGTGGGTAAAGCCGCGCCCGTAGCCCGTCTTCGGGCTCAGGTGGGGGTTGGTGGAGAAGGCGGCTGTGCTGTAGCCGCGCGCGGCGAGGGCTTCGATGGGGGAGGGCCGCGCGGGCGACAGGGCGGTCAGGCAGCCGCCGTAGGCCGAGGCCGATGAGGAGGTGAGGATGACGGGCATAGCAGCCTGCGTCCAGGAACCGCCGGTAATGGCCTGCGTGAAGCGGATGCCTTCGGCTGCGAGGCGGTCCAGGTTGGGGGTAAGGTTGTCCGGGTGCCCATAGCAACCCAGCGTGTCGGCCCGGAGTGTATCGATGGTCAGCAAGAGAACGTTTGGCTGGGTCATGACAGTCACAGTAGAGGGCCTCTCATGGTGATGCGGATAAAGGCGATGGCGATGATAATGAGGATGGCGGGAAGGATGCCGGCCCAGAGCAGCGACGTGGGCGAATCGGCGTCTTCGGAAGGAG